>CAILJQ010000100.1 GCA_903834625.1 uncultured Bacteroidota bacterium
CCGCATCCAAGGTGTCTCTTGTTCCGTAGCAGAAACGTACACTGCTTGGCAATTCTTTTAAAGGCAGATTCCTTGTTAAAATATTAAATGCTGCTGAGTCTTTACAACCATTCAAATCTTGAATAACCACTTTGTATGCAGAGGTAGTTCCAGAAATGGCTGGGTTAATTGCACAGTTTGAGTCTATCCCAAACGGACGAATGACGTTGGTTGAGGCCAAAGCTCCGCTATAAAAAGTATAGCGATAAGATAATCCTAGAGGGGTACCAAACTTTCCTGAAGCCTTCACTGTAACAGGAGTTCCATAACAATTAAAGGTATCACGAATAGTCACATCTACCGGATTTGGGATGTAAATAGAGTCTAAAATATTGTCATTTGGGCAGCCATTAGGATTTGGTGGCGGTGAGGTGGTAAGTCGTAACCTAATTTTGTGCCACCCACCCAAAGTAAAGCGGTGGTTATTTACAATACCTCCGGTGTATGTTACATATGTATTCGTATTTGGTCCAACCTCCACACTAAATTGGGTGTAGCTATTGTTAAGAGGAACATTGTTCATGAGGGTATATCCAAAATCATAGTACCCGCAATTTTTATTAGTTTTGGTAATTACTGCTACAGGAACCTTCCTCACCAAAATACTAAACGACCTGGTAACGCGGGCAGGAATTGGGCATGCCCTATCTTTGGCTGTCACCACAAAATAGTAAGGTAAGTTAGATGCCAAACTTGCAGGAGGAGTCCAACAAAAACGCATACTATCAAACTTTGGCCCTAAAATATTTCTATTGGCAGCATTATATGCCTTTACAAAAGTTGCACCATTACCAACCATTACACTTGGCGCATTCCATGTCATATCTGTAGAGTCTGTGCCTGCTGTATTGTCCCAAGCAGAAACAAGAAAACACAATTGCTGACCCGCACATACAGAATAGCTAAAGTTAGGTTGTGGGGAGGTGAGTACCCCATTATTATCATAAGTTCGTAAGACGGGCGGATTATTATTAGGACAGAACTTGCTATAAAACTGAATATCCCGTCGTGTAACCCCCATAAGTGTGGGCACACCTCCAACCATCTTCCACTGCCGAACTTCAATAATTAGGTTCGCCACAAAGTTACCCATAGGCCTGAAACGAATATCACCAGTAACAGCATCTATACTAATACCTGCAGGCGGCAATGCGGGTGGACTTTGAGTAGGAGCTCCTAAATATGGAAAGGGTACAGTAGGGCTATATGGAGAAACGTAAGGTGCAGAAGAACCAGCACTTAATAAAGATTGGCCAAAAGAATAACTCAAAGAATCATTATCTGGGTCGATGGCTCCCAAGTTATATGTAAAATCTTGACCAGCACAAGTAACAGCTACAGGGTCATTGGTAAAGGTTGGTGAACTATTACAAGGAGTAGCACAACGGTTAATTAATGCTTCAGTAAAAAAACTAAGTGAAGAGGGATTTGCCAAGGTGGTAATGGCTGTATTTCTACAACAAGTAGAAAACCCAACACTAATCAAACAACAACTTGCTGGTACTGCGCTTAAATTTACAGTTCCAGAAAAAGTGTATACTTCAATACCCGGTGTAAATGTGCCTGGTGTTCTGCTACCGCAATTGCTACAAATTGTTTTTTCCAAGGCACATAATTGCACTACATCTACCCCACTTGAAGCAGTTACAACTGCTATGGATTGGGTTCCAAAACTTACGCCAGCACATGGGCTGGTTGGTAAACCCGAACCCGCCGGAACTGTTGCACCTCTAATTTGAAGAGAAATAGCACAAGACGGACTAAGAGCCGTAGGACAATTAGAACATAATTGAATTCCCTGGCAATCTCTGTAAAGTTTGAATGTAACTGTGTATTCATTTGGATTACCTGTACATACATAGGCTACGTCTGAACCAACAACGTGATCGGCATTCACATGATAGGTACTTATACTTAAAAACAACACCCAAATGAATGCAATTTTTTTCAACTGATATATCTTTAGTTTCATGATATGCTTAATTAACGAAAACAAAGATAAACAGCCAATTCCATAAGATTTTCTTAAGAATGTTGATTAAGATTTTATTCGTTTTATTTTAGATAACTTTAATAAAAACACCCACCTTTTGCTGGGCATTTAGATTATTTTGAAAAATAGTTTACTTATAGCAAAAATGCAAAACCTTTATCTCTGAATAGTTTACAAAGAAATTCATTTACAAATTGAGTGGTTAAGCTTTTAATCCAACCACCAACTGAACGGTATTTCTTGTTTTCTGTTCAATTAATAATTGAGTGTCTTGTAAATGTTTTGAAAGTGTTTCTTGGGTATAATTGGTAATGGTTAAAAGGCTTACACCTGCATTTGATTTGATCGTATAATCCTTCTCCAAAAATTGAATCAATTGGTTTACTCTATTTAAATCATTATCAACACACACACTAAAACTAATAGCAGAATTCTGCATCAGGTTTATTTTCACCTTGTGGGTGGCAAAGGCATCAAATATTTTACTTAGGTTATCTTCAACAATAAATGAAAAATCTTTAGAGCTAATAGATATAAGTAATTGGTTACCCTTTGAAATAATTGTAGGCAAGTGAACCTCTTTTTCTTTGCTCACGCCAACAACAGTACCTTCAGCAGTTGGGTTAACAAAAGATTTTACCAACAAAGGGATATTCTTACTCTGAAGTGGCTGAATGGTTTTAGGATGTATGACTGTTGCGCCAAAATAGGCCATTTCAATAGCTTTGGGGTATGAAATTGCATCAATCTTAATAGCATCTGGGAACTTTTTGGGGTCTGCATTCATTACACCTGCAACATCCTTCCATATTGTAACAGATTCTGCATCTAAACCATAGGCAAAAATAGCCGCAGAATAGTCAGAGCCTTCTCTTCCAAGTGTAACTGTGAAATTATCTTTATTTCGCCCAATAAAGCCCTGGGTAACCACCATTTGTTTTTTAACAATTGGCTTTAGCTTTTTTGAAATCAAATTACCTGTAATATCCCAATCTACTTTGCCCTCACGGTATGTATTGTCTGTACAAATAAAATTTTGGGCGTCCATCCATCTGTTTTTAATGCCTGCTTCGTTGAGGTAAGCACTAAGAACTCTTGAAGAGAAAATTTCACCATAACTAACTATCTGATCATATACTTTATCAAAATTTGAGTCGGGCGAATTTTCTAACTCACATTCTAATTCAATAAAAAGATTTTCAATATCATCATATGTATGTGAGGAGCTATTGTGTAATAATCCTTTGATTATCTCCTCATGGAAAATCTTAACCTGTTTGTAGATATCGTGTTTTTCTTCTTTGTTTTCAAAATAGGCAGTTGCTAATAATTCAAGTGCATTGGTGGTTTTCCCCATAGCACTTACAACTACCAACACTTCTTCACCTTCAAAGGCTTGTAATACATTTCCAACATTTCTTACTGCATCGGCGTTTTTAACAGAAGCACCGCCAAATTTAAAAACTTTCATTCTATCTCCATTAAGCTCGTGAAAATAAGAAAATAGCAGATTGATAGAAAATTTCTTTTAGTAAAATAACGAAAGAATTTAATTTGGTTCAGACCGAAAACTTCTATGAAAGCAATGGAATTGACAAAAAATTAGAAAAATATTAAGCGATTTTAATTGGCAGAAGATGCTGGCAACTTACACTAAATAGCATGACTTGGCAAGGTAAAACAAACCTTAGTTCCTTCTCCTACTTGACTTTCAATCCAAATTTCACCTCTACCCCCATCTACATATTCTTTACAGAGCAATAATCCCAAACCAGTACCCTTTTCGTTGCCTGTTCCATAGGTAGTATAATGTTCTACTGGAGAGAAAACTTTTTGTATGGCTTCTTCACTCATACCTACCCCATCATCTTTAATGCAAACTTTTGTATTTCCTCCACCAGAAGGTTCTGCTGTTACCTCAATAACTCCTTCAGGCTTGGTAAATTTAATGGCATTGCTCACCAAATTTCTTAACAATAAATTGAGGTGGTGTTTATCTATAAAAACAGCATGACGCTCAGTGGCCGATAATTTAAAATGAATAGATTTTTCGTTTAACTGAATTTTGTACAAGTCCATTATTTCTTGCAATGGACGGCGAATATCAATTAACTCTGGCTCACTCTTTACCCCATTTAACTGACTCCTACTCCATTGAAGCAAGTTCTCGAGTGTGAGGTTTAAGGTATCTACATTTTTACTAATGCTACCTAATGATTTTTTGAGCTCATCAAAAGTAAGATCATCGTCGGCAACCCATGCCAAAACAGTACTGAGCGACTTAATAGGTGCCCTTAAATCGTGCGCTATAATAGAAAATACTTTATCCTTTATCTGGTTACTTCGTTGTAATTCTTGCGCTTGCATATTCAGTAAAGAAGTTCTTTCTTGAATAATCTCTTTCTGGTTAAGGTTGATATTCTTTAGCTTATTCGACAAAGACTCCACTTCATTAAATGCCATTGAAAATAGCCTAGTAAGTGTTATAGCCTGCACAATGGCAAATAAAAATATGGCAGGCGGCATTAGGTAAATAGAGCGAATAATTGCCTGACTGTATAAAATATCATTTATCCCAGCTACGAAAACCAATGCAAAAGCTCCCCCTACCAAATAGGATAGCGGTCGCTTCATATAAACAACCTTTACCACAAGGTTCAGCAAATAGACCAATAAAAAGGCGCAAAAGAATAAGTAATATGGAATAATGTATGACCCGATACTAATAGGTAAAACAAAAAACAAAAGAGCCATGCTCAATTGAATGATACTAACATACTTCACCATTTTTTTATTAACATCTCTTGGGAAGAGAGAATTCATATAAAATACTCCAAATAGGAGCATCATAACCATAGAAATGTATTCTGATTTAACCAACAAATCCCATGGAATATGGAAAGGCAATTGTCTTAATAAAATATCCCCTGTAGATGCTATTCTCAGTGCCGCAAAGAAACACATGGCGGCAAAATAAAGAGACGATTTATCATCGGTTTTGATGTAGTAAAAAGCAATAAAATAGCAGAACAAAACAAACAATGACCCACATAAAAATGAATCAGTGAAAAGCTCTTTAATTTGCAAGGAGAGCATCTTTTCAGGCAACCCTATACTTGGAGCGAACCAAATCCCTCCATTTCTATAATCATAATTAGCTACTTGAAAGGCCAATTCAACTGTATCTGTTTTGGCTTCTATATTGAATAATCTTGGGTAATAATCAGGCTTATAGCCTTCCTTTGTTTTAGAAAAAACTCCTGTTGACCCAACTAACTCGCCATTGGCAAAAAAATCATAAGAAGTACCAATTGTCATTACCTTTATAGATAAATGATCTTTAGGCTTTAAATCGTGGGTGAACTTATACAAATAGGTTCCATAACCAAATGCAGAATGACCTGTTTGAACCCAATTACCAGGAATAATAACCTTTTCAGGCACAAGAGCAGGATTTTCTTTTATTTCTTGGTAGGTTTTTCCGGGGTAAAACAACCATTCATCCTTTTCTAAAAGATAAATAGAGTTCTTTCCAAGCTCATAAAAAGACTGAGCGTGGACTCCCATTGGGAATAGCCAGAAGGCCAACAACTGAATGATGAAAAAATAACTTTTTCTCTTCACGCTTGGATAACGGGTAACGATTGTCTTGCAAATAAATGAATTTTAACTAGTTTATCTCTTTTTTTTTATTTCTTCGCACAGTGAGCAGTCCATTTATTAAGAGCTTTACTGAACACCTTTTAACGATTGGTTCAATTAAGGTTGATTTATATGCCAATAATAGAGATATAATCGCTATTCATGAAAAACTGCTTTATTTTATCCTTTTACCTTCAATAACTAAAAATGCTACTTTAAAGCCTGATCAAGCAAATTATCGTTGCATATACATACAC
>CAILJQ010000101.1 GCA_903834625.1 uncultured Bacteroidota bacterium
AAAAATAGCTGCAATAGAACTTAAAAATTTGATTTCACAAGAGCTGCTTCAGTTATATGAATCTATCATGGAATCTAAAAATGAAATCCCTTGTGCAAAGAATATTACTGATAAAGAAAGAGGAAGTTTACAATGGTTTATTCCAAGATTAGGCATGGAAAGATTAGAAGTAAAATGTACCAACATGATGCAAATTTTGCACAAAGAAAAAGGTCATTGGGAACGTGTTTTTAACATGCACATTGGACATTATTTGGGAAGGCAAACCAATGCTTTACCCTTTGATTTATTATTCAAAGGATTACCCGAACAACTATGGCAAAAACACCAAGGTGATTCTCTCTCTTATCAATCTATCTTACTAGGGGTTGCAGGCTTTATGGGCAAACATTTTAATGATAATTATAACCAAAGTTTAAAAATAGAATTTTTATACTTTCAAAAACTTTATTCCTTAACAAGTATGGACGTAAGTTTATGGAAATACAAGGGCTTAAGGCCTCATGGTTTTCCTCCCATCAGAATCATTCAATTTGCAGAATTATTAAGCAAGCAAGAATTGAATCTAGATAATTTATCTTCCTATGAAAATTTAGCGCAAGTAAGAAATTCTCTATACCTCAAAAACAACCAAATAGTTGATATTGGCGATCTTCATCCCATTCATTCCAAAAGTAAATTGGAACCAATTCAGCTGAGTGAAAGTATGCAAAACCATTTGATATTAAATGTGATTATCCCTGTTTTATTTGCTTATGGGAAATACCATCAGAAAGAACAAGTATGTGATAAAACTATTGAATGGTTAGCCTTATTACCTGCCGAAGACAATAAAATAATAAGGATTTGGGACAAACTTGGCATTAGGGCTAAAAATGCCGAAGAGTCGCAAGCGCTCTTACAATTAAAAAACTATTATTGCATCTATAAAAAATGTTTAGAATGCAGTATTGGAAATACTATTTTGAAAAAAAGTCTGTCTTCCTAATCTTCTTGACCCAAATCCTATTTGGGAATTTGGGATTCGCACAAGGTAAAATTCTTTTCATCAATCCTACACAAGGAAAAATGATTCATACAAATATAGGCGACCAGCTCTCAGTTAAATATAAAGGCTATTTGGGTCAAACCGAATATGTTAAAAGTACCCTATTAGAAATTAAGGATAGTACATTTATAGTTGGAACTCCCCTACTAGGTATGGACAGAAGCAATACAGATAATCAAATAAATTTTAAGGAAATACGCTATGCAGATGTGATAGAATTTAGAAGGGCAGGAGTTGGCAGGGTGCTTTTAAAAACTGGCTTGAGCTTGATGGCCACTGTGGGAACTATTTTGGTGTTAAAGGAATTATATTCCCAAAACAATGTATCAGATTTGGGTAAAATTGGTATTTCTATTGGCATTGGCCTGGGGCTTAACCAGCTTATAAACATTGCCCTACCAGATAAACCCAACCATAAAATGAAAGATGGATGGGAAATTAAGGTCTTAAAAGATTAAAAGTTTTCATAAATTGCAGGTCACATTAAAGAATCATGGAAAAGCTAAAATATTTTGTCGAGAAAAATGCCTTTGGTGTTTGCAACTATCTTGGCGATAGATTTGGAATATCCTCAGGCAAAATAAGGTTATACTTTATTTACACTTCTTTTATCACCATGGGCTCACCGGTAATTGTATACCTCATCATTGCCTTTTGGATCAATATTCGAAAATATACCAAACCAAACAGAAACACGCTTTGGGAAATTTAATGTTGGAAGGCATTGGACAGAGCTAGAATCATTTTTATTGTTTTAAGTATTTACATCATTGCGGCTTTTGGTTGGTGGACATACGCGCATTATCGAAATAATAAAACCATTTATTTACAACAAAAGGATGTGCTTGAAATGCGTTGTTACAAGGCAACTTTCGACATCCACGGTGCCATAGACCAGCAATTGTTTGATGATACCCTTGGGATGAAAACTTTTTTCGACCCAAATTATCCAGATTTGGAAGTAATCTTTTTAGATTCTTTTTTGCCAATGGATAATTTTATGGTTCGACCCAAATTAGCGAGTTACCAAGAGCTTGAGGATACCTACCATAGAAAACTATGGATGTATATTACTGAAGGGGCAGTGATGATGTTATTACTCTTATGGGGTATGATAGTTATATACCGAAGCTTTAGAAAAGAGCTGTTTTTAAAAAAAATGCAGAACAACTTTTTATTGTCTATTACCCATGAATTGAAAACGCCTTTAACTGCCATGAAGTTGTATTTAGAAACGCTCTTGAAAAGGCAGGTAAGTCAGGAACAACTTAAAACCATTGCAGAGAACTCTTTGAACGAAGCCCACCGCTTACAAGATCAAGTTGAGAAATTGCTGTTATCTGCCCAATTAGATAGCAATAAATACACTATTGAAAACCAATCTATTAACTTTAGCGAGTTGCTTCAAGAAATCATAACAAATTTTAAGAAACAAAATCCAAATGAGCAATGGATTCAAAGCACAATACAAGACCAAGTTTTTATCAAAGGTGACCCTACAGCTTTGGAGATGATCATAAATAACTTGATAACCAATGCAATAAAATATGGCGGCCAAAATTCCACCATAGAAATATCACTTCAAATAAAAGGGAATCAGGCTGTATTTAGCGTAGGAGATCAGGGTCCAGGCATTCATGAGGAGGATAAAAAAATGCTCTTCAATAAGTTCTTTAGAATTGGGGATGAAAATACCCGTAAAACAAAAGGGACAGGTTTGGGGTTATTCATTGTTAAACATTTGGTTGAGTTGCACAATGGGAAAATTTCAGTGAGAAATAACCAACCAAAAGGAACTATTTTTGATATTAAATTACAGTCAGATGCAGAATAGAATTTTGCTTGTTGAAGATGAGGTTCATTTGCAACATGCCATAAAATTAAACTTAGAATTGGAAGGCCACCAAGTTCAAATTTCAGGAACTGGCACCGATGCTATCAAAATTTTCCGTGAACAAAAATTTGATTTGGTTATTTTAGATATCATGCTTCCAGAAATGGATGGCTTGATGGTTTGTGAGAACATCAGAATGTACGACCAACAAATTCCAGTACTATTTCTTTCAGCCAAAAATACCCCTGCCGATAGAATAAATGGGTTAAAGAAAGGTGCAGACGATTACCTTACCAAGCCCTTTGAATTGGAGGAGTTAATTCTCAGAATTAACAAGCTTATTGAACGCAGTAAGCAAATTAAATCAAGCAATGAAAACAAGGTTCCCAAACTTTTTAAATTTGGCAACAATTGGATCAATTTTGAGAACCACGAAGCACAAGGAATAGGTGGTAAGTTTGAGCTTACCAAAAAAGAATTGATGCTCATGAAACTACTTATTGAAAATAAAAACCAAGTAGTAAGTCGTGAGCATATTCTAAAAGTAGTTTGGGATTATACGGTAATACCTAATACCAGAACCATTGATAACTTCATTCTAGCCCTAAGGAAATATTTTGAAGAAGACCCTAAGATGCCTGAGTTTATTCAATCTGCGAGAGGTATTGGATATAAATTTACCAGCCCAGAATTAAAAGAAGCCTAGCACTAATTGAGGTCACAATTGAACATCCAGCGGATGCCAAATTTATCTGTGATCATCCCAAATCTTGCGCCCCAGAAAGTATCTTGAAGAGGCATTGTTACCTCACCTCCCTCAGATAAATTCGCAAATACCCTATCCATTACAAATACTTCCATAAAACTCAATGCCAATGAACTATTGGCAGGAGCTTCTGTGGCCTTTAAATCATCACAACCTTGTATTCGGTTCGATTCAAAAACAATTTCTGCGTGCAGTACTTTTTGCTCCATGCCAGCAGGAATTTCCATGGGTGAACCATCATACCTATTTAATATAGATATTTCACCTTCAAACACTTTAGCGTAAAATTGAAAGGCTTCTTCACAATTTCCATTGAAAGACAAATAAGGGGCTAGTATCATAATTTTATCAATTTGTATTGAACACAAATCAATAAAAGTTAAGGAGAATAAGATATGATGTTTATCATATCAAGCTTTTGGTTGCATGGTTATAATCCCAACTCTTTTCTTAAGAAAACAGCGGTATGACTTTCTTTAGATAAGCACACTTTTTCTGGTGTACCTTCAGCAATAACTGAACCGCCATATTTACCACCTTCTGGACCAATATCTATAATATAATCTGCCACCTTCACCATGTCTAAATTGTGTTCAATCACCAAAACTGTATTGCCTTTGTCAACCAATTTTTGGAGCACTTCTAGCAACACTTTTACATCCTCAAAATGCAAACCTGTGGTAGGTTCATCCAGAATATAGAAGGTATTTCCTGTATCGCGTTTACTCAATTCTGTGGCTAATTTTACCCTTTGTGCCTCACCTCCACTTAAGGTAGTGCTTTGCTGACCCAAAGTAATGTATCCCAATCCTACCTCGTTTAAAGCAACAATCTTGCGGAGTATATGTGGGGTATTTTCAAAAAATTGAACAGCTTCTTCAACGGGCATATTCAATACATCATTGATGCTTTTTCCCTTGAATCGAACTTCTAATGTTTCGCGGTTGTACCTTTTACCCCCACAATTTTCGCAGGTAACATAAACATCGGGTAAAAAATTCATTTCAATGCTGCGCATTCCTGCACCCTGGCAAGTTTCGCACCTGCCTCCCTTTACATTAAATGAAAACCTGCCCGGTTTATATCCCCTGATTTTAGATTCTGGTAAATTGGCAAACAAGGTTCTGATGTCACTAAATACCTCAACATAAGTAGCAGGATTGCTTCTTGGTGTACGTCCAATGGGCGATTGGTCAATATCAATAACTTTGTCAATATGTTTTAAACCAACTATCTCCTTGTAAGTGAGCGGCTTTTGATGCGAACCATAAAAATGTTGTCGAAGAATGGGATATAAGGTTTCATTGATAAGCGATGACTTGCCACTTCCACTTACTCCTGTTACACAAATAAATGTTCCAAGTGGCATTGAAATGTTAACATTCTTCAGATTGTTCCCTGTAGCTCCTTTCAGCTCAAGAAAATGTCCGTTTCCCTTACGTCGTTTTTTAGGAATTTCTATTTGCTTGCTCCCATTTAAATATTGTGCAGTAATAGAATTTGAATTGAGTATCTGTTGCATGGTTCCTTGTGCAGCAATATGACCGCCATGCACACCTGCACCAAAACCAATATCTAAAATAAAATCACTCTCCTCCATCATGTCCTTATCGTGTTCAACTACAATCACACTGTTTCCTAAATCTCTTAATGATTTTAATGATTGGATGAGACGGTTATTATCTCTTTGGTGTAAACCTATACTTGGCTCATCTAAGATGTACAATACACCCACCAATTGTGATCCAATTTGTGTGGCCAACCTAATGCGTTGAGCTTCTCCACCACTTAAGGTTTTTGCAGGAGAGTTTAGGGTAAGGTAATCTATTCCAACTCCACGCAAGAATTCTATTCTACTTCTTATTTCTTTTAATATTTCTGAGGCAATAATCAATTGTTTGGCATCTAACAAGCTTTCTACCTTGGCAAACCAATCGCCCAAGGCACCAATTTCCATAGCAGCTAAATGTGCTATGTTCATTTCTCCAATTTTATAATGTAAGGCTTCCTTTTTGAGCCTAGCGCCTTTACATTCCGGACAAGGCTGGATTTCCATAAATTCTTCTGCCCATTTGTAAATGGCATCGTAACTTTTTTCATGGTAATGGCGCGTAATAATATGTACTAGCCCTTCCCAATTACTATTATAATTTTGAGTATAACCACTACTAAATTGATAAGGCACAACAAGTGGTTCGTCTGAACCATATAAGATCACCTGCATGGCCTCTTTTGAAATTTTCTCAATAGGGTCGGCAAATGAAAACTTATAGCGTTTTCCTAATTCTCTCAATTGAAGAAAAGTCCAATTCTCTCTTGCTTCACCCAATGGTGCCAAACCCCCTTTATTGATGCTTAATTTAGGGTCGGGTATCATGGTTTTTTCATCAATAATACTCTTTACTCCTAAGCCATCACAAACAGTACAAGCGCCATATGGAGAGTTAAAAGAAAAGGTATTTGGTTGTGGTTCATCATAACTAATTCCACTGGCAGGGTCCATCAAAAACTTGCTAAAATGGTGAACCTTATCTGTAGAATTATCTAGTAAAACCATGGTGCCTTTACCCATCCTTAAAGCACTTTTCACACTTTCAGAAATTCTAAATCTTGCTCCTTTTGATGATTCAATTCTATCAATGAGTACCTCAATATCATGAATCTTATATCGGTCGGCTTGCATTTTTGGGGTTACATCAACCAACACGCCATCTAATCTCACCTTGGTATACCCTTGTTTTCTTACTTGCTCAAACAACTCGCGGTAATGGCCTTTCCTACCTTTTACCAATGGGGCTAAAATGGATATTTTTTTATTCTCAAATTTTTCAATGATGGTGCTTATGATTTGTTCTTCAGTAAATTTCACCATCTTTTCGCCCGTCACAAAACTATAAGCATCGGATGCCCTAGCATACAATAACCTTAAAAAATCATATATCTCAGTAATGGTACCAACTGTAGATCTTGGGTTCTTATTAACTGTTTTTTGTTCAATTGCAATAACTGGGGAAAGCCCATTTATCTTGTCTACATCTGGGCGCTCCATGTTACCAATAAACTGCCTAGCATAAGCAGAAAAACTCTCCATATACCTTCTTTGCCCTTCGGCAAAAATGGTATCAAAAGCCAAACTAGATTTGCCGCTTCCACTCAACCCGGTAATGGTTACCAACTTATTCCTTGGAATGGTTACATCTATATTTTTAAGGTTATGTTCCCTTGCGCCCAATACTTCAATTACTTCAACCTGTAATTCAACTTCACTGTTCAAGGCTGGTGTAACTTTTTCAGCAACATTACCCTTTTTAATTTTCTTTTCTTTCGTCATTTCCATTTCTGTTTATCTGATAAAAACCATCAGATATAATCCTTCATCCAATACACTGCCAAACCAATCCATTCTTTCCACAAATAGGTCCAAATTTGCAAGCCACCATAAGAGGGCATCACAGTATTCATAACGGTATCTTTACTTCTAATACTTCGCAAATCACCACTATAACCTACTACTTCAAATCCTTGCTTTTCAAAACAGGCCAGAGCTCTTGGCATATGAAAACCTGCCGTAACCAAAAGGTATTTTTTCTTTAGAAATCCTGGGTCTTTTTTGGCAAGCATTTTTGCCGTAAAAGAAGCATTCTGAAAAGTATTGATAGATTTGGTTTCAATCCAAATTGCGGTATCTGGAATGCCACATTTTACCATAAAGGCTTTGGCCAATTCTGACTCTGCTTTATAGGCACCAAAAATGGTATCTGCCCCACCCGTATAAATGATTCTATTTGATATGCCTCTCTTATATAAATCAATGGCTTGAAGCATCCGGTCGTTGCCATCGTTAAAATTAACACGTAACTGTCCGTCTACGGTGTAATTGGTTACAAAACCAGAAGGCACAATAATGGCATCAAATGAATTTTTTTTCGAAAGAGCAATAGGTTCAACTTCATACCAGCCTATTACATTTTGCGCAATCCATGGGTTGGTAAAGAACAACAATAAACCAAATGCCCAATATATATAAGACTTAACCTTTGTAAAAAAGTAAAGCAACATGAGTATTAAAATAATACTTACGGGCGCCACCATTGCGTATAATACTTTTGATAAAAAATAGAACATAATCAGGTATTAAAATAATGGTAATACATCATGCAAATGATCATTCCTATGAACAAAATTTCCTTCAACCATTTCCGTTGTGAACGCAAAAAATAATTGGCCAATAAAAAGGCCAAAGCAGGAGCCAAAAAAGTTAACCCAAAAATATATCCTTGGTTCTCTGCCAACACAGAGATGATTCCAAAGAGTTGCATAATGAGGATTATCAATTGTACACGGCGCGTTTTTACTTTGTTACGTAAGAAATTTATTTGAAGTTCAAATACCGAAAATACAAATGCAGGTATAATCAAGAACCATATAAGTCCCTCTTTTAAAGTAATTCCAATAGGGTTAAAATAACTCTTCTCAAAAGAATATTGAAAGGAAACCAAAAAATCATTTAGATGATTGGTTAAATAAAACACCACACCTAAAAAATATCCTGGCACAATAATCCCAAAAATAGCTACCAACCAGTAGCGCAAATTAAAGGAGGTCATGTATAACACACTCACCAAAATGAATGGCAAATAAATGATTAAATCATAATCTAGCAGGATTCCTAATCCAAGCCAAATTCCCGCATCAAACACCAGAAAAAGGGGTTGCGGACTTTCATACAAATAACACAACCTATTAAATAAAAGAATGATAAAAGTATTGGATAATAATTGAGGAGTTAACTGCAATTGCTCTGGGTAAATGCTATTTATCAGAATATAAAACAACCCAGGTAATACAGAATTTTTATACAAAATTTCGTGCGAACTGCTGATATAATTGATAAGTATTCCTTGAACCAATAACAAGAGAATAGCTATCAAACTATTCATATGAGGAAATAGTTGATTTTCTTTTAAAACTTTGAACACCAATTCAGCGAAAGGTGTATTTAATAGGGGTTCAACAGGAGCTGGAATAATAAAACTTGCCGTGCGAACCAAGAAGGTAAAGAGTATTAAACCTACTATTGAAAAAATGGTATTTGTTCTAAATATTTCTAACAAAATGCACCTCCTAATATGTTATCCTCATCAAGGTAAATTGCTTATCTTTTATGGTACCACCAAGCATACTTGATGCGCCTGTTTGCTTGCATTCACTTGGTATAAGAGCCACACTAAAATTGGTAGATTTTACTGCTATTCTCTCATCTGTTTTACCTTCGTAATTCACCGTATGAACCATAATATTTCCGTCTTTGTCTAGTTCAGAATTGTACATTAGGAAAATATTATCCTGTGTTGTCATGGTAAAAACCCCACTCAAATAACCACCATCACCTACTGATCCTTGTCGTTTTCTAATCATATCGCCAAAGTGAATACTGCCATCCTTATTTACTGAAAACAATACCACATCATCAAAATTGTAGGTAATTCTTACCCCATCTTGTGGGATATTGTTCTGGTAATAATTAAAGTGTTGCTCAACTTTGGTAAACTTTTCTGCCACCATAAAAACCCCACCATCACTTCTAGGTATCAATTTTCGGATATAATAATTTTTAAAATCGGGGTTCTTTCTTTCCAACTTAGCCCCTGTTACAGACTTTAATGATTCCATGTCAATAACAGAAGCATACTTCTCTTCGGTTGCTTTGGTATTGATATTGAATCTTTCCATAAAAAAGCCATTCACTACACTATTGTTTCCTTCAGAATAGAAACCCATTACCGATACTGTATGATTGAAATTATTAAGTGTTAGCGCCAATTCTTCGATAAATAAATTTTCATTTCCAATAGGATAAGCTAGCATTTTATCTTCTGCCGGATAATAGGCATACAAGAAAAACTCTCTATTATCAGCTAATTTAGATCCGTTTGTCATTGGGAAATCGATCAACACAAAAGCATTCCCTTCGTTATCTGTTTCAAAATTAGTGATGAACACATCATCTGCTTGAACGTTTAAGGTGAATTGTTTACCAAAGATCTGTTGTATTGATTCATTGTAGGCGTACAAATTTAATTTGCATTCACCCACACTGGCTCCTTTGGTTAAAAACATCATCAAAACCTTCTTCTTATCTGCACTTGTCTTTATTTGAATTTTCCTTTTATCTAACATCGATGAAGCCGGAAAAGTGCAGATAACATTGGGCAATCCAACGGCCTTTAAATTTGCATCTACTTTCTGAACCAAAATATCAATGGCATTGGTTTGGGTATTCCTTGCACTGATAAAAATTTGCAATTCACCATTTACTAGAAGCACCCGCTCAATGGTCCCATTTATTGAAATTGGCGCAGGCATGCTTTGATCCAAAGTTAAGTTCAACTTGTACTTTTCAAGGATTACTTCCGAAGAAAAATCATTGTTCTTACACCTCAGAACAAAAATTCCTGCGGGCGTTTCTCCAACTATCTGCGAGTAGAGGTTTTTCTGCTTAATTTTTTGAGGATTACCCCACTCCACAGTTTGTCCTGAACAGAAAAAAACCTGTATCACAAACAGAAAAACAAAATACAATCGAAATGCCATTTATTTGCAGTAAGTTTCAAAAAAGCGAAGATACTTTTTCCGACCCATTTTTGAACATAAAAGATACATGACGAAACCAAAAACATTTGATACCGCTAAAAAACAAGAAGAAGCCGTTTTAGTGGGTGTCATAAACCAGAACCAACGTCAAGAACAGGCAGAAGAATATTTAGAAGAACTTGCCTTTTTAGCTGTAACCGCAGGCGCAAAGGTTGTGAAGAAATTTCAGCAAAAATTAACCTATCCTAATCCTCGAACATTTATTGGTGAGGGTAAGTTGCAAGAAATCTGCGATTTTGTGAGCGCACAAAACATAGACATCGTCATTTTTGATGATGAACTTTCTCCTTCCCAATTGAGAAATTTGGAAAACTCCATCAAATGTAAAATTTTGGATAGGAGCAATCTAATACTCGATATATTTGCATCAAGGGCCAAAAGTGCCCAAGCCAAATTTCAAGTTGAACTGGCACAAACCCAATATTTATTGCCAAGGCTGACCCGAATGTGGACCCACTTAAGCAAACACAAAGGGGGAATTGGAATGAAAGGTCCGGGAGAATCTGAGATTGAAACAGACCGAAGAGCACTCAGAGAAAAAATCACCAAACTCAAGGAACGCTTAGACATTATTGATAAACAGGCCGCTACACAGAGAAGAAATAGAGATTCAAAAGTGCGCATTTCTTTGGTAGGTTATACCAATGTTGGCAAATCAACCCTCATGAATTTACTGTCTAAAAGCGACGTTTTTGCAGAGGATAAACTATTTGCCACCCTTGATAGTACAGTAAGAAAAGTAGATTGGCCCGAAGCCTCTTTCCTGTTAAGCGATACCGTAGGATTCATTAGAAAACTTCCCCACCAATTGGTTGAATGTTTTAAGTCAACTTTAGATGAAATAAGGGAGGCAGATATCTTGCTCCATGTGGTTGATGTGAGTCACCCTTCTTTTGAAAATCACATTCATGTGGTTAATGAAACGCTCAAAGAAATAAAGGCTTTGAATAAAATCGTCATTTTAGTTTTCAATAAAATT
The DNA here is from genome assembly GCA_903834625.1 of uncultured Bacteroidota bacterium. Classification (GTDB taxonomy): domain Bacteria; phylum Bacteroidota; class Bacteroidia; order UKL13-3; family UKL13-3; genus B1. The sequence goes on from CAILJQ010000101.1 coordinate 11,282, forward strand.
GATTGTCTCAAAGAACCTTTCATTCTTGGCGACGAAACCATTGAAAGCAAACATGCATATATTGATCAATTGAAAAAATCATGGATGGCAAAAGAAAACAACCCAGCCATATTTATTTCTGCCCACAAAAAAATCAATATAGAGGAACTTAAAAATGGTATCCTCCAAGCAGTTAAAATGAGTTTAGCAGATAAGAAATAAACCATTTCTAGACTTTTCGAAATTTCTTTCATTTGCCATTGTGAAACATATTGGGCAATTAACTGCCTATCAATTGCCTAAAAGTTAGTTTGAAATTGGGTGAAGTGTCATAATTAATTATTTTCGCAATTCCCGAAACAATGGATAACACGAACAACAATATAGAATTGAGTGTGGTAATGCCATGCTTAAATGAAGCTGAAACAATTGAAATCTGCATCCGCAAAGCATTTTCATGGATGAAAGCTAATAACGTCATGGGTGAAGTGGTGATTGGTGACAATGGAAGTACAGATGGTTCACAAAAATTAGCTGAAAACCTAGGAGCCAGAGTTATTGCCATTCCCAGAAAAGGATATGGAAGCGCCCTTATGGGAGCCATTGAAGCCGCAAGAGGCAAATATGTCATCATGGGTGATAGCGATGATAGTTATGATTTTGAAAACCTAACCTTGTTTGTGGAAGAATTGCGCAAAGGGAAAGACTTGGTAATGGGAAATAGGTTCAAGGGTGGAATCAAAGAAGGTGCCATGCCTTTCCTCCATAGATACCTTGGCAACCCTGTTTTGTCGTTCATTGGTCGCCTGTTTTTTAAATGCCCTGTTGGCGATTTTCATTGCGGTTTACGTGGGTTCAGACAAGATATTGTTAGCTTACTTGATTTAAAAACTACGGGAATGGAGTTTGCCAGTGAAATGGTAGTGAAAGCCACTATTTTTAAACTCAATATTACCGAAGTACCCACCACACTCTCTAAAGATGGTAGAACCAGACCGCCACATTTAAGAACTTGGCGAGACGGTTGGCGCCATTTGCGCTTTTTGTTAATTTACAGTCCAAGATGGCTGTTCCTATATCCAGGTTTGTTCTTAATGTTACTCGGATTTATCATGAGCATTCTCATTGTTCAAGGTCCCGTTGACGTTTTTAACCGAGTATACTTTGATACGAACACTTTACTGTATGCCGGAGCCTTCATTATTGTAGGATACCAAGCTGTTAGTTTTGGTGTATTTACCAGAGCCTATGCAGTTCAAGCAGGCTTCTTGCCTGTAAAAGATTCGCTTACAAAAGCCTTCAATATTGTTTCATTAGAAGCCGGACTTATAGCCGGACTCCTCATTCTGTTAGCGGGCCTAAGTGGAACCTTTTACTCCCTCTATGTTTGGGAAGAAAGTAATTTTGGCCAATTAGATTATTCCAAAATTCTGAGGATAGTTATCCCAAGTGTTATCGCTATCATATTAGGGTTGCAAACGGTGTTGTCGAGCTTCCTACTAAGCGTGTTATCTGTAAATAAAAAATAGACCTGAACTCATGAAAGCTTTAGATATTTACCTTCAAAATGTGCGCATTAGTAAGGCAAAGAAATATATCCGTAAAAATGACGCTGTTTTAGATATTGGTAGTGTTGATGGTGTGATGTTTGATAAGTGGAAGGGTTATATTTCAAAGGGCTTAGGGGTTGATCCAACATTGAAGGAGAAAATAGTTAGCGAAAATTATATCCTTTATCCGGGTTACTTCCCTGAGGCTTGCCCCAAAGGAGAAACCTTTGATGCAATTACTCTTTTGGCCGTTTTAGAACATATACCTACCAACCAACAAAAGCAATTAGCGGAGGGCTGTTTTCAATATTTGAAAAAAGGCGGTAGGTTAATTATCACCGTGCCCTCTCCTCAAGTTGATCATATTTTAGAAATTTTGTTAAAGCTAGGATTAATTGAAGGCATGAGCCTGGAAGAACATTACGGATACAAACCTGAACATACAGAACAAATCTTTTGCTCACCTATGTTTACACTTCTCAAAAAAGAAAAGTTTCAATTCGGATTAAATAACCTCTTTGTTTTCGAAAGATTATAACACTCGCTAGAATAACGCATACATGGAAGCACGAAATTTATCGGATAACAGAATCAGTGTGGCGGTTAATGCCACTCAAGTTGAACCAGCTTTTTATGAAATGTTGCATACATTTCTTCAAAAAACGAAGGTCGATTTAGAGTTTATTCTTTTAACCAAAGAAAATTCCCTTCCAAAAAATATGGAAGAATGGGTTCAAAAAGGAAAGATAAAAAATGTTTCTTATTCGGCTGAACCTTTAAACCTGCAGTTCTCAAAAATGCTTGAGCAAGTAAGTGGAAGTGTGAGTGTTATTCAATACCACCTATCACAACCCATTGGGAACATTATTCAAAGTATTCAAAATAACAAAAAAGCAATCAAGGAAGATGCCCTTTTTGTAGGTCGTCAATTGAGCCAAAATAAAGGCAATAAATCCGCCGATTCTTTTTCAAATAAAATGGCCAATAGCGCCTTAAGATTGTTTTCTTCTATTGATTTAAGAGACGGGAACAGTGGCGTAATTTGTGGCAAAACAGCCCTACTTCAACAATGGCTAGCAAATGAATTGGCCACTGGAAATAGCTATTTAGAAACACTTAATTTAGCAAGTAATAAAAAGCTCAACATCACTGAATTCAGCCTTAGCACAGATAAAGCTCTTTCGTTTTCTTTTATAAAATCTTTGAGTGCTGTCATAACACTTCGCATGCAATATTTTGTGAAAGATGCATTGTGGCAATTTAAGAACAGACCACAGGAATGGTCGGATGGAAATCACCCAATTTACCGCATGGCCTTTTTTGTGGTGACCTTAATCGCTCTAATAGGAATGCCTAAATTAAGCCAAGATTTTGGCAGTACTTGGGATGAAAAAGCGCATAATGATTACTCTCAAATAGCCTATAATTACTTAACAACTTTTGGAGGAGATACTGCAGCTTTGGCTGAACCAAAGAATAGCGGAGAATACATCAGACAAGCCTATAGATTCTATGGAGAGCAAATGAACACTGTAGCGGCTTTTGCTTATAATTGGTTCGGCACAGGTGTATTTGAAACACGCCACCTTATCAACTCTTTTTATGGATTTATTGGCTTGTTATTTACTTCTTTAATTGCCTTTGAATTGGCAGGTTGGAGGGCTGCATTTTTGGCTTCTATTTTTATGTTTTTAAATCCGGGTTGGCTCGGACATAGCATGAATAATCCCACGGATATTCCATTTGCCACCGGATTTGCCTTTGCAGGGTATTATATTGTTAAAGTAATGAAATCATTACCTAAGCCAAGGTTTAGAGATTTGTTTTGGTTGGCATTTGGTATTGGTATAGGTATTGCCTCAAGGGTGGGAGCCTTCTTAATTGTAGCATATCTTGGCCTATTCCTTGCCAGCAACTGGTTGTATAAAGTTAAAAACAAAGAGAAGAATTTAGGGAAACTCATTTGGCCTTATGCCAAAATATTTTTGTTGGTAGCTGCATTGGGTTATGTATTCGGAATTTTGTTATGGCCTTATGCATTAGATAACCCATTAAAACATCCTTTCCAAGCTTTTGCCAAAGCTGCTGAAAATGCATTTTATACCAATAACGTAGAACTTTTTGAAGGGAAAAGAATGTACATGATTACTTCAGCACCTTGGTACTATGTATTCAAATTCCTCGGAATGGGAAATCCATTGTACCTTGTTGTTGGCGTGGTTATTGGCGTCCTTTTGTTTTTACCTATTGGCAAAAAAATTGGTTCGGGATTTTTCCTCATGTTGGTATTCATGATATTCTTTCCCATTCTTTATGCAGAGTATAGTAACTTAAATTATTATAATGGCTGGAGACACTACTTGTTCATTCTACCTTTTGCTATTCCTCTTGCTGCAGTAACATGGGATTATTTCCTTAGCCTTAAAAAGCCAATTGCATTAACAGCAATGATTGTATTGGGTGCCCTTTATGCAAAACCAGCTATTTGGATTGCGCAAAACCATCCCAATGAATATGTTTATTTTAATGAATTGGTAGGAGGCATCAAAGGAGCTTATGGCGATTATGAAACCGATTATTACAGCAATTCTTGCAGAGAAGCTGCCGAGTGGATTGCTAAACAACATCCTAAAGATACATTGGTCATTGGAATCAATAACGAAACAACCACCGCAGCTTATTGGGCACATCAAATAAATCCAAGATTGAATTTTGTTTGGACAAGAGAAACGGAAGAACAAAAACTTGCATGGGATTATTTGATACTTACAACACGTACTTTTTCTAAAAACGAATTAGAAAATGGCTCATTCCCTCCAAAAGGAACAGTTTATACAGTAGAAGCTGATGGAGTGCCACTTGCTGCTGTAGTGAAAAGAGAAAATTATAGCATGCCAAGAGGTTATGTCTCCTTAGACAAACAAGACTTTGATTCATCTATCTATTACTTTGAAGATGCTGTTAGATATGCACCTAATGACGAAGAAACTTGGCGCATGTTAGGCTTTGCATTAATCAATAAAGCTCGCTTAGACAGTGCAGAGAAAATGCTTCAAAAGGCCATTGAAATTTATCCTGAAAACTTCACTGCATATAGCAATTTAGGTTTGGTATATTTTAATAAAAAAGAGTTTAAAAAAGCCACAGAGGTCTTCAAGAAAAGTACTGATTATAAAGAGAACGTAACAGAAAGCTATTATTATTCTGCACTCGCTTATCTCAATTTAGGTGATTACCAAAATGCCATTCAACAATTAGAAATGGCCGTAAAGCACAATGCTAGTATTCCTGAAGTTTATTACTATTTAGCCAAGTCGTATGCCGCAACAGGTAGCTACCAAAAGGCTGCAGACAATTACCAAATTGCTTTAGGCATGAACCAAAACTTCATGCAAGCCTGGGGAGAATTGGCCGATGTATTTACAAAACTTAACCAACCAGAATACGCTAAGCAGTGTATTGAAAGGTATAAAGCATTGGGTGGGAACTAAGCTGTTGACGCATTTATTAACAACATTTTTAAAAGTTGTCTATTTTTCTTAATTAAAGGAAAACCTACGTATTCAAGCTTCTTGAACGTTCTGAACCAAGGTAATTACCTCTTTACAAGGTAATCCACCATTTCGTTATGGATAGGCCTCTTAAAGGCGACTAAAAATCAACTTAGATTCGTAGTTGATGATACTGATTAACAAATACGAACCTGTCATTTCAATTGACGAAGCCTTCTTGCAGTGCGTGCAAGATCAGGTTGAACTCTGTAAAATATATGAGTTTATTGACCTGCCAGATCATATTAGAAATATTGAAAAACTAAACAGCGCCATTTTAAGGAATTACTATGCCAACGCACTTGATAATAACCTCCTTGATATAAAATCTGTAAAGTACCTCATCAATAAAAATCTTAGAGCCTCCAATATGGCCGAAAGGGCCGTTGAACAATATCAAAAAGCAGAACAATTCATAGACGAGCAACTACACGAACAACTGAGTATTCCCCTTTTATACCAAATAGAGAAAATAATCATAGAAGACCTCTACCAGAATACAGGTGAAGTAAATTTATTCTCTTCACAAATTGCTAGAATCCCAGAGAAGTTGAACATGGAGTCGGAATTAGAACTCGAAAGCTTGTTCGATTTCTTAAATTCAGATTCAGAATTTCATCCAATTATTCAATCGTGGATGATTCATTTCAGAATTATGTCGCTTCCTTTGTTTAGTGAAGCCAAATCTAAAATTGCTGGACTCATGCAATTGTTTTGGCTTAGAAAGCACAAGATGGATATGTTCGGTTTAATGAGTTTAGAACACGAAATTTACATTAATAAGCAAGCATACGACCAAATCATATTCAACGCCATCCAAGGCGAAGAAAACGCCCTAAATGAACAAATAACCTTTGGCTTGCAACTGCAACAGGTACAACTCGGACGATTAAAAGACCTTTTCAGAAACTACTTCAGACAACAAGTAGATTTTGAAAAATTAAATCCACGTCAAAAAAATATCATGAACTATGTCTTCGAAAGAGGATATAAGTTAAAAGAAATTGATGACAGCATCCTTAACAAAAGGCAAAAGCTCATCATGTATATTATTCAGCATAGAGGATTTATATCAACCAAGGAGTTGGTAAATGAGTTTGATTGTAACCGTAAAACTATTCAGCGTGATTTCCAGTTGTTACTCGACTTAGGCCTGGTAAAATCAATTGGTGCAGGAGCTGGTCTAAGGTATTGCATTAACCTCCAAGAAAAAGGAAATCCGCTATTGGAAAAATACCAAGCGGATTTCGTTGAACAAAATTCTTCAGAAATATCTCCTGAAATTCAAGAAGGATTATAACTCGTCTTCGTTATAAAAATAATCTTCGTTGGTAGGATAATCTGGCCAGATTTCTTCAATCGTTTCAAACGGCTCGCCATCATCTTCTAATTCTTGTAGGTTTTCTATCACCTCAAGGGGCGCTCCTGAACGAATTGCATAATCAATTAATTCATCTTTTGTAGCAGGCCATGGAGCATCGTCCAGGTATGATGCCAATTCTAATGTCCAATACATAATTTTGGTTATTTTTACGCGAATTTATAAAAAGGGGCGACTTATCAACTTATTTTTTGTGAATCTTTCTAAATCTCACCAAACCTATTGATTTTCAAGGCACTCATTTAATTTGTTTCGATCCAATTTTCCATTTTCATTCCTTGGAAAACCATTCACGCTGAAATAACGCTTGGGTATTTCATATTGGTATCCTTTACCTTTCAAAAATTCATTTAAATTCTTCATCCTGTTTTCATCAAAATCACCTGAAACAAACAACACACATTCTTCACCCAAAATAGGATGAGAAAGTTTACCGATGGCTATTTCTGTTTGACCCAATTCATCCCACTCTTGCAGCACCAACTCAAGCGCTTCAGGTTGAATTTTTATTCCACCAGAATTGATCACAAAATCTGTTCTTCCAACAATAAAAAACCTTTCATTATCTATAAATTTACCCAAATCATTTGTTTGTATAGGTTCGGCCAAAAAGCCTCCTGAAATGCGTAAACATGAATGTTCATTCAAAGAAATGCTGTATGGCAAAATAGCTTGATATCCTTGCTCTTTCCCAATTTGCCTTAAAGCTACATGCGATAAGGTTTCTGTCATGGCATAGGTGTGATAGGTTCTGTTTGTGAAGATACTTAATTGCCTCTCTATAGGTTTTGGAATACTTGCACCACCCACCAATACATTTTTAATTAAGTTGTAATTCTCTGAATGAAGTTGAAGAGTCTGAAGTTGCAAAGGTACAAAGCTGGCAAATGTATAAGGGTGATGCGCGTTAAGTTGATTCAATATATCTGAAGTAGGAGGAATGAGTGTACAAGAACAATTGAGCACAAGGGCCCTTGCAATCATCATAGCACCACCCACAAAACTGGGCGATAAACACATCAACACATGCTCTTGCTCCGCTTGTAAGCCAAGTGCATTGATGGTCGCATTTGCACTCGCAACCAAACTGCTTTTAGGAAAAGTGAAAGTCTTTGGAATACCTGTGGTGCCAGAACTGCGATAGGAAAATGAATCTTCACTATTCCAAATTTCAAGAAATTGTTTGATGGATTTTTCAAACGCTGTATTGGCGTCGAATTCAATAAATGAAAAACCTTTATAGGTTATATCTTTATAAATAATTTCAAACGCCATATACAAAGGTAATAAAAAAGAAAATCCTGCCAATGGCAGGATTTTCAACCCTTATATCAATTTTGCTGAATCAATAACTTTCGGTTCAATACATCTAAACCGGTTTCTATTTGTAAGAAATATATTCCTCTGCCTAATGTGGGCAATTGGAACTTTTCATCAAACGAACCTGCATTTAAATAGCCATTCACAAATGATGCAACTTCTTTACCTGTAATGTCAATTAAAGATACTTTGAAATTACCTGCTCTTTTTACCTCAAAGCCAATATTCAACTCTTCGCTAACAACAGGATTTGGATATAAACTCAATTTTGAAATTGCTGCATTCTCATTTATGCCTGTAGCAACTTTTTCAGAAACGGCCAATTGTGTTTTACGCACTTGATTGGTATTATTTGCAAAACATCCAAAAAAATTAAATGAACCAGTTCCTTTTGCTGGAGCAACCCATGTGAATGTCCACACAGCAGGGATAGTAGTTTTAGGAGTTGTATGGGTAATATAGCCTTTACCCACCATTTGATTTCCTGTGCCGGCAGTTAGCGTTCCAATAACTGTCCCATCATCTTTTTGTGGACTAACACATAATCCCTTTTTGCCTGCTCCATCTACAGAGACAGTAATGGTGTAACTTGCACCAGGTGTGTAACCTTCTGCTGGAATATTTGAAGTAATAAAATTAGTTACATTTGATACCGTACCGGCATGGCAGCCACCCTGAGAGCATGTTTTACCGCCATCGCCAGGGGAACCCGTCCTGCCATCTGAAGGTGTTCCATTTGGATTTGAGCGCAATGATGGAATGCCTATTGCTAAAGTAATTAAAAGTGAAATGCTTAGTAAAGTTTTTCTCCTCATAAATTTGTTCTTATTATATGTTTAGACAAATATTTTCGTTAAAGGTTGCCATAAGGTAAAAAATAAATGTCTATTTTCCTCTTAACCAAGGAGCTGGATTTTGAAAAACCCTTTGTTTCCATACCTCAAAATGCAATTTACCGCTTCCATCATCTGGGTTAGTTGCAATTTCACCAAGAACGGTGTTCCTATCAATTGATTGCCCTATTTTAACCTGAACCGATGTTAAACAAGCATAAATGGTAAAGTATTCACCATGGTTTACCAAAATCACCTGATCCATTCCAGGGATAGGGAAAATCCCTTTTACTGTTCCATTAAATACCGGTTTAACTTGCGTCCCTGGCTTTACAGAAATATCAATTCCATTGTTGGTAGTTACCACACCCTTCAAGGTTGGGTGAGGATGGGCTCCAAAAGTTTGGCTAATAAATCCGCCAGATACGGGCCAAGGCAACATACCCTTATTGGCCTCAAAACTGCCACTCAATTTTAAATCGGCATCAGATAAATAGCTGGTCTTGGTTTTAGGTGCACTAGCTTTCTGACTTCTTTTAGCTGCATCGGCACGCTTTTTATCCTCTGCTTTTTTTGCAGCGGCAATCTCTGCTGCAATTAAGTTATCCAATGATTGGTTGAGTTTCTTCGCAGCTTTCTCTTGCTCTGCAATTTTCTGGCTTAGATTTTTTACCTTTTGTTGCACCTTGGTAAGCACCACTGCTTCTTCTTGCTTGTCTACTTGTAGCTCCTTTTTCTCCCTTTCTTTCAGCGTAATAAGACCCATTTTTTCACGCTTTATTAAGATCATTCTCTCCAGAGCTACAATCATTTCTTTTTGGGTATTCAAAATAACATTCGCCTGCTGTTGTCTGTAATTACCATAACTATTAAGGTACTTTAACCTTTTATAAGCTTGATTCAAACTCTTTGAATCAAAAACAAAAAATAAGGTTGCATTAACATCACGTTTTTGATAGGCAGCTACCAAATAAGCAGCATAATCTGCCTTTAATTTATCTAAATCATTGCGAAGAGTTTCAATAACCTTTTGTTGATTAGCAATCTCTATACTTAACTCAAAAGATTCTTGTGTTACATGGTCGATTAGGCGCTCTCTGGTTACTATTTGATTTGAGATAGCTTCGAGCTCTTTTAAGGAACTGTTTTCGGCCGACTTGGCTAACTGAAGTTCCTTTTTGTTTTTCTGTATTTGAAGCTGTAGCTCTTTTCTTTTGGCTTCAAGTTCTTTTCTTTTTTTGGTGGTAGACTGTCCATACCCATTATTTCCAAATAGGAGAAATAGGAGCAGAACACTAATAAACCATAACTTTATACGACCTTGGTACAACAAATTGAGGGGACTTTTTTATCAATACGAATTTGCTGATTGAAAAAGTGCAATCCATCTTTTTTTCTCCCTGAATGTTGATTAATATCTCCATTGGATACCTTAAAGCGTCTACTTCTTTGAATTTTTTAAAGGTTATATCCATTGTTTCTGCCTTGCCAGATTCAGTTAACCTGAGAGATTGGGGTTGAAGTATAGAATTATATACAGCTTGTTGAAATGCAGAACCAACTTGCGTTATTAAGCTGAATTGATTGTTGCTGCTATCTATTTTTGAATCAATCGTTGGGTCAAACATGGCGTTTGCCCAAGCCAAGTTTTGAAGGTTTTCAAACTTAAGTGGAGCCGAAGTGAAATTTTTTAAATAGTTGTACGAAGCAGAAATATAGGTCCTATGAATCAAATCCAAAATTCTTATAGAATCGGGCTGAATCATCACTCTGGCAACATTTACAAATCCCAACGCCTTCACATTCATAAAAATGAATTGGTCTTTCACCGCCATAACCTCTACACTTAATTCCGCATCTTGTTTGCCATCTTTGTATTCGGCAACAGACTCAAACCAGAAAGATTCGCTCACATTCTTTTTTACCAGTAAGGTTTGAATAAACCTCTCTGCCCTATTGCTAGTCTCAACCTTAGGCAGAATAACTTCCTTAGGGTTAGTTTGGGTGGTTTGTTTTTTTGTTTTACAAGAGAATGCAACTACAAGTAAGAAAAAGAGTGAGGCAATTTTGAATTTAAACATGAGGTTTACCAATTTATGGATGAGGTAATGCGCGTTGTTGTATTTTTAGCTTTAATGTTGAATTATCAGGTGAAAGTTTTAAAGCACTTTCCCATTTATTGACGGCCATTTCAATGTTATTTAATTTGAACAAAACATCACCCAAATGCTCCAATACCTCTGCATTTGTGGGGATAATTGCCAATGATTTTTCAATATACTCTTTTGCCTCTAAGTACTTCTTTTTTTGAAACAAAATCCACCCATAGGTGTCTAGATTAGAAGGGTTTTGAGGATCTAACTCTATAGAAAACCTGCTCATATTTTCTGCTTTGTCTAAATCAGACCCGGTTCGCAATGATAAAAAATAGGCATAGTTGTTTAAGGCAAATGAATTCTTTGGATCCAACGACAAGATTGCCTCAAATGAAGAGTCACATAAATTATAATCGCCACCATAATGAGCCAAATCAGCCAAACTTCCTAATAATTGAATTAACTCTAATTCACTTGAGGCATAAGATAAACCCTCGCGGGTAACAGTAATTCCTTCTGGATATTTTTTCAAACTTTTGGCAGCTAATCCATACATGAGATAAGCACTCCCATAGGTTGGAAATAGAGAGATGATTCGTTCACAATCTGTCATCATATAATCAAACCTTCCCAAATCTTGGTCGCAAAATAAAATTTGTTCCCAAGCCACAAAGGCTGAATAATCTCTTTCAATAGCTTGCAAATAGGCCAAACGCGCCTCTTCCATCTTTCTTTCTTGCAACAAAATATCGCCTTTTACTATCCATGGTTCAGATGCGGTAGGATTAGAGTTGGCAAATAGCTCTGTAAGTTCCTTACACTTTTCTTTATGTTGTTCTCCAAAAACACCACTAGGCACTAATTTGCCTAAAACTTGCATTTTTATTTTTGGTTCAACACTCGATTCCATACCCAATTTTAACTGAGTAAAGAACCTTCCCATATCCTTCTTTTGTTTGTAGTAATCGGCCAAAGAAAAAGCAGCCAAACCATTTTTAGGGTCTTGCCTTTGAATGGCATCATAAATGCTCAATCCTTCGGCGTCTCTGCCTTTTCCCATGTATAAATCTGCAAGCAAGCCTTTAAACTGAATATTATCTGGAAATGCTAAAGAAAGTTTTTCTATTTCTTTGATAGCTCCAGATATGTTGCCTGTATTCAAAAATATCATTTCTTTTTGCCTACTTACCTGCTCACTCACCCCTTTGTGTTTTTCTATTTCATTAAGTGCAGAAATGGCTTTAGATGACTTTCCAAGTAAGACATACATCCCAGATTCTTCGTACAAGAAATGAACGTCGCTGCTAGCTTTCCACGCCGTTCTACATACCTTGGCAGCACTGGCATATTCTCGCTCATTTTTGTAGAGCTCTATCAATAATTTGGCATACCATTCGTTTTTGGGATTACATTTAAAAGCCCTCTCTGCCTCAAATAATGCTTCTGAATTGCGCTTAACAGAAAGTAAAACAGTTGCCAATTGATAATGCACGTCTGCATTACTGGGATCAATGATTTCGGCATTCTTAAACTCCGATTCGGCATCCTCGAAATTGCGAATCATCTTAAATTTCATGCCACCAAAAAAGTGACGGTCAAAATCCATCCGCTGCTTTTCAGATAAGGTAGATTTATTATTCTGAGCCAATAAAAATTGGCTCAGAATAAACCCAAGAAAGGTAAGTAGAATAAATTTTTTCATGCTTAATCTTGACCTAACGCCTGGGATAATAAAATTAATATACAGTGGTCTTAAGATATGGTAGTATAATCGCCAACACTTAAGTCTTTTGCTTCTCCTTTGTAATGTACATGACTTCCAATCATGGCATTATCTATTACAGCATTTTTAATCGTAGTATTGGTTTGAATAATACAATTACCAACTACAGAACTATCAATGGTACAGTTGTCGGCAATAGAGGCATATGGCCCAACTACACTCTTGGTAATTTTCACATTTTTACCAATGTATGAGGGTTGAATAATTAGGGCATTTTCGGTCTGAACCGAATCATCAACCATTTTCGCATTTGATTCATGCATGAAATGTAAAATGCGTGAATTGGTAAAAACTGTTGAGTTTTTATTGCCACAATCTAACCATTCGGTAACCTGACCAGGTTCAAACTTAGTACCCTTTTGCTTCATATTCTCAAGGGCATTGGTCAATTGATATTCTCCTTTTTCACGAATATCATTGTCTAACAAATATTGCAACTCACTGCGCAAGTAGGCACCATCTTTAAAATAGTATATTCCAATAATGGCCAAATCAGAAACAAAATGTTCTGGTTTTTCAACAAAATCAGTAATGACATTTTCTTCATTCACTTTTACAACACCAAAAGGTCTAGGATCATCTACTTTTTGAACCCAAATAATGCCATCTTTTTCCCTATCCAAAGTAAAATCTGCTTTGAATAAAGTATCAGCAAATACTACTAATACATTGCCATCCAAACTTTCTTTGGCACACATAATTGCATGTGCCGTGCCTAATGGCTCTTCTTGGTAATAAATGCTTCCTTTTGCTCCTAATTTATTAGCAACTGCAACAAGCTCCTTTTCAACGGCAGCTCCAAAACTAGGACCAATGATATAAGCAACTTCTTCTATCCCTGTTCCGCAAACCTTTGCTAAATCTTCAATAATCTTTTGAACAATGGGTTTTCCGGCAACCGGAATAAGGGGTTTAGGAACCGTTAAGGTATGTGGGCGCATGCGCTTTCCCATACCAGCCATAGGCACAATAATTTTCATATTTTAAACTTTATAAGTTTGACTTTTTTCCAAATGGATTAGCCCTCGCAACCTAATACAATGCGAGAAATTTTCAAAACCCACCCAATCAAGCATCAATTATTTCCCAGTACTGCCATAGCCCCCAGCACCTCTTGAGGTATCGGTCAGACTATCAACTACTTCCCACTCAACCTGCTCATGTTTTGCCAGAATCATTTGGGCTATTCTATCTCCATGCACAATAGGAAAATCCTCTTCCCCATGGTTAATTAACAATACCTTAATCTCTCCTCTGTAATCTGCGTCTATGGTACCCGGACTGTTTAACACAGTAATTCCATGCTTAAAAGCCAAACCACTTCTTGGTCGTATTTGTACTTCGCAGCCCAAAGGTATTTCTAAAAATAATCCAGTAGGCACCAAAACACGCTTGCCTGGTGATAATATCAATTCATTGCTTAAACAGGCACATAAATCCATTCCAGCTGAACCCAAGGTTTGGTATTCAGGCAATGGTAACCTAGATTGATGTATGACTTTAATTTTCATTTGACCCCAAAATTGAATGTGCGCTTTTTCTCTCTTGAAAATAACCTAATAAAATAAACAAGCCCAATAATCCTCCTTTAAACAAATTATTGAAAAGGGTTGGTAAAACTGCATGTGAATCAAGCAGAGTTGCCAAGAAATAGAATGCTAAAGTAGTAATCAAATAGAGCAATGCCCTCTGTAAATTGTATGGAACAGGATAATATTTTTGACCCCATAAATATCCAATTACCATCATGGTAAAGTAACAAACAAAGGTTGCCCATGCGCATCCTACATAGCCAAATTTAGGAATCCATAATAGGTTCAAACCTATAGTAATTACTGCACCTATTGCAGAAATTATTGAGCCCTTTTTGGTTTGATCTGTAAGCTTATACCAAATGGAAACATTGTAATATACCCCTAGAAAAATATTGGCAAATAGTAATATAGGAACAATCGTTAACCCTTCTCTGAACTTCTCGTCTATAAACAACTTGAAATAATCTAAAAATAACATTACTAGTAGGAATACAAACAAACAAATCCAAAGAAAATAGTTCATTACATTGGCATACAAATCTCTTTTCTCTGTAGTTTTTGAATGCGCAAAAAAGAAGGGCTCTGCAGCAAACTTATAGGCTTGAATAAATAGTGTGATGATGATAGATAATTTATAATTTGCAGAGAAGATTCCATTCATGGCTTTGGCCTGCTCTGGGTCGGGCCAAACATAGCGCAGGATAGCTCTACTCAAAGTTTCATTCACCATACCTGCTAAACCCACCCATACCATAGGAATAGCGTATTTTATCATGCCTTGCCATTGGGCATAATCAAAACCTAAAGTTATGCCAGACAGCTCCTTCATTAAGGGAATTAAGGTAACCAAACTGGCTATAAGGTTAGCTAAAAAAACATTACTTATACCAAGTTCAGGATAGTACAATGGCAAAATAATTCCATGTTTACTTTGCACATAAGGACCAATAACCAAAAAGTAAATATTTAGGAGAATGTTCACCAAAATATTTAGGTTTTTTATGAGGGCAAATCTCAAAGGCTTATTTTGTTGCCTTAATAGCGCAAAAGGAATGGCACATAAGCTATCAAAACATAAGATACCAACCGAATAATAGATATACTCTGGATGGTCGCCATATCCAATAAAGTTGGCTATTTGAGAACCAAATCCAATAAAAATTAATGCAAAAATACTTGATACACCCAAAACAGAAATAAGGGAGTTGGCAAAAACTTGTTTGGAATTTTCCTTTTCGGCATACCTAAAAAAGGCCGTTTCCATGCCATGAGTGATAATGATATTGAAAAAGGAGATATAGGCATAAAACTCAGAGTTTATACCATATTCAACCTGACTAAACACCCTGGTATAAATGGGTACCAAAAGGTAATTCAAAAACCTCCCAGCAATGGTGCTCAGTCCATAAACAGCCGTTTGTCCTGCTAATTTCTTTAAGTTACTCAAGGTCTACAATTATAAGTGATTTTGGAATAAACTATTCATCAATTCATCTGCTATAGCAATGAACCTGATTCCTCATACGAACCAAAAGCAAAAATATTGGATAGCATGAAAAATAATTAATGCAAAATCTTTCCCTATTTTCGTTCAAACAACATGAAGTACATTTTCCTAAAACTGAAATCACTCTTTTTACTTTTATCCATGCTTAGCCTTGCAAACCTGCTTTTTGCCCAACAAGCAGATGAAGAGCTAGCTGCACAGTTTTTAAACAACAAAGAGTTTGTGAAGGCAGCAGACTTATATGAAAAATTGTTGGGTAAGAACCCAAAGTCAATGTACTTTTATGATAACCTGTTGAAAGCATATTTGGCAGAAAACAACTTTTCAGATGCAACAAAGCTTGTAAAAAAACAAAACCGAAAATTTGAAAATAACCCCTATTATCAGGTAGATATAGGCTATTTGCTCATTCTACAACACGCAGAAACAAAAGCAGAATCACATTTTAACGAACTTATTCAAAAACTTAAACCGTTAGATCAAGCAGTATTTGAATTGGCGAAGGCTTTTGAAAAAAGAAACGAAAAAAAATTGGCTATTGAAACCTATTTAAAAGGCAGAAAATTGCTTCATAGTGAGTTAGCTTTTTCTGCTGAATTGGGAGGTTTATACACCGATCTTGGCAATACCAAAGAAATGATTGAGGAATTTCTAAACGTACTGGTTATAGAGGAAAATATCCAACAAGAGGTACAAGGTTATTTCCAAAATTCACTTAAAGACAATGCAGAGTTTGACCTACTAAAACTTGCCTTGGTTAAAAGAACCAAACAATACCCTGAAAGAATGGTATTTCAAGAAATGCTCATTTGGTTACACGTTCAAAAGAATGAATATGAGTTGGCTTCGCTCTATGCAAGAGCAATTGATAAAAAATACAAAGAAGATGGAAGGAGGCTAATAGAATTGGGATTCTTGGCTATGTCTAATGAAAAATATGATGCCGCCATTTCTATCTTTAAACAAGTTCAGACCCAAGGAAAAGATAAACCCTATTTTTCTTTATCCAAAAACTCAGAATTGGAGGCACGTTCTAAAAAAATATTGCAGGGTAATTTTACCAAGGAAGACCTCATCAACCTTGAAACAGAATACATCAATTTGTTAAATGAGTTTGGCAAAAACCCTATGTCGGCAAGTACTATGAGAAACCTTGCTAACCTTGAGGCTTTTTATTTAAACAACTACGAAAAGGCCATTACCCAATACGAAGAAATTATTCAAATGCCTGGCGTGGAGAGGAATATTCAAGCCAATTGCAAACTAGAGTTAGCAGATTTTTATGTGATGAAAGGAGAAGTTTGGGATGCCATGTTATTGTACGGTCAGGTTGACAAGGATTTTCTTCAAGATCCACTTGGACAAGAAGCCAAATACAGAAATGCAAGGCTGAGCTATTATTTGGGAGAATTTGAATGGGCCAAAGCACAGCTAGATATTCTTAAAACTGCCACAACTCAATCAATTTCAAACAACTCCATTGAGCTTTCTTTATTAATACAAGACAATACCATTGACAGCAATTTGGCCCCATTACAATTATTTGCCAAAGCAGATTTAAACTATGTTCAAAATAACTTAAGCACCTCGCTTTCTCAGCTTGATAGCCTTCAGCTTTTATATCCAAAGCATGGATTAAACGATGATATCCTATACAAAAAGGCGGAGATATATCTTAAATCAAAGGACTATTTCAATGCTGCCTTGTATTTCAACAAGGTGTTTACAGAATATGGAAGCGACATATTAGGAGATAACGCCCTTTTCCAATTAGCCCAGTTGTACCAATTCAAACTCAACAAAACAGAAGATGCCAAAAATATGTACGCCAAATTTATTGATACCTACCCAGGCAGTTTCTTTTTAACCGAATGTAGAAAGCAATTCAGAATATTAAGAGGTGATCAAATAAACTAAATATGGTAATTTATAATGTAACAATAAATGTAGAAGAGTCTATTCATGAGGAATGGTTGAGTTGGATGAAAAGTAAACATCTAAAAGATGTGATGAATACTGGCATCTTCAATGAGTATAAAATTTTCAAATTATTAAGCAGGCAGGAAGATGAAACAGGTTTCACCTACGCCATCCAATACCAGTGCGATTCACTAGAAAAATATGAAAAATACCAAAGTGATTTCGCCCCTAGCCTTCAACAAGATACCCAAGCAAAGTTTGGGGGGAAATTTGTGGCCTTTAGAACGCTCTTAGAGGAGGTTTAATTAAAAAAAAACCTGTATAAAATTAAACACCACTTAAATAGTTTTTAACTCTTATTAAATAGCTATTTTTGATTTATTATGTGTCCAATTTTATGAATTTTGCACATTTTTTCGCCATTTAAATAGATTTTACGTCAATTTAAATATTTTTTTCTTGGTAAGAATCAGTTGATTGCATTTGTTTTGAATTGCACAGCCGTTTAAATAGCTTTTAAAGCCATTTAAATATTTATTTTTGGTTTATGAATAAGTTTTAACCAACAATCATTAAATCAAAGTGCCATGAAAAACATTCTACCAAACGAGCTATCTTCTAATTCTATTGGATTAAGGCAGAGACAAACTTTATTAAATAAGTTTCAAATCAAACTCAAAAATCTGGTTTCATTTGTTAAATACAGCTACTTGGTGTTGGTTATGGTTTTACTCTTATGCGCCGTGGTTGAACTCAAACATATATTTCATATCGACATATTTCCTGGCATAGACACACCCATAGACAACGCCTACTTTGCTGGAGCAGATCAATTGGGAATTCACACCCTATAAAATAGATGTCATGGAAACCTTATTGATAATTGTTTTAAAAATGCTCCTTGCATTTTACATATTGAGCATCCTTTACTTGTTGTTGATGTATTACCTCAAAAACACACAAGCCACTCCTCTATCTCCAAGCGAAATGAAAAGGCCATTTAGAGAGCATCATATGGCCCTCATTTTTAATGGGGTAATAAATGAAACTGATTTATTGAACCAAATTCAATTTTTGAGACAACAAAATTATCAAAATTTCAGTGCATACTTTTTTACAGATACCGCATTCATAGACGCAAATTATATTCCCAATATAACTATCCAAATAGTAACCAAAAAGACTTACGACCCCTTTGAATTGGTTCATTTAATCGGGCACAACTTTCTTAACAAACCAGAGGCAGTGGTGTTGGTTAAACCAAATGCTATTCTAACAGATGGTATTTTGGATCAACTCAACCTTAGCCTCCTTCATGGAAATTTGGTAGCACAATGTAAAATAGAAATTATTGGTGGGCAAACAGCATCATACCAAGCCTTTTCAAAAAGATTTTTCAATTTTATTGACCGCGAAGCCATGAACGCAAATGGCATATCTGCGGCACTTTGGAGCCACGGGTTTATCATTGATTACTCCATCTTCAAAACACTAAGCTTTGAAGAACCTAACTATTCAGATAAAGACTTACAAGCAGAACTCATATCACGTTCCATCCATATTCATTATCTCAATCAAATCATTATAAAAGAAAGGCCTATTCAAATTCAAGAATACGTATTGAGCCGAAGTAGGTGGCTAACAAATTATGCCTTTCAAGCCAAAATTGGTTTTCAATTATTGGTAGAAGCCGTAAAAAACCCTAACCTCGATAAAGTTATTTTTGGGTTCAATTATTTGCGACCTCCTCTGTGGATGATGTTCTTTGCCTCTTTAGGATTATTGGTGTTAGACAACTTAGTTATAAGCGCATTACCCTTCTTTAATTATACTGCCCTTTGCGGTATTGTGTTTAGCGGAGTCATCTTATTCTTTAACAATTTGCACCACGCGAACCCAGGTAGTTCCATAGTAAAAAGTAAAGATTTAATTGTTATTGACCCCAGTTAGACCTCTAGATTTCTTTGCGTAAACGAGCCACTGGTATATTCATCTGTTCTCTGTACTTAGCAACAGTTCTTCTAGCAATGTTATACCCTTTTTCTTTCAAAATATCCATGAGTTTTTCATCAGGAAGTGGTTTTGATTTTTCTTCACCTTCAATGGCTTCCTTCAATATCTTTTTCACTTCTCTACTGCTCACCTCATCTCCATCATCTGTTTGAATCCCTTCGCTAAAAAAATATTTCAAGGCAAAAGTGCCATATTCTGTTTGAACATACTTGCTATTGGCAACCCTGCTTATAGTAGAGATGTCTAAACCTGTAATTTCAGCAATGTCTTTTAAAATCATTGGTTTCAAAAACGACTCATCACCTTCAACGAAGAACCTATATTGAAATTTCAAAATAGCGTTCATTGTCATCAACAAGGTATTGTGTCTTTGCTTTATACTTTCAATAAACCAACGTGCACCATCTAACTTTTGCTTAATGAATTGGGCTGTCTCTTTCTGCTCTCGAGTAGGGGCCTTGGCTCCGTCATAACCCTTAAGAGTTTCCATATAACTCTTACTAATCCTAAGGTCGGGGGCATTTCTTGAGTTAAGATGAACTACCAACTTCCCCAATTCTTCTATTAAAATAAAATCGGGTGTAATGTATTGGGTTGCGGTATTATCTATTGCCTCTCCTGGTTTTGGATTCAGCTTGGTAATAACGTGAATGGTATCCTTTAATTCTTGATCAGTTATCTTAAGTGATCTCGTTAATTTTTCGTAATGCTTTTTGGTGAAGTCATCAAAGTAATGCGTAAGAATTTCAATAGCAGTTTTTACGGTTCGTAAACTTTGATCTTTTCTTTTTAATTGAAGCAGCAGACATTCTTGAAGGGTTGTTGCACCAATTCCGGCAGGATCTAAGGTTTGAACTTTAGCCAAAACTTTTTGTAATTCTTCCCTACTTGCATCAACATTCATAGAGAAGGCCAAATCATTTGCAATAGCTTCCAAGGGCCTTCTTAGGTAGCCATCATCATCTATAGAACCTATAACTTGATTTCCTATGGTAAGTTCTTTTTCATTATCAGCAATTGCAGTGAATTGCTCCATTAGTTCTTCATGAAAGGAGTGAGATTCTGCTAAAGGTCTTTCCTTTTTTTCTTCATCCCCTTCATCACTTAAGTGAAAGCCTTCCGGATCATATTCATCATTTACATATTCCTTCACATCAAATGATTCATCAGCAAGATAATCATCTACGGTAAGGTCTTTTTTCTCCTCCTCAGGTGTTGCTAATTCTGATTCAGAAATTGGGGCTGTTTCATCAGGAGCAGCGTCAGAATCCGATGATTTTAATAGGGCCGGATTTTCTATCAATTCCTGATCTATCCTTTGTAAAATATCTACAGAATTCAATTGCAACAATTTGATGAATTGAATTTGTTGTGGAGATAATTTCTGTAACTGACTTTGTTGTAATCCTTGTTTTAACATGTGCTCACTGCGAAATTAGTAAAAAAGTTAGCAGCATAAAAGGATTGTTTTTAATGGAGTGTATTAATATTATAAAGGCTGATTCTTCCTTATACCTTATTATTCTTGAACAGGCGCCGGTTTAAAAACTGGTACTACTTCTGCGCCTGTGGTGTCTATTTTACCTTCAAGACTTTTAATTCTCACCCGAGCGTATCCTCTTTTGTTAAAACTTCCAATTTCATCATAAATGATAGGAGTAATTTCTTCTCCCTGTTTATTAATAACCCCAAACTGCCCATTAACCCTTACTTGAGCCAAATCATTTTGAAACGGACCAATATAATCATACTTAATAGGTATGATCTCCTCATCTTTATCATTGATATAACCGAACTTTTTATCAATTCTTACCTTGGCTATACCATTCACAAAATCAGATATAAAGTGGTACCTGCAGGCAATAACTTCTTCGCCTTTGGTATTAATAAATCCAATAAACTTTCCTTGGTACACCTTTGCCCACCCATTTTTAAATGGGTCAATTTTATCATACCCCTTTCCGGGTTGTTTCATGCCCAACAACAATAAAATGCATATGGGTATTAAAAACACCAAACGATTTGGAGAAGTATGTTTCATAAAGACTGTACTAGGCTGAAAGTCAAAACAAATATTAATCTTTGTACGCGTTAAAACAAAGTTTAAATGCCCCTTAACTCAAATAATTTTGTGGATTGTATCGGCTTTTGGTCAATACCATATTTCTTCAAAAGGAATAACCCCTCTATACATTTGTAATATATTGGTTTAACCATGCCCTACGGTTCGGGAAATTGATGTAACTAAGCTATCTTGCATCACTTTACACATTAATCTAAATGAAGAAACTAGCTGTCATTGCCTTCTTAATATGGAATTATTCTCAATCTTTTGGACAAATTCATAGATCAAATTGCCCTGTGAAAGAGGAAGAGTTTACTTATACCCTTTCCGACCAATCAACCATCACATTAAGGGTATGGGGTTCAGAAATGGTTCAATATTTCGAAACCAAAGAAGGGTATACCTTACTAAAAAATGATGCAGGATACTTTGAATATGCCGTTCAAGATAGTGAAGGAAATTTAATTAGCTCAGGTGTTCCATTACAACGTACGTTACCCGCATCCCTGCAATTGGTTCAGCCTAACTTAAAATACAGTAGCCGCCAAATAGAGTTTATTACACAAAATTTCTACGGTTTGAGCCAAAACTTAAATAAAAAAGCTGGTGGGAAACCGTTTCCTTCAAAGGGAAAAAGAAATGTATTAACGATATTAATCCAATACCCCGATTTGCCCGCCACCATAGCTAAATCTAATTTTGATTCAATGATGGTGAAGCAAAACTACAATGGAACTGGTTCCTTTAGAGATTATTATTTGAAAGCATCCTATAACCAACTTGAGTTAAATACAGATGTTTTTGGATGGTATACAGCAAGCTCTGGATATATGAATTATGGAAAATCAAACCCAAATTATAATTACAATGTAGGAACGCTAATTAAGAGAGCTATTCTAGCAGCCGACTCAGCAGGAGTTGACTTTTCTAAATACGATAACGATAGCGATGGGTATGTAGATGGAATTATCATTGTACACGCGGGAATTGGCGCAGAGGAGCAAAGTGCGCCTAGCGCAAATAATTTTATTTGGTCGCATAGATACAATTTAACCTACTCTGTGGGAGCCGTTGCCTTAGATGGCGTTATGATTGATGCCTATGGTATTTTCCCAGAAAAAAGATACAATGGTGGTTCCTATTCTCAGGTGGGCATAGGTGTGCTTAGTCATGAATTTGGACATTTATTAGACTTACCAGACTTATACTCTACCCAAAGCAAAGGAGAAGGTGCAGGTAATTTTTCCAATATGGCTGGCGGACCTTGGCTTAACAATGAAAAAACTCCCTGTTTAATGGATGCTTGGTCGAGAATGGCGCTTGGTTGGCTAAACCCAACCCTTATTAATGCCGCTGGTACCTACACCATAACAGATGGTTTAAGCGATAGCAATTTTGCCTATAGAATCAATACCAACTTACCAAACGAATTTTTCTTGATAGAAAACAGGCAGAAAAAAGGCTTTGATGCGTATTTACCCTCCAAGGGAATGGCTGTTTGGCATATCAATACCAACAAAGCCAAATTATTATCGTTCGCCAGTAACAATGTAAATAACGATACAAGTGCTTATGGTGTTGGACTCTTACAAGCAGATGGAAGAAGAGATTTAGAAAAAGGAAATAATAGAGGTGATGCAGGTGATTTATTTCCAGGAACCACAAACAACAGAAGTATTGGTAATAACACAAGTCCAAATACCTTATTACATTATAAAATTGGTGGCATAAAACAACTTTCAAATATTGTCATAAACAATATTACCAGTTATACCGATAGTTCAGTTTCTTTCACTATTGGAAACAAACCAACCGCTGCCTTTGATTTGTTTCCAGCCAAGGGCTGTGCACCTTTATCTGTGTACCATCAAAACATTTCGAGTTTCGCACAATCATTTAAATGGAAGTTTCATGATGGCACTTTTTCAACAGATAAAGATGTTGTTAAAACATTTAACATTGCCGGTTCATACCCAGTTACTTTATATGTATTAGACTCAACTGGCACTGCCATAGATTCAAACCTACAAACCATTCAGGTAGATGCTTCGCCTGAAGCAGCCTATGAATTAGTAAGGTCAGACAGCAATACCTTCCTCTTAACAAATAATTCTAAGGGTAGTTTATATGTGGTATGGCGTTTCGGTTCGAACCAAACCTCTACACAACCTAATCCAACTTATGTAATTAACGGAGGCCAAGATGTACCCTTTATGTTAATTGCCTATTCACAAAACCAATGCACAGATACTGCCTATGGAATAATGAGTTTTTGGCCATTGGCACAGCAAAATGTGTCTCAGCTCAAAAATGAAATTTCAGTATATCCCAATCCTTTTGAACAGAAATTTGACCTTTCTTTTTCTCTTGTTCAAGAACAACCTTTAACCTTTACCATCACTGATTTACAAGGCAAAGAAATTTGGAAACAAGAATCTACCTTGGTAAAATCTGGTTCATCAACACTTTCATTTGAAACGGGAAAGATGGCACATGGTGTTTATTTATTAAAAATTGAAGGAGCTGATTTTAATAAAATATTAAGGGTTAACGCTCGTTAGATTGTTTTAAATTGCACGTCCATGATTGGAGACCTATTGAACTTAATATTCCCAAACCTTTGCATTTCTTGTAACGCGAGTTTAAGCAGAAATGAAAGGCATTTGTGTTTGGGATGTTTAATAAGGTTGCCTGAAACGCAGCATCATTTAACCAAGGAAAACAGTGTAGAAAAGACACTTTGGGGAAGAATTCCATTTGAAAGAGCATTTTCATTTCTTTATTTTAACCAAAAAGGCACCACCCAAAAGTTATTGCATGAGTTAAAATACAAAGGAAACGAGGAGCTTGCCCATTTTTTAGGAGAGATGTATGCCAACAAAATAAGAAAAACTGTTGAAGATCATGGAATTAATGCAATAGTTGCCATTCCTTTGCATAAGATGAAAATGGCTAAAAGGGGATACAATCAAAGTTTGGCT
Source organism: uncultured Bacteroidota bacterium (assembly GCA_903834625.1). GTDB lineage: Bacteria > Bacteroidota > Bacteroidia > UKL13-3 > UKL13-3 > B1. The sequence continues at coordinate 35,796 of CAILJQ010000101.1, forward strand.
TTTGCCAACGGTATGGCGAACCAATTGCCATTAGAAAATTTGAGTGATTACGTGAGCCGAAAAAAATATACAGATACACAAACCAAAAAGTCGAGGATAGACAGATGGGATAACGTGAATTCAGTGTTTGCCATTCAAAACCTACAATCCTTTGAAAACAAGCACATTTTGGTTGTAGATGATGTAATAACCACTGGAGCAACCATTGAAAGTTGCGCGAGTGAAATTACTAAATCTGTTAATTGTAGAATAAGCATTGCCAGTATTGCATATGCTGCTTAAATTTGTCGTTGATTTGAAAAAGAAGCCTTTGATAATATTACCTACCCAAAAAAAATGAAGAAACTACTTATCATATTCTTTCTTTTGGGCGTGAACTTGGGCACTTATGCTCAATTCCAAACTGGAATAAACTCAAGCAATTACGCAGGTGTTATGGGTATTACCATTAACCCAAGTTATACAAATTACCTAAACAACGGTACAGATTTCATGCTTTTTAATACCTCTGTTACCGCAATGAACAACGGGCTTTACATGAATAGAAAACCTGTAACAAAGCTGTTTTCTGCAGATGTACTTAGCGCCTTTACAGATAAAGAAACGGCAAAAAAAGAATCAATGACCGAAACTTTTGACCGAGTTTTTGACGTAAAAAGAGATTTAAAGCCCAAGAATTACATTTTTGCAGATGTAACCTTGTATGGCCCTTCCTTTCTGATAAATTATAGAAAACATTCCTTTGGTATAACAACAGCCTTCAAAGCAAACTCCTCCTCAATAAGTTTACCCGGAGAAATCATCACCTTTTTATTAAAAGGGGTTGGCGCTGCAGATATTCAAGGCAAAACGGTAAAATTGAACACAATGACCAGTGGCAGCTTAGTTTATACAGACATTGGCTTGAACTATTCCTATGAAATTAGTAATAACTTTAAATCAAGCTCACGACTTGGAATTACAGGACATTACTTGAACGGAATTAATTCCCTCATTTTTGAGGATATGAGTAAAACTACATGGAACTTTTCAGGCGACTCTACCATTATTACCTCCAACGGAAATTTTATTTACAACTACGCAGCCACAAAATCTGCCAAATACGCAGAATTACTTGAATCGAGAGGAAAAGGATTTGCCTTTGATATTGGGTATTCTTATACCAGAAAAAAGAAAGGAAGGCCTACAAGAATTACAATTTGCCCAAACATTAGATACGGAGGTAAAATTAGGGAATTCCAAGAGTACAAATGGAAGTTTGGTGTGGCACTCATGGATATTGGATATATCAAATTCAACAACCAAGCAGTTTCCAATTCGTTTGAAAACGTTAATGGTCCAGTAAGAAATTTAGACCTTGCTTTTTATGGAGGTTTGTTCTCGCTTGACAGGGCTTTAAGATTCAATTACAGTGGAACTCCTAACGTTGTATACAAGACAGATAATACATTTATGCATTTCACCCCCATGCGTCTCAATGCACAATTTGATTATTACTATTCAAATCACCTTTTCTTTAACATTTCTGCCTCACAAAGAATCAACCCACCTTCTATTCATAGCATGCATCACCCTAATATCATCAGTGCGTCTGTTAGATATGAAGAGTTAAAATATGAAATAGGATTGCCAATTAGTTTAATTGAATACCAATATCCTGTGGTGGGCTTTAACTTCAGAATTGGACCATTTTATATGGGCACAAACCACCTTCCAGAGATAATTGGATTGAGAAAAATTAAAGGCGTTGATTTTTATCTAGGCTTGAAAATGAACTTATCAAACTTCAGAGGCGTTTAAAAACATCTCAATTATTTCAATAAAGAAGTTATATCGGTACTCATAGGTTCAGTACTAGATCCAAAATACTTTAGCCATTGTCCGTCTTTACCAATAAATATCTTATTGAAATTCCATTTGATGGTAGCATCACTCACACCATTTAATTCTTTACTTGTTAACCAGCGGTAGATTTCATTTTGACTGCTACCTTTCACATCAATCTTTTGTGTTAGTAAAAAGGTAACTCCATAATTTTTCTTGCAAAAAGTTGCAATTTCAGCTGCACTTCCAGGCTCTTGACCCATAAACTGATTACAAGGAAAACCTATTACAACTAATTTGTCTTTGTATTGAGAATACAATTTTTGTAGGCCCTCATATTGGCGAGTATAACCGCATTCACTTGCAACATTTACGCACAAAACATATTTACCCTTAAAATCTTTCATTCGAATTACTCCCTTTCCATCTAAGGTAGGTATACTTAAATCGTAGAAGCTCTTAGCTGCAAATGTGCTTTGCTTTTTTGCATTGGCTTCAGATAAGCTATAAATTAATACTCCTAAAAAGGTTAATAGAAAAATTGAATAAAAATACTTCTTCATACACTAACTAATAAGTTATAATATTATTAAAAATAATTGAACATCCAAACAACGAATAAACTCTTATTAAATTGCCAAAATAGCCTCTTTAACTTCCTCCATCTGCCATTGAGGAGTAGAGGTTGCGCCACAAATCCCAACGCTATCGTTTTCTGCAAACCATAACGGATTTATCTCATCTTTTCCGCTAATGAAATAGGTGTTTGGATTATTATCCTTACATACGTCAAATAACACCTTTCCGTTTGATGATTTTAAACCTGCAACAAACACAATTTTATTAAATCTGGTAGCGAAATCTCTTAGTTGAATATCTCTGTTACTAACCTGCCTACATAAGGTATCATTAAAGTCGACCTTCACTCCTTTTTCTTCCAAAATCTCCTTTAACTTATATAAATTTTTTGTTCTTTTGGTTGTTTGGCTAAACAATTGAATATGGTCTGGTAACTCATGATTTTCCAATTCATCAAATGTTTCAACCACCAAGGCGGCACCTTCAGATTGTCCAACCAAACCTTTTACTTCTGCATGGCCATGTTTTCCATAAATTAATATGGGCTCTTTTTTATTGTGTGCCTCTCTTACCCTATGTTGCAACTTCAGTACTACAGGACAGCTCGCATCAACTAGCTCAATCCCATTATCAAGCGCCATTTTATAAGTTTCTGGTGGTTCACCATGAGCCCTTATCAATACTTTGGTATTTCTGAGTTGGGCAAAAGTATCGTGATCTATTATTTCCAAACCTTTTACACGTAAGCGATTTACTTCCTCATCATTATGAACTATGTCGCCAAGGCAATACAAATGCCCTTCCTCATCTAGGATATCTTCTGCCATTTGAATAGCGAAAACTACCCCAAAACAAAAGCCTGAATTATCGTCAATTTCAACGGTTAGATTCATATATAACAAAGATAAGAATTGATAGGTGAGATTACCTTAATAAATTACTAAATATAGGAATTAAACAAGTTCTTACTGAATTTGTTTGACAACAACTTTTTTTGCCAATTTGGCTTAATTCCTCATTTTTGTAATGCTTAACGCAACGCTTGTAAAACATTATCGGTAACTTTAGGTTTAGTACATATGACTCAAACAGAAAATATGACCAATGAAGATGGAAGTTATATTGGTCCAGCTAGCCTTTCACCTATTGCCTTAAGTATTGGGTCACCTGTTATTAAAGCAGAGGATAAAGGCAAAATAAAAGCTAATGCAGTAGAGGCAATGCACCATTATGCCAACCAAGAAATGGCTATGCTTAAAAAGCAAGCCGACTTGATTATGGAGCAGGTAAGAGAAATTGAAAGCAGACTTAAAGTATCTGAAAGAATTTATGAATCCGATTTGCGATTTCAGCCAGTAATTGGCCAAATTTATCACTTATACGAAAAAGACGACCATTATAAATTGAGTATCATCGGACCTAAAGAATGGGGAAATAGTAAGCCGATGGGAAATTTCGTAGCCTCTGTAAAGTTGCTAGGCGACCACAGTTGGGATATTATTAAGAACAATTAATCAACCCATTCGGCAATAAACAGGTTGGTATCTCTTGTACCGCCATTATTTCTATTGCTCGAAAAAACCAATTTTTTTCCATCTGGAGAGAACATTGGAAAAGCGTTAAAAAGGCTGTTGTTTGTGATTCTCTCTAAACCTGTTCCATCTTCGTTTACCATGTATAATTGGAAGTCATATCCTCTTTCACTGTGATGGTTGCTACTGAAAATAATTTTCTTTCCAGATGGATGATAAAAAGGTGCCCAATTGGCTTTACCTAAACTGGTTATTTTTTTCAAATCACTACCATCAACATTACAGGTATAAATTTCCATATTAGTAGGAGCTACTAATCCTTTAGCCAATAAATCTTTGTAATCGGCAATCTCTACATCGCCCTGAGGTCTTGATGCCCTGAAAACGATTTTCTTCCCATCTGGAGAGAAAAATGCGCCACCATCATACCCCAAGCCAAAGGTTATTTGCTTTACATTCTTGCCATCAATATCCATAGTATACAAATCCAAATCGCCATTTCTGGTGCTGGTGAATACAATTTTATCTCCTTTTGGGCTTACTGTGGCCTCTGCATCATAACCGGCAGTTTGTGTTAACTGTTTAACAATTTCTCCTTTTTCATTTGCAATGAAAATATCAAACTCGGGGTAGATAGCCCATAAATAACGTTTGGAAGGAGGGGGATCTGCTGGACAATTCATGCCACCTAAATGGGTAGAAGCGTATAGGATGTGCTTATTATCGGGCATATAATAACTACAAGTGGTTCTACCCTTCCCCGTACTAATCATTTGTGGAAAATGAGAGGTATCAATGGATGCACTTGTGTTCAACATAAAAATTTGATCACATTGCAAACCCCACTTTTTGTTATTGCTCTGGAAACATAATTTCTCATTATCAAAACTCCAATAAGCCTCGGCGTTATCGCCGCCAAAAGTTATTTGCTTAAGGTTTTTTAGATGGTTCTCTGCATTCTGAGACTTTACATTACCAGCCAAAAAAAGGACAAAAAAGAATAAAAAAGCAAAGTTTATTTTTTTCATAATCACAACATTTATTTCAACTCAGCAATTTCAAACTTTGGTGAACCTTTTAATCCTTGCTTGTTGTAATAGTCAGTAAACCTTAGTTTATAATACTTTGGCTGACTCCCTTTTGTTCTGAAAATATAATTTACATATTTACGTGCTTTATACCTTCCTTCCTCAAAATCATATATTTTCCAATCAAATCCAACCACATCGCGCTTGGAAGAGTATTTCCAATCTTCTACATTTTTCCTAGTAAGTGATTCAAAAGTATGCAAACTATCTACTGAAACAGAAACTAACCTTGTATTGATATGAATGCCTGTAACTGTATATACCAGAGGTGGATTAAATTCATAATACACCCAACGAGTACGTAAAAAACAAAACTGCCAATCATACAAACGTGGTTCAAAATTTAACAAGCGATTTTCTGCAAAGTTGTAATATACATTTAGCCTAGCAGGGTCTTTACTAAAAAAGGTTTTATTTAACACCTGCCCAGCCAAATTTGCCACACTTATTTCTGTGGTATATGGGAAATTGAGGGAGCTTACCTTAAATTGAAAATATCTCTTATCTGGCTCCGCTTCAGGTCCGCAATCTATGATATAAATAGAATCTGAATTTTGTCTAGTTATATAATGACACCAATTTTTCACTACAACAGAATCGCCACCAGAAGACTCATCCCACTTCCATTTTACGTTAGCTAAATTTACATTACTTTTAAAACTTCCTCTTCCTAAAACACCTATGAATACGCCTTTACCACCGTTCATATATATTCTTTGATTTTCGAAGCTACAATCTATTGCTATGTCCCAAACATTACTCTTTACGCTTGACTTAATAAAATTGCTGTCTAAGAAATTAATATACACTTGGTCTTCATACTTTTCACCTAGGTTGACTTGTAAAATTGAAACCGAATCTGTAGGTCGTGGCGGGAGTGAATAGGGCAGCTCTTTTCTTTCACAGGAAGCAAATATTACTCCCATGATAAAAAGAAAAAGACAAGGATATTTATATAAACTTTTCAAGTTAACTTATATTATATATGATACTTAATGCCAATAAAACCAGTTCTTCCCATACCTGTAGCAGCAGCGCTGCTGCCTCCAGAATGTGGGTTGCTGCTAATACTTGCATTCACATTAATTACATTCAAAATATTTTTTACCCCAACAGTTACAGATAATTTCTTATTCAAAAACTCTTTCCCCGCTGTTAAGTCCAATAATACAAAAGGATCAATAAAATTTAAACTCACATTGTCATTTAAATAATCAAATTGGTATATCTGTAACCTGCCATTTGCCTTACAAAACACATTGAAAGTGGTACCAATATTTTTTACTGTATAACTTCCATTTACTCTGTACTCGTGACTAAAGTAAAACGATTCTGTCATTTGATATCCATCAATTTCATTTTTCCTGCCAGTATAAGAATATCCAAATGTAATAGAATAGGGAATGGTTCTGTATTCTGTGGAGATTGAAATCCCCTTGCTTGAGTAACTATTGATATTCACATATTGGTAGGAAACAGTATTACCAGAACCTGTTCTTGCCAATTCAATAAGTCCATTTATTTTGTTGTAAAAAAGGTTCGGTTCGAACCTAAAAACCCTACTTTCTAGCTTATAGGTATATGTTAATCCAATTTGTATGTTATTGGATGTTTCGGAACTAAGATTTGGATTACCTTTTAAATTATGACTGGCATCTACAAACTGAAGGTATAATTCTTTTAAAGATGGGGCTCTAAATCCTCTGGCGTAAGAGGCCCTCATAACGGTTGATTCTGATAAGTCGTATTTCAAATGAATAGAAGGAACAAATGGAGCACTAAACTTTGAATGGTAAATTGCCCTAAATGCTGGTCGAACGAATAACCTTTTAATAGGCTTTAATTCTGCGCTAGCAAATACATTGTAATCAGCCATGTATTGTCTCTCGCCTTCAATTCGCTCGCCAATAGCCAACTCTTGATTCACTTCATAACCCATTTGGTAGTTCATCTTTTTGGAGAAGGCAACATTGGCATAAGTGCCTCTGCTCATCAATTGATGGAAGCGGCTGCTATCATTTTCAGATGTAGACGGAACTATTTGTTCTGTTTGTTGAACCAAATCTTTGTAATAGGTATTAAACCTTCTTTCATAAAAATTGTAAGAAGCCAATACATTCATGTTACGTTTCCCATCATGCTTTTTTTCGAAAAAGAATGAACTTGAAAATCTATTGGTATAATAATATCTATCCAAAGCTGTTGCTTGGGTCCAATCAATAGTTGGCTCACCTTTATCTGTAACTTTTTCTTGGAAATATTGATTTGTCCAGCGTAAACTTCCGTTGTTAATAAACTTACTTAAACTTAACTCGGCATTATACTGGGTGCGGGGCTTCCAAAGCTTCATTCTACTATTTGGATCTTCACTAAACCCTTTGAAAAAATTCCTGCCAAATGATGCTTGCGCGCCATATTTTGCTTTAGAATAATTTGCGGTCACATCATAATTATACTGACCAATAGATTCAGCATAACTTCCAAATCTGAAATTCTTTTTTTCTGCTTGCTGCTTTTTTGTGATAATATTAATTACCCCACCTAAAGCATCAGTACCATAGTTCACGCTCATAGGACCTTCAACAAACTCAATCCTTTCAACATTGGCAAGGTTAATTTGAGAAAGATCTATACTACCGTTTTCCCTGCCTACTACAGGCACACCATCAACTAAAATTTTGATGTTATTTCCACCAATCCCTTGTAATTGAATTCCACTACCCAAAATGGGGTCTTGAATAATTCGAATATTCAGTTCATTGGTTAAAACATGTTGTAAAGTAAAGGCGCCCTGTTGCTCAATTCTTTTGGCATCAATCACCTTTACTTTTTGAACCGATTTGCTTAAACTATTTACTTCGTACTGACCAGTAACTACCAATTCATCCAAATCTAAATTCCTTTCTTTCACTTGAGCGCTCGCAATAACCCCACTTAAGAGCATGCTGCCAAGTAAAAAAAGAGATATGGATAATTTGGTCCTCAAAGCTATTAATCGATTATGATCTTAGAACTTAGCACACCTTTGTCAGACAATACTTGCACGAAGTATATTCCTGGCTTTACACCAGTCATGTCTCTATCAACAGTTAAGTCCTCACCTACATTGCTCATCTGAACTTCGTCAACTAATTTTCCATTGATATCTAGAATGCGCATGGTTGCTTCTTTAATTCCATAAACATTAGCAAACGAAACTGCTATTTTTCCATTGCTTGGGTTAGGAAATACGCGTATAAAGCCATTCTCCTTTGCTATATTATCTATACCAGTTAATATTTCATGAAAGGTAGTATTGAAGGTTATGTATTGTAATTGCTGACTGGCAAAATAACCTGTGAAGTACAATCTGTAATATTTGTTCTGACCAGATTTAACAACATATGCCAAAGAATCTCTTACTGGCCAAACACCTGGTGTAGTGGTGATTACTTTCCAATCCCAACCAATCTCAGAAATAGATGATTTAAACCTGAGCGAAGAATCTGGTGTGAATACTCGAGCATCAGCTCCAACATATTCAGCAGATTGATGAGCTGGGTTATGGAAAACGCCCATCACAGGATACATGAGTGTTTGACCAAACATGGTCACCAAAGATTTGTACCTTGTAAATAAAAGGTCCCATGACCCAACAGGCGGCTCTCTATCTATTACTCTCTTATCTATCAGGTTTACGTAGGCAAACAATTTATTGGAAAAATCAGATTTGCGGATAGTCATTGTGGTACTATCAGAATTATTCATGTTAGCAAAGGTGAACACCCATTGCGTATCGTAGGCAATCTTCTGAATCATTAACTTTTTCAACACTTTTGGTCCACCCGGGATAGGTGAAGATATAGCTACAACGTATATTCTTGAGCCAGTAACATCTTTGGTAGTCATATTATACTGACCCCAACCATAATCAAATGGGTTGCTCAAGTTATGATCTGCATTAAAAGCGCCTACATCCCAGCTGCTGTCACTATTTGACCCTTGAGGTAAGCTGCTCCAGGTAGTTGTGTCAAAGTTCGACCAAGTTGTTCCCATTGGCGCCATGTATAATTCAACACCTCTACCGTCATTAATTCTAATGGTTGCTGCTTGCATGGTTCTTAGAGGGGGCAATGCTTTTCTAACGGCAAAAGCTAGGTGCCAATTGTTGTTACGTACTGTGTCTTTAGTACCAGTATTAAAATTATAATAAACATCTAGTACATTACCTGGAAGCATACTCAAGCTATCTGAGCGCTGTGCCTGAATGTTTCCAGTGAAGGTGAATAATAATAATGCTGTTAGTGCAATTAATCTCATTGTTTTGGTGAATTAGGGAGCACAAAGAAAACCCTAAGTTTTCTTTATGCAGGCTGATAAAAATCAATGTCTTTGATTATGACCAATTTTTGACAGCTTAAAAAATGTAATAAAATCAAGGGAATTGGGGTATAAGTCCCTTTTAATTTGCGGGTTTGGCCTTTTTACCTACCTTTGCACCGCAAAATTTACTATGCAAATACAACTGTTAAAATCGAAAATACATCGTGTAAAGGTTACACAAACCGAATTGCATTATGTAGGAAGTATCACCATTGATGAAGATTTGATGGATGCGGCCAATATGATTGAAAATGAGAAAGTACAGGTAGTTAACATCAACAATGGAGAACGCCTTGAAACCTATGTCATCAAAGGAGAAAGAGGCTCTGGCATGATCTGCTTAAACGGTCCGGCTGCCAGAAAAGCTGCCACAGGCGACCATGTAATCATTATTTCCTATTGTGCAATGGAATTTGAGGAGGCAAAAAAATATAAGCCAATTGCCATTTACCCTGATAATAACAATAAATTAACGCACTAACACCTTGAAAAAAAACCTTCAATATTTCATCATCACCATTGTTGGTGGAATATTCCTTTTTTTGGTTTTTAGAAACACAAATTGGGCTGAATTATTTGATAAAATGAGCTATGCTAATCCCTATTGGTTGGCATTGGGCGTTTTTATTTCATTGATAAGTCATTGGATTAGAGCCTATCGAGCAACTTTGCTCTATGAAGCCATGCACTATACAGTAAGTACTAAAAACAGCTTCTATGCGGTAATCATTGGTTATATGATGAATTACCTTATTCCAAGAGCTGGAGAAGTTTCTCGATGCGCAGCTATTAGCAAAACAGATAACCTACCCGTTGAAAAATCTTTAGGATCGGTGGTAACTGAACGAATAGTTGACATGTTTTTACTGATTCTCATCTTAGGTATCATTTTCTTACTACAGTTTGATTTAATTGTTAATTTCATCACCAAATTTACCTCTGGTAGTAACGCAGAAAATGGTGGGGGATTCCCTTATTTATGGGTTCTTTTGGCAATAGGCGTGCTTTCTATTGGCACTGTCTGGTTTTTTAAAGACAAGCTCATGAAATCACCCTTATTTCTGCGAATTTTTAGTTTGGTTCAAGGGTTTGGAGACGGACTTTTAAGTATAAGGAATATTAAAAATCCTTTTCTATTTATTGTATTATCTGTGCTTATATGGCTAGGATATATCTTAATGATGTATGTATGCCTGTTTTCATTAGAGTCAACCTCCAATCTATCATTTTCCGACTGTTTAACTGTATTTGCTTTAGGCACTGTTGGTGTTGTACTTCCAGCCCCAGGCGCTGGTGCTGGCACCTATCACTTTTTTGTGATGCAATCACTTATGTTATACGGTGTGGGTAGGGAAGATGGCATTGCCTATGCTACCATGGTACACGGCATTCAAATGATTGTAATCCTCATTTTAGGAGCCATTGCTTCACTCATTGTAATGTCGAAACAAAAGAACAAAAACCTTGAATAAATATACCCAAATATCTAACAAAATTTACACACCTGATTTGCTTTCAGCTCAGTTAAAGGTTTGGAATGAGGAGGGGAAAAAAGTGGTATTTACCAACGGTTGTTTCGATATTCTTCATTTAGGGCATGTTGACTATTTGGCAAAGGCCGCCGATTTAGGAGACGTGTTGGTTTTAGGTTTAAATACGGATGCTTCTGTAAGTAAATTAAAAGGCCCACACAGACCCATACAAAATGAACAATCGAGGTTGAGAATTATGGCTTCTTTGGCTTTTGTTGATGCTGTAATTTTATTTAATGAACCCACTCCTTTTGAACTCATTCAATTGGTTCAGCCCGATGTATTGGTGAAAGGGAGTGATTATAAACCTGAAGATATAGTAGGATTTGATATTGTAACCCAAAAAGGTGGTTGTGTAAAAACAATAGATTTTATTCCGGGTTATTCAACTAGTTCTATTGAGAAAAAAATAAAAAACGCTTAAACAAAATCTAAATGAGTATCATTTGATAATGTAATGGCATATTCTATATTCGCTAAACCAAAAAGAAAGTATATGAACTTTGAATTTACTGAAGAACACTTAAATGTGCAGCAAGCGGCACGTGATTTTGCCCAAACAGAACTATTACCCGGAGTAATTGAAAGGGATAACGAACAAAAATTCCCCTATGAACAAATCAAAAAATTAGGAGAATTGGGCTTTTTGGGTATCATGGTTGATCCTAAATATGGTGGTTCAGGAATGGATACCATTTCTTATGTTTTGGCCATGGAAGAGCTTTCAAAGGTTGACGCCTCTGCCTCTGTAGTTGTTTCAGTAAATAACTCGCTGGTTTGTTGGGGTCTTGAAACCTATGGAAATGAAGAGCAAAAACAAAAATATTTAGTGCCTTTGGCAAGTGGTCAAGTGCATGGCGCGTTTTTGCTTTCTGAACCAGAGGCAGGTAGCGACGCAACTTCGCAACGCACAACAGCTGAAGATAAGGGCGACCATTATTTATTAAATGGTACCAAAAATTGGATTACCAATGGAGGTACTGGAACCTACTATTTGGTAATTGCTCAAACACACGTTGAAAAAGGACACAAAGGAATTAACGCTTTTATCGTTGAAAAAAATTGGCCAGGTGTTACCGTAGGAAAAAAAGAAGATAAAATGGGTATTCGTGGAAGCGATACACACTCTATTATGTTCCAAGATGTAAAGGTACCTAAAGAAAACCGCATTGGAGAAGATGGCTTCGGGTTCAAATTCGCTATGAAAGTTTTGGCTGGAGGAAGAATTGGTATTGCCGCTCAAGCCTTAGGTATTGCAAGTGGAGCCTATGAATTGTCTCTCAAATATTCAAAAGAAAGAAAAGCATTTGGCAAGGAAATCATGCACCACCAAGCCATACAGTTTAAGTTAGCTGATATGGCTACTCAAATTGAAGCTGCTCGTTTATTAATTCTAAAAGCAGCTGCCCTTAAAGATGAAGGAAAAGAATATGGTTTAGCAAGTTCTATGGCCAAAGTTTTTGCTTCTGAAACAGCTATGTGGGTAAGTACAGAAGCCGTTCAAATACATGGTGGTTATGGTTATGTTAAAGAATACCACGTAGAAAGACTGATGAGAGATGCCAAAATCACCCAAATTTATGAGGGAACAAGTGAAGTAAATCGTATTGTTATTTCAAGAGAAATATTGAGATAATTGAGAAAATATCAATAAAAAAAGCCCGCTAGACGGGCTTTTTTTATGCCTGCAAATGAGCAACATCTGCATGCTTAAATACTTCAACGGTACCTTCTTCAAAGTTGAGTAAATACAAGCAAAGATTGCTGTGCTCAAATTTCTCCATATCACTTAAAGGCAAATCAAGTAAGGTACACAAAAAACTCTTCATGGCCCTACCGTGCATAGAGATTAAAATACAGTCATCATTTCTACCCTTTAGATATTGGATAAAGGATTTTTGCCTCATCTGCAATTCAAACGCACTCTCCCCACCTTCAATTTTTGCATGGTAGTTTCCTTCTTTCCAAGCATTAACCACACTCCAATATTGAGCTCTTTCTTGCTCAGATTGAGGCTTTCCTTCAAAAACACCCCAAGAAATTTCATTTAATGCCTCGGTGGCTTGATAGGCATAACCTGCCTCAATAAAGGGAAGTACTGATTGTTGGGTGCGAATGAGTGCAGAGGTATATATTTTATTGAACTTAATCCCTTTATAATAATCATAAAACTTTTGGGCCTGTTTCATTCCAAGCTCATTCAAGGGCATATCTATCCCACTCCCTTGCACAATGCCTAACCTGTTATAATCTGTTTCGCCATGCCTGATGATATAAACCAACTTTGTCTTCATTAACCGCAAATTAAATAGAATTAACTTGACATTATGGAATGGGGTGATGTATATTGCTTGAAACACTTTAGCTTATGAAATCTGGACAACTACTTTTTACCTCAGAAAAAGGCTGGCAGGAATTAACTTCTAACATTCCTAGCATCCAACCTAACTTGATTTTATTATTTGGCGCCACAAACCTCATTAAATCTAATATCCACACAGATATATTAAAAACCAACTATCCAAAAGCCATTTTGGTTGGATGCAGTTCTTCAGGAGAAATTGCAGGAACGCATGTGCATGACGACACCCTTGTTGCCACCTTGGTTGAATTTGAATCAACCAGGATAAAATATGTTTACCAAACCATTGAAGACCCAAGCGATAGTTATGATGCCGGAAAGAAATTGGTATCACAGTTAATTGACCCAGAATTAAAACACGTATTTGTAATTAGTGAAGGATTGCAAATTAATGGGTCGGAACTGGTAAGAGGTTTAAGAGATGTGTTACCTGCTCAAATAGCCGCAACTGGCGGATTAGCTGGCGATGGTGCCTTGTTTTCTGAAACATTTATCTTGAATGAGAAGGGAAATTCTCAATCAAAAATGGTTTCAGCCATTGGCTTCTATGGAAACAATCTACAAATTTCGTACAGTAGTTTAGGCGGTTGGGATAGTTTTGGGGTAGAAAGATTGGTTACCAAATCAACAGGAAACGTGCTGTTTGAATTAGATGGAGTTCCTGCTTTGCAATTGTATAAATCCTTTTTAGGAGATTATGCCAAAGATCTTCCAGCTTCAGGCTTGCTATTCCCTTTAAACTTAAGAGCTGAAAGAAACAGTGAGCCAGTGGTAAGAACTATTTTAGCAGTTGACGAAGAAAATCAATCTCTTACTTTCGCTGGTGATATTCCAGAAGGCAGTTATGTGAGACTGATGAAAGCCAACTTCGACCGATTAATTGAAGGTGCCATTGGAGCTGCAAAAGGCACCTTATCAAAAAATAATAAAGATCCAGAACTTGCTATTCTCATTAGCTGCGTTGGCAGAAAATTGGTTTTAAAACAATTGATTGAAGAAGAGGTTGAGGGTGTAAAAGAAGTATTAGGTACACAAGCTTTGTTATGCGGCTTTTATTCTTATGGAGAAATTTCACCCTTTGTGGCAGAAGCCAAATGTGAATTACACAATCAAACCATGACTATCACCACTTTTAGCGAAACTGTGTAAATACAATGGAATTGGTTAAACTTGAATACTGTTTCAGAATATCTATTACTAATATAAAAAGCCTTTCATGCATAGATTACTCAAAAGGCAATTAAAAAAACTATTCGGTGAGTCAATCCCGAATGTTTCAGAGTTAAATTCACTTATTCAATTGGTAGACGAAAGCTACCATGAATACCAACAAGACTATAACAAACTTGAAAGAATTCTTGAACTCAGTTCTAAAGAATCATTCAAAGAACTGAGTAATTTCAAAAACGCCATTGATACAGCTGCGCTCGTTTCATTAACCGATGCCAATGCTAACATCATTATGGCTAACGAAAATTTTTGTAAAATTTCTGGCTATCCTCTCAATGAGCTTGTAGGAAGGAACCATAACATCATAAACAGTGGCTTCCATCCAGTTTCGTTTTTCAATAACATGTGGGAGACCATTGGTTCTGGGAAAATTTGGCAAGGTGAAATATGTAATAAAACAAAAAATGGAGAGTTCTATTGGGTAGCTTCAACCATTATTCCCTTCTTAAATGATGAAGGAATTCCCTACCAATACCTTTCTATTAGGTTCGACATTACCTCTAGAAAAAAGATTGAAGAGGAAATAAAAACCTTAGCACTTGTTGCCCAAAAAGCACAAAATGTTGTTATTATTAGTGATGCATCTGGTAACGCCATTTGGGCAAATGATGGCTTCGAAAGGGTTACAGAATATAAGGTTTCCGACCTTTTAGGTAAAAAGCCAGGCACCCTGCTTCAGGGCCCAGAAACCGATCTAGAAACCATCAAAGAAATTTCAATTGCACTTAGAAATAAAGAACCCTTTACGGGTGAAATTTTAAATTATGCAAAATCGGGTCGAACCTATTGGATCTCCTTATCTATTACCCCACTTATTGAAGAAGGAAAACATATTGGATTCATTGCCATTGAAAGTGATATAACTTCACGCAAAATTTATGAGGATAGGCTGAAAGAAAATGAGAAATTATTAAGAGCCATAAATGAAGCTTCTGCAGAATTACTAGCTAATTCGAATTTTGAAACTGCGGTAGGAAAATCACTTGAAATTATTGGAAAGGCCTTTGGAGTTTACCGTGTACACGT
>CAILJQ010000102.1 GCA_903834625.1 uncultured Bacteroidota bacterium
AGCTCACTTACAATTCCAGGTTCAAGATGGAGCTGCCATGTTTTAACAAGTTGCCCGCTTTGGTTAAAAATCTCCAATTGTTGGTTTTCTTCCTGTTTGCTTTGTATAAGTAAAATATCATTGGCCGGATTTGGGTAAATCATATAACCATGCGTCAATTCTTCAGGAACGCTGGTTGGAAGAATGCTAATAAACGCCGTTTTTACCAAAGAATCACTGCCAAATAAATTTGAAACGCGTAAGGAAACATCATAATTACCTGTAGCAAGGAAACTAACCTGTGGGTTTTTAGATTGGGCATTTGAGCCAATAAAAACAAAGCTATTAGGTGAGAATGACCAATTCCATTGATTTGGAAATCCACTACTTTCATCTAAAAAATGAAAAACATCTCCTGGGATTCCCTTGGCTTTGTTGGCAATAAAAGCTGGGGTAGGTTTTTGTGCCAAAGGGTTAGGTGAAACGTATAAAAACCTCGTCCAAATTTTATTTATACTATCAGTTTGACCAAAACGCAATAGTAATCCAATATCAAACCAACCTGTATCAGAAATTTTAATATGAGGCTTTTGAGAGTGATTGGTTGTGCCATCTACAAAAGTAGCAGAAGGACTAACGCTCCATTCAATGAAGTCAGCAGATGTAGGATACCCCAATTCTAAAAGAAAAGTATCATTTGGTTTACCAACATATTTATTGGAAACAAGTTGTAAAGAAACAATTCGTATCAATTCTTTTTCTTCAACTCGTAAGCTATCTTTTGTATCAAAGTTGGCAGTAACTTGCACATCAAATACTCCCGTATCTTGAAACTTCATGAGAGGAGCGATGCTCATATCATTATAAGGGCTAACAAATTTAGGAGCACCAGTTATTTTCCATTTAAAACTTGCAGCAGGGGTGTAACTAGCCGGAAATACTTGCACATAATCTAATACCTCTGCCACTTTGCGATTAATTCCTATTTGAACATCATTGATCCTTACTTCATTCAAAAGGACTTTACTCAACTCTTTACCATTTTCAAAATAGGCTAGTAACTGAATAGATTTATAACCACCTGCAGAAAACTTCACTACGGGATTAGCAGAAGAAGAATCGGTACCTAAAAGATAAATTGCATGTGGAATAATCCATTTGTAACGCAATAACTTTCCAGTAGAAATTGCATGTAAATAAAAGGTATCCTTCAACAATCCGTATTTGCGAGGTGTTATATAAAAGTCTAAAGTTTCATCAAATTTAACCCAATGCTTGGCTAGGAGTAAAGAATCATTTCTTACCATGGCCATCAATATTTTAGAGGAATCTACCTTGCTAGAGAATGCAGTGGTGGTGCCTGCAGAAATGTATGGTTGTGGAATGTTATAGCGACTGTCAGTACCAAAGCTACTATCTGGTAAGCCATTTTCATTGTACTTACTTAGGTAATAATAATATGGGCCATGAACAAAACTTAAGGAGGAATAACCCAGTGAGAGGGTGGTATTTCTAAAAAAACTTCCATCATCATGAATGCTTTTGCCCCCCGTTCCATAAGTAGAAATTAATTGACCAGATTTGGAGAAGAGGAAATGAAAGTCTTTCATACTTTCACAAGCGCCACCATTATTAACTATGTTATGGTTCGCACCCCTAATTAAAATGGCACTATCAGCCCTAAATTGAGGCTCATAAAAAGTATAGTAACTTGGAATGTCTGGTCCAACACAAACCAAATAATACGAATAACTATAAGTACCTTTATTTGCAAAGGAGGGGTCAAGGAAGCCATTGGCAAAATACCTAGATATTTGTTGGCTATTCATTACAATTATTTTTCCGTCGGCCTGAACCAAGGATTTGTTGCCATAAATACTTGTAT
>CAILJQ010000103.1 GCA_903834625.1 uncultured Bacteroidota bacterium
ACAGCTGGGAAATGCCAGAAGGTGGAGGGAAAATTGGGGTCGACCCAATTCTATCTGCTCAACGTGAACTGCTAGAAGAATGCGGCATTATAGCCAAAGATTGGGAGTTGATTTTAGAAATGGATTTAAGCAATTCTGCTACCGATGAACATGCTTTGTTATATGTAGCAAGGGGACTAACTTTTACAGAAGCTGAGCCAGAAGAAACAGAAGATTTACAGGTGAAAAAAGTTCCTTTTGAAACTTTATATCAAATGGTAAAAAGCGGAGAAATTCAAGATGCTATGACAGTAGCAGCAGTGTTAAAACTGAAATTGCTCTTGTTGAATCAATGAGCTTCTGAATGTTCGTGAGCAGCCTCATCACTTGCTGGGGCTAATTGTGCACCTGCATTTTGTTTGATAAGGTTATGGTTCAATTTTGCCCAAGCAATCATTTCTGCTTTTTGGGTTTCATTTAACACGGCATTTTTATGGATAAGGGTGTAAGATGATAGAGGCATTTCATTCTCTTCTAACATCTCTGCAATCTCTTCCATTTTATGCGCCTGACGTTTGGCGGTATAAGTTTTAAACTCAGAAAAATTCAACTCACCTTTGCCTTCATTTACATGATGTTGCAACCACATTCCTACTGGTTGAATGACAGTATACCAAGGGTACTCAGTATGGTTACTATGACAATCATAACAACTCGTTTTAAGGGATGTTAACACGGCAGGTGGAACGGCCAAAGTTTGTTCAATATCATTTGGACCAGTGGCACTGCCATCATTTTTAATGGGTTGAAAAAACTGCAACACAACCACAATAGCGAGCAAAACGATGCCTAGTTTTTTGAAAATTCCTGAGTTCATTTTATTTGCGTTTTAAAACTGCTTGCACAGCCTCTACAATATTAACGCTTTCTAAACCATATTTTTTCATTAAATCATCAGGTGTTCCACTCTCACCAAAGCTGTCGTTTACAGCAACCATTTCCAAAGGTGTTGGCATTTTACGCGCCAATAATTGGGCAATACTGTCTCCCAATCCGCCATTCATTTGGTGTTCTTCTGCAGTAACCACACAACGGGTTTTGGCAACAGATTTTAATACTGCTTCTTCATCTAAAGGCTTAATGGTGTGTATATTGATAATCTCTGCATCAATGCCCATTTCGGCTAAAGCATGTCCGGCCTCAATAGCTTTCCATACCAAGTGACCCGTAGCAAAGATGGTTACATCTTTTCCTTCATTAAGCATCAAGGCTTTGCCAATTTCAAATACTTGGTCGGGTGCGGTAAAGTTTGGCACTGCTGGTCGGCCAAAGCGCAAGTATACCGGACCGTTATAATCTGCAATGGCTATGGTGGCTGCTTTGGTTTGGTTGTAATCACATGGGTTAATTACCACCATACCTGGCAACATTTTCATGAGACCAATGTCTTCTAATATTTGATGGGTTGCACCGTCTTCACCTAAGGTAATACCTGCATGCGAAGCGCATATTTTTACGTTCTTACCGCTATATGCAACAGATTGACGAATTTGATCGTATACACGTCCGGTACTAAAGTTAGCAAAGGTACCCGTAAAAGGAATCCAGCCTCCAATGGTTAAACCTGCCGCAACTCCAATCATATTGGCTTCAGCAATACCCACTTGAAAGAATCTTTCAGGATGGTCTTTTTGGAAGGCATCCATTTTAAGGGAGCCTGTTAAGTCTGCACAAAGGGCCACCACGTTTGCATGGGTTTTGCCTAATTCTGATAATCCTGCGCCAAATCCGCTGCGGGTGTCTTTTACATTTTGTACGTCAAACTTTTTCATCTTTTCTATTTTTGGTTCGAACCGAAACCGGCTCATCTGTTTGTTAATTCAATAAAATATTTGTGGCCTGACCACTGGTTACTTTAAAAGGTCGTTCAAAGGTGTTACTGGCTCTGCTAGCACCTTTTGAACGGTAAATAATCTTATAATCTCCGGGTTGAATGATGAGGATGTGGCTGCGTTTTTCAACGGGTAATTTACACACCCAAACCAATTCATTGCGTACCATTTGGTAAATGTCTGCATAATAATCTTGCAGTTGACAGTTTACAATGAGTTTACCTGGTTGTGGCAATTGTATTGTTGTAGTTGAGCATTGATCTATGCTTACATCTCTAAAAAACATGCGCGGCAAACACAAAACTTCTACATCATATTTTCCTACCAGGTATTTTTCTTTGGTAGCAGCTTGTTGCACATGTAAAGTTTGAGGTGAGTTTTGTTTGCGCACAATAAACTCGAGGTTGGCGTAATTGGTTAGTCCTTCTACCTTTACTGCTAACTCTCCTTGCGGGGCATCTAATCCAATAATGGTGTGCTTGCCAGGAGTAACATCTATGTTTTCTTTTATTACAGGAGGTATGGTATGAACCACTAAACGGTAACGAAAAACAGGATCTAGTTGAACCGTATCTGGGTTGCCACGCTCATTGATGGTATGCATGTAATTGTACATAAGCAAACCAGAGTTCATGTCGTAGAAACTCATGTTTACATTGGTTTCTGTTGGTTTGCTGAAGACGTCTAACAAGTTTACTTGGGCTGTGGTATTGTTCAGCGCTTGGGAGATAACAATCTTTAACGCATCGTCAAAACCTTGTTCGGTATTGGCATCATAATACCTACCCACACAATCAAAAGCTTTTCTAAATTCTACGGTTGAACCTATGCCAATAATGAAGGGTTTTAAAATAACACCTTGGCTTTGTAAAGCCTCTGAAACGGCGCAAGGATCGCCCTGACATTCCTCAATACCATCTGTAATAAGCACAATTACATTGCGTGTGTTGGGTTCTTTAGGAAAATCGTAAGCAGATTGAAGCAGGGAATGTGCAATAAGGGTTGTGCCCTTAGGTGTGATAGATTGGATGCGTTTTTTTACCTCATCAAAATTGTTTGCTTTAAAAGGAACCTCCAATCGGGTGTCTTTGCAATTGCGTTGGTTAGGAGGAGAGGTATGACCATAAACACGCAGAGCAATCTCTACATTTTTTTCTTTGGAGAGGCTGTCAATGCTTTTGCTTAAAAGGCGTTTGGCCACATTTATACGAGAATCGTTATCCATTTTCGCATACATACTCCCGCTGGCATCGAGCAAGAAGAGGATTCTGGTTTTGCTGGGTTTGGTTTTTTGGGCATAACCCGCCAATGCAGCAAAAAGCAGCAGCCAAGAGAGTAAAATGGTTTTGAAGATGGATTTGACTTTCATGAAAACAGAAACGTTCTTAGTAGTCGCCTATTGTTTCTGGCAATTGAGAAAGCGCATTTGCCAACTCGGCATCATTAGGCGCAACGCCATGCCATTTGTGACTTCCCATCATAAAATCTACTGGGTAACCCATTTCTGTTTTCATCACAATAAAAATAGGTTTGCCTTTACCGCACATTTGTTTGGCAGTATTTAAGGTATCTATGATGTTTTGGGTATCATGACCATTCATGTGTAAGATTTCCCAACCAAATGCTTTGAGTTTTTCGGCAATATCATCGCCAAGGCCCATAACCTCTTTGGTTGAACCATCTATTTGTTGACCGTTATAGTCGATGGTAACAATGAGGTTATCTATTTTTTGGTGGGCTGCAAACATAAATGCTTCCCAATTCTGACCTTCTTCAATTTCTCCATCACCCATAAGCGCATAAACTGTGTGCGGGTCGTTATTTAGCTTTTTAGCTAAAGCGGCGCCACAAGCAACAGATATGCCCTGACCCAAGGATCCAGAAGCTACACGTACGCCCGGAAGGTGTTCGTGGGTGGTAGGATGCCCTTGCAAACGGGTATTGAGCTTACGAAAGGTTTTGAGCTCTTCCACTGGGAAGTATCCTGCGCGGGCAAGGGTACTATAAAAAACGGGAGAGATATGTCCGTTCGAAAGAAAAAATACATCTTCTCCTTTTCCGTCCATTGAAAATTCTGTATGGTGCTTCATGGTATTGAAGTAGAGGGTGGCCAGAAAATCTGCACAACCTAAACTTCCACCTGGATGGCCGCTCTTACAACCGTGAACCATTCTGAGGATATCTCTGCGAATTTGAGAAGATATACTACTGATTTCTTGCGCATTCAACTGCTTCATGTGAAAGGGAGATTAAAATAATTGATGCGAAAGTACAAAGTAAAACCGAGTTAGGGAAACGATGGGTAAATCTTGTGGGAAGCTTTTTTTGATTTGGGAGAGCGCTGTAAATGCTGCATTTTTGCTAAGTATTGGGATAAATACCTAACATGAAAAAATTAATAGAGACCACCCTCCTGCCAGAACAGGCAGCTAGCACAGAAGCCATAGAAGCGCATTTGAAGCGCAATTTTGGCTTTGGTTCAGACCTAAAAGGTTTTATCATTCGCAAAAAAAGTTTAGATGCGCGCCGCAAACCTGTAAGGGTAAATCTGCAGGTAGAAGTTTTTTTGAATGAGCACCCAACAGAAGACCATTTTGAATTAAATCTGAAAGATGTAAGTAAGGCTAAGCCTGTGGCTATTGTGGGAGCTGGTCCGGCCGGTTTATTTGCTGCCTTACGCCTTATAGAGTTAGGATTGAAGCCTGTGATATTTGAGCGGGGCAAAGAGGTGCGTGAGCGCAGGAGAGATTTGGCACAAATCACCCGCAACAATGCTGTTGACCCAGATAGCAATTATTGTTTTGGAGAAGGCGGAGCAGGCACTTACAGCGACGGAAAATTGTATACCCGTAGCAGCAAGCGTGGTGATGTAAACAGGATATTGAAAATATTGGTGAAGCATGGTGCAGAGGAAAATATTTTATATGAAGCACATCCGCATATTGGTACCAATAAATTGCCACAAATCATTACCCAAATAAGAGAGAATATCATTGCCTGTGGGGGAGAGGTTCATTTTAATTCGCGGGTAACAGATATTGAAATAGTTGACAATGCTATTAAAGGACTTCGTGTGGGTGAGACCTTTTTTGCTGCCAGTTCTTTGATTTTGGCAACCGGACATTCAGCCAGGGATATCTATGAACTCTTGCACCAGAAAGGGGTGTTGATTGAAGCCAAGCCATTTGCCTTGGGCGTGAGGGTAGAGCATCCACAGGAATTGATAGATAAAATTCAGTATAAGTGCGAAGGTCATAGGAGTGAGTATTTACCTGCAGCCAGTTACAGTTTGGTACATCAAGCAGGAGATAGGGGGGTATTTAGTTTTTGTATGTGTCCGGGTGGTATTATTGCCCCAGCCATGACAGCTCCGGGGGAGATAGTGGTAAATGGATGGAGTCCTAGCAAAAGAAATAATCCTTATGCCAATAGTGGTATGGTGGTTTCGGTTCGAACCGAAGACTATAAGGCGTATTTACAAAATGGTGCTTTGGCAGGAATGTATTTTCAGCAAATGGTAGAGCAAAGGTGTTTTGAGATGGGCAATAAAAGTTTGCAAGCACCTGCACAGCGGGTGAGTGATTTTTTGCGTGGAAAAACTTCAAGTACCTTACCCAAAAACTCTTATTTACCAGGAACGGTAAGTAGGAATTTACATGAAATATTGCCGCCGTTTATTGGCAAATCATTGAAGGAAGGTTTTGAAGCCTTTGGTAAAAAGATGCGCGGATATATTACAGAAGAATCCCTGATTTTGGGCACTGAATCTCGTACATCTTCCCCTGTAAGGATTCCAAGAAATAAAGAAACTTTTGAGCATCCGCAAGTGAAGGGATTGTTTCCTTGTGCAGAAGGTGCTGGTTATGCCGGGGGCATTGTAAGTGCTGCCATGGATGGAGAGAATTGTGCCAACGCTTTGGCCTTGTTGAAGCCTTAATTAGGCATTAGGTAATTGGCGGTAAATAGCCAATAACTCTCCCTTACTGTTTACTTGTAGCTTGGTGTAAATGCTCTTGATATATTTACGAACGGTATCAAGTGATACATCTATTTTTGCGGCAATGAGTTTATAACTTAATCCTTCTACCAAACCTTGCACCACTTCTCTTTCTCTTTTGGTTAAGTTCTCTGCTAAGTTTTTATTGGGTTGAAAGTATTCAAAAACCTTTCGTGCAATAGCAGGTGTAATAGGAGAGCCTCCTTCGCTGAGCGCTATAATGGCCTCTTTTATTTTGGTGAGTGGCGTGTCTTTATCTAAATAACCTGAAGCACCTGCACAAATGGATTTAAAAATATTATTGCTATCACTCAAGACCGATATCATGATGATTTCAATACCTGGCCATTGCTGTTTGATATGGAAAATGCCATCTACACCCGACATGCCCGGGAGGTTGATGTCAAGTAAAAGAATATACTCAGATAAATCTAATTTTTCATTCAGCAAAGATTCCACGCTTGAGTAACTACTCACAGTTTCAAAATGCTTTTGGTCCTTTTCAAAAAAGTTGGTCAGCAATCCATTGATTTGCGGATCATCTTCCACAATTACCAAACTAATTTTTTTCTTTTCCATTCCTGCTCAAATAAACAAACTTTTTTTGCGTTTAACTATTAGCTTTACGAGATATCCGTTTTCTTGCTCAAATTGAAGTGTTGCTTTTATTCTTTTTGCACGCATTTCCATGTTATGACTTCCGCTTCCTGTATTTAAATTTTTTGCAGCAACGTGGCCATTGTTATAAATATGAAAATGAATTTCATTGTCTTTCTTAAATACACGCAATTGTGCGAAGTCTCCTTTAGAGTGTTTGATAATATTGTGGATCGCTTCTTTGATAATGAAGAAAATTTCTTGCTTTTGTATTTGGCTAATTTCAATGTCGTACAGGGTTGGGTCGAAATCTAATCTATAGTTAATTGGTGTGCCTTCTAGCGACAATTGAACCATTTCTGTTATTTTGTCGAACAGGTTCCCTACTTGTTTGAAACGGCTATCTGAACTCCAAATTAAATCTCTCATATTAGACATGGCATGTCTACATGAGTTAACCATAGATGTAAGTACTTCTTGATGGGTTGGGTCGTTAATTTCATCTTGCAATATTTCTGCTTGCATAGCAACTCTTGTGAGCGCGCCACCCACATCATCATGTAAATCGCTTGATATTTTGGATCGTAATTCTGTTACTTCTCTTATCTTTTGAAAACGCATTTGAATCAACCAAGCAACAATAGAGGAAAGCAATAAAATGATGAGTGTAACGAACCACCAAGTCTTATAAAATTCCTGGTTCACTCTTATGTGTAGAGTGCTCTCTTTTGTGTCAAAATTGTTTTTAGAGCTGGTGCCTTTTATACGGAGTGTATAATCTCCAGGCGAGATGGAGGCGAACCTAATATAATTTCGATCTGCCAATGGAAGCCAATTATCATTAAGTCCGTCTAACTTGTAATAAAAGATATTTTTATCTGCATGGGTAAAATCTGTATGAAAAAAGCAAATGTCGAGGTAACTAGATTTTTGGGATAATATGATGCCTTTGTCTATTTCTTCCTGACTATAGATTTGTTTCATTTGGTTGCTGTCGCCTTGTAATTCTATTTTGGAAATAATGATTTTATTTTCCAATTCAGATTCAAGAAAAATGGGAGTATATGGGTCGCAAACATTGATACCATTTACCCCTCCAAAATAGAGTTTTCCGTTTTTGTCTTTTAGGTAAGAACCACAATTGAATTCATTGTCTGATAAACCGTCTTCTTTTTGGTAATTGTTTATTTGCAAAATAAGAGGGTCAATCACCGAGAGTCCATTAAAGGTGCAAACCCAAAATCTGCCTATAAAATCTTCTAAAATGGAGGCTACATTGTTATTAGCCAAACCATTTTCTACCGTTATGGTTTTGGTGGTGTTTTTGTTTCGATCAATGCAGATGAGTCCGCCACCTTCACTTGCAGCCCATAAGCAGCCTGTTCTATCTTCATATAACTGGTTAACGGTATTTACAGGAAGTTTAAAAAGACCAGATCCTTCTTCAGAATATCGGTTTAGAATGGTTTTTCCATCAGGTGAAAACTCAAAGATTCCATGGTTGGTGCATACCCAAATATGTTTGTTTTTGGTGAGGGCGATGTGTTTGGTATTGGGTCGTTGAAATTCTTTTTGTTGCCAAATTAATTTTTGAGGGGTAAATGAATAGGTAATTGTGTTAAACCATACCAATTC
Organism: uncultured Bacteroidota bacterium; assembly: GCA_903834625.1. Lineage (GTDB taxonomy): Bacteria > Bacteroidota > Bacteroidia > UKL13-3 > UKL13-3 > B1. The sequence goes on from CAILJQ010000103.1 coordinate 8,101, forward strand.
GTCATAACCTCCAAGTAATATTTGGTTCGAACCGGTTTGCTTGGCTGCCATTAGGTAATTATACCTATCTTTTGGTTTAGGGATTTTAGTTATTGTTCCGGTTAATTTATGAACCAAAACTATCCCTTTACCTTCACTTACCATCCAAAAGAGGTCTTTGTTATGGTCGAGTAAAACACTTGGACTATAATCTTCTTTTCTATCAACCAATAATTTCCATTTATAGTTGCCTTCAAGTTTGAATAATCCACCATAACCACCAGCAAAAATTTGTCCGGCAGTGTCCTGCATCATTCCTCTAAAACTGGCCACATAATCTGGAATTTTAACTTCTTCTTTTTTAAGAAAAGACTTGAATTGTGGGTTTTCAAGAATCAATTTATACAAACCATTATTGGTACACACCCAAAGTTTATTGCTTCTTCCTAAAGTAACCGAGTTAATTTGGATATTCTTTGATAGGTCGAATAAGGTAGAAGTAATATTTGTTACCTCATTTTTATAGAGGTAGATTAAGTTTTTGCGTTCGTTACATGAAATCCAAAGCCCATTTTTTTTATCAGGAACCAAACTATATATGTTATGAATGCCATGGAGGGAGAGTTTGTCGAATTGATTAGTTTTTGGGTTGTATACTTTGATGTCATTTGCTTGGGTGCAAATGAGTCCGTATTTTGGTAAAACGTTAATACTTCCTTCATCGGAAGCGGGTTCACCATATAGATAATTTCCAAGCAATTTACCGCTAATTGGATCAATTTGGTAAACACCTCTATTTTGTGTTCTTAGCCATAATTTACCTTCGTATTGAACCACTTTCAGTCTGTTACCAAAGCTTAAATCTTTTTGAAGGGGATTATAGAACCTTTTAAACTGGCCGTTGCCAAGGTATTTGTGAAGTATGCCATCTGCGGTAGTTACCCAAAGGGTGCTATCTGGTGCGCGGTAGAATTGTAAGACAAAATTCTCTGAGAGGCTATTTTCTTTGGTGGTATGTTGAAATACTTGGGTGACTTTATTTTGGTATAAGTTAAATACATTGATTCCATTGTCTGTGGCAACCCATAATACCCCTGGCTGAAATTCTAGTAAACTGCGAATATGGTTACTGGTAAGTCTACCATTTCTAGCTTGGTTAACGGGTAAGAAGGTATATCCATCAAATCTGCAAAGGCCTTTTGCAGTAGCAATCCACAAATACCCGTCACTTGTTCTAATGCATGAGTTTACAATACGAGATGCCAATCCATGTTTTTCATCCCAATGTTGTACAGTTTGACATTGGCTGCTTTTATGAAAAACTCCTAAGAGCAAAACGAGGCTTATGAAATATCTTAAAAAGGTCATCACACTGCATAGATACAAATTTGCTATTTGAATCTGAATGAGTGGCTTTGATTATTGGGTTTGCATGCCTAATAAATGACTGATGATTGGTTCTTTTTGATTTTAATTGGCTGTAATTCCTTAAAACGTACAAAAAATGACATAATTTGTATGTATTTAAAGGTTTGATTTTGGCTTATTAAATCAATAAAACAACCGATAAAATAAAAGGTACATGGTTATGTACCGTTTAGAGGTGTGAAATAAAGGAACTTTTTTAGCAAACTTGAATTGTCGAAGCCCCTAGTTGACACCTATGAAATACCTTGTTTTAGTCTCGTTCAGACGATTTTCGTCTTTGATTTTAGCACTTCTACACTCTAAATGTGGTAGGATTAAATGGGTATTTATATGCTTATTCATGCATATGAATGCCCAAACCACATTTGCTCAAGAAATTTTGGGAGCTGAGTTGTTTGCTACCCAAATTTCCAAAAATCAATTTAAGATTTCTTTATACATGCATATTCCATGCAATGTAAAGGCTGCCGGTGAACAACAGGTAGTCTTATTTGAACAAATGTCTCACAAGTTGGTAGGTGTAATTTCATTAAAAGGAGATTCAAATTACAGCAACAAGTATGCACCCCTATCCTGCAAAGAGGCATTTGACAACTGTGCCCAAACCCAAAGGTATACAACTATATATATTGCAGACGAGTCTCGCACAACTTATGACCTGGTATGGGCTTACCAGGGTTTACCAGCGGGTTTGGGAAATTTATCCCAACCTATGGAAAGGGGAATAAGTTTAAGCACTTCAATGGTTGTTGATGGAGGATTTACTGCTATTCCTGTTTTGCATCTTGCTCAGTTGCCATTTCTACAAGTGTGTGAGAATCAAAAAACCACTTTTCCATTGGTAATAGCTGGTAAAGATTCCCTCGCCGAGGTAATGGTTGAACCAATTGCAATAAACAATTTCGCATCAAAGGAGAATTTTGGAGTAGTTTATCCTTCAAATCACATAAACACATACAAAAATTTAGAAGGTGATTCCAGGTTTATTGGTAACCTCTTGCCAGACATTGGTCCATACCAAACATTGCCATATGCTTCAAATAAAGCAAATGGAGGAAATATTGTTTTAGACAAAACAATTAAAATTAACCCAACAAAACCGGAGGCCGAATTGATGAAGCTTCCAAGAGGGAATTTTATACAAGGGCTACAAATAAGCACCATGGTAAATGGCATGCCCATAACTACACATCAGGCCTTTTTTCTTTTTCGCATTCAATAAAACAACAGCTATATGAACAATTACTTTACACAAACATTTCTGAAGTCACTTAAGATAACGCTTTTAGCGTTTTTGGTGTTTTTAGGTACATCTACAGCTAGAGCTGCAGATTACTATTGGGTAGGAGGAACAGGAGTATGGACAGATTTGAACCATTGGGCAACGAGCTCGGGTGGATCAACGCATCCTGCAATTGTACCTACACCTATCGACAATGTGATTATTGATGTGAATTCTTTCACTTTAACAGGTGGAACCATTACCATTAATTTTGAGGCATTTTGTAACTCACTTTTGGTAACAGGTACTAGAAGTCCTAATATCAATTTTGCCTTTGCCGCAGGGTTTAATTCAACGGCAGGTATTTTAGTAGCTGCTGGTCCAACACTTAATTGGGTGCAAGCTTCAAGGTTGATTTCGGGTCAGGCCATAGAATTGAATAATGTAAACTTGAGTAATACCGTGGCTGGATTAAACATTCAGGTAAAAACAGGTAATTTAAAATTATTCAACAATTCAAAATTTACAGGAAACAGCGCAACAGTGAGTATAGACGCTGGAACACTTGAAATGACAAGTGGTGCTCAATACATTCATAATTCAGGTACTATTACTTCTGGAAATGGAGTTTTAAATGTAGTAAGTGGCGCCATATTTCAGGCGATGGGTACAACTCAGAATATCAAAAATGGTAGTTTTGTGGGTTCACCCGGTTCAACTATTGTAACAAACGGAACATGGAATTTAACTGATGCGGGTTATGAGGTAAGTAGGTTATCTAATTATACCAAACATGGTGGTGGCATGTATTTTAATGCTACCAAATTTGGACAATACAATATAGCAGGTGGTGGGAAAGACATGCACCGTATAGAATTAAACGGAACAAACTACAATGCAGAATATAGGCTAACAGATTCACTTGCCTTGTTTAATGATGGCTTGTATTTATATGCGAATAAATTCATTTCTAATGCGCAAAAGGTAAATGTATTTAGATTTTACGCTTGGACAACTAACCCATTAACGATTGATTTTACCGGAACCGACACGGTAATGGTAAATTATGAATTCAGGATATATCCAACTGCGAGTATTTCATTTAATCCAGGAAATGCTACCATTTCTGCAAAGAACAATAATAATCACATCTATTTTTATGGAGGTAATAAAGACTTTAATGATATAGTACTGAATGCTCAAGGTGCGAATGCAACAGGGGTGTTTATAGATTATATTAATACCTGTCGTGACATGAAGATTAACCTCTCTGGTTATCAATATATGGATTATAGTAATGCAAGTGGACTGCCAAACAGACACCGTAATTTTAACATTACTTATACCAATAACTCTTTAGGTATACAGGCTCCTAAATTGAGGTTTCTTCAGAAGAAGGTATTTACCAATGATTTTACTATTCAAAGTGTTTCCAACATTAGGCCGATAGTAGAATTCAATTTTGCTGATTCATTTAATAGATTGGATTTAAATGGTGCTGGAGAAGTTATTTTCACGGGTGTTCAAAATGTAAACAATTTTGTGCCATTGGTAGGTTCATGCCAGAGAACATTTTTAATACACAGTAGCGCAGGAGGTTCACTTGCGTATATTAAACAAGCTACTGGTACTGTTTCTTTAGATTGGGCACAATTGCAAGATATTGGTGGAATGGGTGGTGCTACTTTTGTGGCTACAAATACAACCAATTTAGGAAATAATCCAGGTTGGACCATTTCAGGTATTCCTTCACAAACTTTTTATTGGATAGGTGGTTCAGGTAATTGGACCGATCCATTGCATTGGTCGTTGAGTTCTGGAGGTACAGCAGGATGTGCGATACCGAGTAGGATAGATAACGTAATTTTTGACGCCAACTCATTTACTGTTGCCAATCAATATTGCACCATTAATGGTACTGCCGAATGTAAGAATATGACCTGGCAGGGAACAATTACTGGTGCAGGAATGAATGGTTCACAACCACTGAATATTTTTGGTTCATACCAATTGTCTCCAACAATGTTTTATAACTACAGTGGCATTTTGAGTTTTATGTCGATTACCCCTGGCAATACCATTTCTTTTGCCAATAAGATTTCTAACAATCAGGTTGTTTTTGCTGGACAAAACCAAAACACAGGTGTGTGGACCTTGTTAGATAGTTTAAATTGTAACAGTACTTTATCTGTTAACTACGGTAAGTTGATAACAGGAGGAAACAATATTTATGCTGCAGCAATTCAGATAAATTCAACGGTTGATTTCACAGGAACTCCTGTTATTCGTGTAGCTTATAACTGGACAGCTAATCCTGCCTCAACACTCATTATGGGCAACGCAAACATATACATGGAATACATGTATAATATAAGTTTTAATTCATACGCTAATAATTGGGCAACTGCAAAACGTTACAATACCGTAACCATTAATCATACTGGAGTAAGCACTTATTCTTGTAATATGAACGGGTATTATAATGTAATTAAGGGGTTGAATTATATCAGTTCAAATTCTGGATACTACTATGATCAGATGTATTATGATTCAATTGGAACTTTCAACTTAAACTTTACCAACCCAACTAACCACCCTTATCCAAGGGCTCAGTTGTATGGTTATATCTATACCTATTATTATGGATATGCTTCTTCAAGAGTAATAGATGTGTTAAACATCAATGGAAATGCACAGAATAAAGCCTATGTGGAATTATCTTATTACAGCAACTTAAAAATTAGAAAATTAAATTCTAATGGAGCTGAAAGGGTGCTTTTTTACCCAGGTTTAACCAAAGCAATTGATAGTATTTATTTTAATGGAACCTGTAATGCAAAAACCTTTGTAGGTAGCATGAACTCGGGCAGTGCAGTAAGCATTACCTGTAACAACATTGCCTCTGCAAATACAGTTGTCATATCAGACATTACCTTACTAGGTTCAGGTTCCTATAGTGCCACCAATTCTGCTAATTTAGGTAATGTTACCAATTGGAATTTTGTTTCTACCGGTACCAATTATTATTGGGTTGGCGGAAATGGAAATTGGTCTGACGGAACTAAGTGGGCATTATCAAGTGGCGGTGTAGGTTCTGGTTGTATACCTGGTCCGGCCGACAATGTATTTTTTGATGTCAATTCATTTACTGGGGCAAATCAAACTGTAACATTGAACCAAGCAGGATACTGTAACAGTATGTTATGGAACAATGTAAACAGCCCACGATTTGCAGGTTCATACCAATTAAATGTTTATGGTTCTATGTTATTAGATCCAAATCTTAATTGGAATATGACCGGTGCTGTTTACTTCCAATCGAGGAAAACTGGTAATACAATTAATACGAATGGAAAAAGTTTGTACAATGTATTTTTCAATGGAGATGGCAGTTATCAGGGTGAATGGACGCTTCAAAATGAATTGAGCAGTTTAACAGATATTTATTTCCGTTCTGGAAAATTCATTTCTGGTGGCTATAGAGTAAGAGCTCGTTCTATTTACAATGACTATAATGACTCGAGAATTACCCTTGATTTTACAGGAACAGACACAATTTATTCAAACTATGATTTGCGTTTTTATTATGCTCCAACCGTTTTAATGAGTGGTACAAATATTAAATTTACCAATTCATACACCAATGTAAATAGGTTTTATGGAGGTAACAAAGTATATAAAGATGTAGTATTTGTGCCAAGTTCAAACAGTGCGAGTACCTATACAATAGAAGATAATAATACCTTTAGAAACATTCAGATTTCTACAGCAGCCTATCCAACATTTAACTTTACAGGTAGTAATACATTTAATGATGTAAACTTTACGTTCAGCAATGCTACCACCAATATTCCTCAAATTACTTTCTCTGGAACCAATACCTTTAATAATTTAACGGTTACCTCTACAGGTAATGGTGGACCGTATTTATACCTGAACCAAAACAATACTTTCAATTCATTGGTGGCAGCAGGTTTAGGTACTAGACTTTTATTGGGAGCAAGCAGAACTCAAACGGTAAATAGCTTATTGGCACTTGGAAATGGAAGTTTCCCAGTGATTGTTAAATCTCAAACAACGGGTACCCAAGCCACCATTTACAAGCCTTCAGGAAGAGTTTGTTTAGATTTTGTTCTTCTACAAGATGTAAGAGCAAATGCATTATCAAATGGAGCTGGAGGGTTACAAACCCAGTTCTTCGCTGGAGCGAGTAGTGTGAATTTGGGTAATAATACCAATTGGAGTTTTAGTTCATGTAATGCATTTTATTGGGTAGGTGACAATGGAAATTGGTCGGATTACGCTAACCATTGGGCTACTTCTTCAGGAGGTACCACTTTTCAAACAACCGTACCTGGTCCAAATGACGATGTGTTTTTTGATGCCAACTCATTCACTACAGCTGGTAGAACAGTTAATGTTGACGTACCGGTTGCTAACATGCGCGACTTGAAATGGGGATCGGCAGTATTTAACCCAACTTTCACAGGTTCTGGTGAAATGAGAATTTATGGAGATTTGGAATTGATTTCTGGCATGACCCAGAACTATACAGGTGATTGGAAGTTCATGGCAACAGACAATAATCACTTTGTAAATACTGGAAATAAAAATCTTGAAAATGTTTATTTCATAGGAGGTAACTCTGGAATTGGAGAGTGGAAATTGTTGAATCCATTAAATGTTAACAATAGCATCTACTTCAATAACGGAACTTTAACTACCAATAATAACGCAATTAATACCCGCAATTTTTATAGTAATACAGCAAACACACGTATTTTTAATTTAGGTTCCTCAATTGTTAGAGTAACCAATGGTACTTGGGATGTTTCTACCTTAAGCAATACTGCATTGGTAGAAGGTACATCTAGCATTATTATGAATGGTACTGGAACAGGTAGTATTTTTAACGGTTCGAACCTAACTTATAGCAATGTTACATTTACCACTACTGGAGCTTTAGAATCAAGCTTAAATGGTAATAATACCTTTACTACATTACGTGTAGATAAAGGTTTAACATTAAATGTAAATCCAGGAACACAAACTTTCACAAACTTTATTGCTGATGGTTCTTGTGCTTCACCAATTATAATTCGCTCAAGTGTAATTGGTGTTCAGGCAATATTTAGCAAAACAAGCGGAATTGTAAATACCACTTTCTTGCAATTAAAAGATATGAAAGCTCAAGGTGGGGCAACTTTTAATGCAAATTATAGCACCAATGCAGGCAATACAACCGGATGGAATTTTACAGCTCCTCCAACTTTAACTACTGCCATTACTACAACCAACTCAACTTGTGCAGCTGGCAATGATGGTGCTGCTGCTGTTACAACAGTAACTGGTGGTGTTGCTCCATTTACTTATTTATGGTCAACCACAGAAACTACTTCAAGCATTAGCAACCTTATTCCTGGTAATTATTCTGTTACAGTGAAAGATGCCGCGGGTTGTTCTGTTACAACACCTGTAACCATTATTACAACCCCTGGTGTGATAACACCAACTCCATTTACAGCGAGTTCTTTGGATGTTTGTATTGGTACCACCATTAATTTTACTGCGGGTACTCCTCCAGAGGCAGTGAGCAGCTATAGATGGAACTTTGGTGATTTTACCACTTCAACAGCTCAGAATCCAAGTAAAACTTATGCAAATTCTGGTACATATAATGTTTCACTTTCTTATATTGATGCGAATGGTTGTCCAACCGTTGTTACAGCCACAGTTCGTGTAAGTATTGTTAATGCCTTAGTGACCAAAACCAATATCAATTGCTTTGGTTCAAACGACGGTACCATAAACATTGCTACCTCTACAGGATTTGGTCCATTCCAATATTCTATTAACAATGGCAGTACATATGGCACTGCAGCTACTTATACGAATATGACGCCTGGTACTTATCAAATTAGGGTAAAAGATGCTTTAGGTTGTTTGTCTACACAATATACCGTAGCTATTTCGCAACCTGCTGCTGCTTTAGCTGCTAGTGCAAGTAAAGTAAATGTAAGTTGTGCTGCCGCAACAAATGGTTCAATAACTATTACAGCTAGTGGCGGTACTGCTCCATATAACTATTCAATTAATGGTGGTATTTTATACCTTACTACCAATACATTTAGCAACTTAAGCAGCGGTACCTATAACGTAGTTGTGAGAGATGCAAACAATTGTTTAACTGCTTCACAAGCTATTACCATTGTTGTGGCTGATGTTACTGCACCAAGTATTTTCTGCCCTACAAATGTAAGTGCTAATTTAATTTCTGGTTGTTCAGCATTTGTAACAGTTCCAGCTATTTCTGCTGGCGATAATTGCGGAATTTCCAGCATCGTAAATAGCTTTACTGGAACCGAAGATGCAAGTGGCAACTATCCTGTTGGTGTTACCAATGTTACTTGGACAGTTACTGATGTAAACAATAATGTGTCTACTTGTGTGATGAGTGTTACCGTAAACGGTCCAGAGATAGCTGTTAGTGGAAACAATGCAAGTATAACAGATGGAAGTACTTCTGCTTCCTCTACTAATTATACAGATTTTGGAGGTATTGTTCCTTCAAATACTGTAAGCAAAACTTACACCATTGAAAATTTAGGAACTTTAGCTTTAAACATTAGCAACATTTCTATAAGTGGAACCGATGCGGCCAACTTTACCGTTTCAGGTGTTTCATTGCCTGCAAGTATTGTTGCGGGTGCTAATACCACATTTACTGTTACTTTCTCGGCATCAACCCCGGGCTTTAAAAATGCTACTGTTCAAATTTCTAGCAATGATTGTGATGAAAGTCCTTACGACTTTGCCGTTAAAGGCGAAATCACTTGCACTATGCCTTTATTTACTACTTGTGTAACGAATATTAACAGCAATGCACCTACCTCTAATTGCAATGCTATGGTAAGCTATTCTCCAGTTGTTTCTGGCATTCCTACACCAAGTATTACTTACCAGTTTAGTGGTGCAACTACTGCTTCTGGAAATGGCAATGGAAGTGGTTCTATCTTTAACAAAGGCATTACCACTGTGACATTAACAGCAAGCAATAGCTGTGGAACTACCACTTGTACTTTTACCGTAACTGTTAACGATGTAACTGCACCAATTGTGGTAACCAAATCAGCTTCAGTTTATTTGGATGCCACTGGTAATGGTTCGCTAGCAGCAGCAGATGTAAACAATGGTAGTACCGACAATTGCGGTATCGCTAGTCTTTCAATTGATAAAACTAATTTTAATTGTAGCCATGTAGGTGGGGGTAATAACAAATCAATTACGATGAACAACAGTAGTTCTGTTGTTATTGCAGATAATCCTGCCTTAAGAATTCCAGGCGATATAACGGTAGAGGCTTGGGTAAGGGTTACTTCGTTAAATGGAGATTGGGTACGTGTGGTAGGTAAAGGTGACGCTACTTACAGAAATTATGGTTTGTGGTACCACCCTCAAGGATATTTCTTATTCCAACAATATGGTGGAGGTACAGAAGTGATATTTGCAAGACCTGTGGTTGTGGGAGAATGGATACATTTTGCAGGTGTTCGTGAAGGAGGCGTAGGTAAGTTGTATATCAATGGCGTTTTACAAAATACTCGCCCTGCAAGTGGTGCTCCTTATATGTCGTCACATAATTTAACTATTGGATATGCCGGTTATCATACCATGCATAACGGACAAATAGACGAAGTAAGAATTTGGAATTATGCCCGTTCAGCAGCTCAAATGTTAGATAAATATAATAAAACACTATCTGGCTCTGAAGCTGGATTGGTTGCTTATTACAACATGGAATCTGGAGCTGGAAGTAGTTTGCCAGATGCTACCAACCATGGTTATAATGGAACTGTAGTTAACAGTACTTTTGGAACTTTGGTTCCTTTTGGCACAGGTTCAGGTAACACGGTAAACTTAACCGTTACCGACGTGAATGGAAACTCTTCACAAGGTGTTGCTGCAGTATCTGTTTACGATACCATTGTTCCTATTGTAAATACACAGAATGTAACCATTCAATTAAATGCATCTGGTATTGCAACACTTACGGCAGCTCAGATCAATAACAATTCAACAGATAATTGTGGAATTGCAACTTATGCTATTAGCAATTCAAACTTTACATGTGCTAACCTAGGCAGCAACACAGTAACTTTAACAGTTACAGATGTAAATGGAAACAGCAAAACAGGTACATCTGTGGTAACAGTTGAGGATATGATTTTGCCAAACATCATTTGTCCTGCTAACATAAATGTATTTGCTACCAATGCTTCAGGTGCAACTGTAAACTATACTACTCCAACAGCTACTGATAATTGTTCGGCAACGGTAAGTAGAATTGCTGGTTTGGCTAGTGGTTCAGTATTCCCTATTGGCTCAACAACCATAACCTACCGTGCTACAGATGCTAGCGGAAATATAAAGGATTGTTCGTTTACAGTAAATGTAACAGGATTAGCTCCTGTTGTAAATTGTCCAGCAAATATTAGTGTAAATGCTACTAATGGAGTTTGTGGTGCAACTGTAACATATGCCGCAACTGAAACAACTGGAATTCCTGCTTCAGTTATTACCTATTCTCATGCTTCTGGTTCTGTATTCCCTGTTGGCACAACTACTGTTACTGTTACAGCGAGCAACGCTGTAGGCACTTCAACTTGTACCTTCAACGTAGTTGTTACAGATAACCAAGCACCATCTATAAGCTGTCCGGCTCAAATTACAGTGAACAATGATATAAATAAATGTGGTGCAATGGTGAGTGTAACAGCTGCTACTGCAACTGATAATTGTTCTATAAGCAGTATAGTTGGTGTGCGCAATGATGGACTTCTATTAACAGATGAATTCCCAGTGGGTAATACAACCATTACTTGGACAGCAACAGATATATATGGTATAAGTAGTAGCTGTAATCAAGTGGTGAAAGTTAATGATGTTCAAGTGGCCAATGTGGTTACCAAAAACATTGATCTTTACTTAAATGCTACAGGAACTGCAACCATTGCGGCTGCAGATGTAAATAATGGTTCAACCGATAATTGTGGCATTGCCAGTTATTCAGTATCACCTAATAGCTTTACTTGTGGCAATGTGGGTAATAACCAAGTTACCTTAACCATTACGGATATTCATGGTAATGTATCATCTGCTCAAGCAACTGTTCAAGTACTTGATACCATTCGTCCGCAAGTGGGTACTAATAACATTACCGTATACTTGGATCAAAACGGAAACGCAGCAGTTTCTGTAGCTGCCTTGAACAATGGTTCTTCAGATGCATGTGGTATTGCAAGTGTTTCAGTGTCTGATCCGATTCTTACATGCGCCAATGTGGGTGCCAACACTGTTACTTTAACAGTTACAGATGTAAACGGAAACATTTCAAGCAGTAATGCAACGATAACAGTTTTAGATACAGTGAAGCCAATAGCAATTGCACAGAATGTAATTGTGAACTTAGACATCAATGGAAATGGAAGCATTAGTACTTCCGACGTAAACAATGGTTCAAGTGATGCATGTGGTATAGCAAGTTTGGCTTTATCAAAATCAACTTTTGATTGCAGTAATGTTGGCAATAATACCATTACCTTAACTGTTACGGATGTTAATGGAAATGTGTCAACTACTTCTTCAGATGTATTGGTGGTAGATCATATTGCTCCGATTGTAAATACACAAGATGTTACAGTTTATCTAAATGCTTCTGGTGAAGCCAGTATAACAGCATCTATGGTGAACAACGGTTCTACAGATGCTTGTGGTATAGCTTCTATGAGTGTTTCGCCAAATACATTCAATTGCGGCAAAACAGGTATGCCTAATGAGGTTACCTTAACTGTTACTGATGTAAATGGTAATGTTGCATCAAAAACAGCTAATGTTACAGTGATAGACCAAATTGCACCTACAGTAAATACACAGGATATTACTATCCAGTTAAATGCTAATGGTACAGCTTCTATTACCGCTGCAGATGTAAACAATAACTCAACAGATAATTGTGCAATCGATATCCTATCTGTTTCCCCAGCAAACTTCACTTGCGCCAATGTAGGTGACAATGAGGTGACCTTAACTGTAACCGATGTACATGGCAATACAGCTACAGCTACTGCAAATGTAAAGGTAAAAGATGAGGTAGCTCCAGTTGTGAATGCCCAAAACATCACTATTTACCTGAATGCTTCTGGTAGTGCAAGCACAACGGCTGCTGCTATGAACAATGGCTCTACAGATGCTTGTGGTAT
>CAILJQ010000104.1 GCA_903834625.1 uncultured Bacteroidota bacterium
ACCACATCGGGTTGTCCATGGGTTTCTATAAAAGAGGTGGTTAATAAATCTTTCATATCACCTGCAAAAAAATGGGTATGCGAAACATTGTTTAAAGCAGCATTCTTTTTGGCATCTTCTATGGCCTGTTCTACATATTCTATACCCACTACTTTTTTGGCCATGCCTGAAACAAATAGGGCAATGGTACCAACGCCTGTATACAAATCATACACCAATTCTTCGCCTGTTAATTGCGCAAACTCGCGCGCTTTCTTGTATAACTCAATGGTTTGGTATGCATTGGTTTGGAAGAAAGATTTTGGTCCAATTTTAAATTGGTAATTTTCTAGTTCCTCGAGTAAAAAATCTTCACCTGCATATAACACAATATCTAGGTCGTGCAGGGTATCATTTTTCTTTTCATTAATCACATAAAACAAGGAAGTAATTTGTGGGAAATTCTGATGGATATGTTCCATCAATGCTTCTCTTTTTTCCTTGTCTTCATGACCAAAGCTCACAATCAACATCCAATCGCCCTTCATATTGTTGCGAAGGAGAAGGTTGCGCATAAAGCCAGTTTGGCCGTATAGGTTATAAAAATCAAAATCGTGTGTTATGGCAAAATCGCGGATACTGTTTCTAATGGCATTGTTAAGTTCAGGCATGAGGTAACAAGTATTCACATCAAATACCTTATCAAATCTTCCAGGTATATGGTATCCTAAACCTGCATTTTCTGCTTTGTTTAGGGTTCCAATATCTGTTTTATTGGTAAGCCATTTACGGTCGGTAAAGCTAAACTCTACCTTGTTTCGGTAGTGGGTGGTTCGGTCTGAACCTAAGATGGGTTCAAAAGGAGCAAAGGGGAATTTTCCAATGCGCTCGAAGGCGTCAAGTACTTGTTGATGTTTGTAGCGCAGTTGAGCATCGTAGCTCATTTGTTGCCATTTACAGCCACCACAAATATCGGCATGTTCACAAAAGGTAGGCACTCTATCTGCAGAAGGTTCGAGTATTTCTGTGATGGTAGCCAATTCAAACCTTCTTTTGCTTTGGATCACCCTTGCATTTACTTTATCACCCGGTACAGCATATTCTACCATAACCACTTTGCCCTCTGGTCTTGCAATACTTTTGCCTTCGCTGCCTGCGCTCACAATTTCCAGATTCTCGTAAAACCGGGGTTCTTTGCTTTTCTTTTTTCCCATTTGGGCCGCAAGATAAGCAAAGAAGGCAGAAGGAAGAAAGAAGGCTTATATGATGTTTACTTCTGGGGTGATATGTATGCCAAATTTCTCTTGCACAGAGTTTTGAATGGTAAGGGCCATCTGGTAAATTTCATTGCCAGTAGCATTCCCATAATTAACCAATACCAGCGCTTGGTCTTTGTGTGCGCCTGTTTCGCCAACACGTTTGCCTTTCCAACCACATTGTTCAATAAGCCAACCTGCGGGCACTTTTACTTTCCCCGGAAGGGTGGGGTAACCAGGTATTTGCGGGAATTGGACTTTTAGGAGGTTATATGCTTGTTCGTCTATCTCTGGATTTTTGAAAAAACTTCCTGAGTTGCCCAAAACTTTGGGATTAGGTAGTTTAGAATTTCTGATTTCAATCACCGCCTCACTTACATCTTTGATACCTGGGTTATTGATTCCCTTGGCTTTTAAAACATCACTGATGGCGCCATAACTGATGTTGAGTGGTGGATTTTTCTTTAGTTTAAATGTGACAGAAACGATGATGTATTTGTTTTTGGCTTCGTGTTTAAAGATGCTTTCGCGGTAGCCAAATTTGCACTCTTGGTTGGTGAATTTTACCAATTTTCCACTTTCTATTTCAACCGCAAACAACTCTTCGAAGGTATCTTTTATCTCTACCCCATAGGCGCCAATATTTTGCATAGGTGCCGCACCCACACAACCTGGTATAAGGCTTAAATTCTCTACGCCACCAAGGTTTTTTTGAACGCAATAATGCACAAAGTCATTCCAAATTTCACCGCTCATGGCCTTAATCCACACATGGTCATTGTCTTCCTTAATGGCATCCATGCCGGTAAGGTTCATGCGAATAACCATGCCATCAAAATCTTGGGTAAGTAGGAGGTTACTTCCTCCGCCTATTACAAGGGTTTTTCTTTCATGTAAGTTAAAGGTAGTACACAATACTTGTACTTCTTCTACTGTTTTTACTTCTACAAATTGCTCGGCTTTCACATCTATGCCGAATGTGTTGTAGGGTTTAAGTGATATGTTTTGGTAAATAACCATGTTCGCTTGGCAAGTAAAGAAATCTGTTTGAAAAAAACGATATAAAAAAAATATTCTATTTTGCAGCCCATGTTCATGCAATTTGAGTTGTTGGGGAAGCGATTTGGTTTGGCATTATTGGCCGCCACTTTGCTGCGCCTGCTGTTTTTTATTTTTAATACATACTTTCTACAATTTCCGGTTGCCGATATTTTAGGCGCTTTTGTATATGGTATTTTGTATGATGTATCGGCGCTCATTTATTTACATAGCCTTTTTATTTTCATTCACCTATTACCCTATGGGGTATTTAAACACAAAATTACCCAATTAGTATTGCAATTTTTGTTTGTGTTTTTTCAAGGTGCATTTACACTTTTTAATTTACTTGATACGGGTTATTTTCCCATTTCTGGCAGGCGCAGTGGATTAGATTTGTTTTTAATGGCCAAGGAGTTGGATGGCATGAAAACCGCCTATTTGTTAGACTATTGGTATTTGTTTGTGTTGTTATTTTCATTGGTATGGATACAATACAAAGCGTATCAAAAAATGGGGATTCGGTCTGAACCAAAGGTTGCCAAAGCACCTCATTTTGTTTGGCAATTGGTAGCCAGATTGGTATTGGTAGCCTTGCTTATTATTGGGGTAAGAGGAGGTGTTCAATTGATACCGCTGAATACCTTTGATGCGGCTAGGCAAACCCGTCCGGAATTAGTTTCTTTGGTGGTAAACACGCCTTTTAATATGATTATTTCCTCACAACAAAGTGGCTTGAGTGAAAGAAATTACATGCCCGAGGCGCAGGCAGCTCATTGGTTCAGACCGAAAACACAATTACATGAAGTTGGCAAGGGTAAGCGAAATATTGTATTGATTGTAGTTGAGAGTTTGGGAAAGGAGTATTGTGGATTTTATAATAAAGGAAAAGGATATACGCCATTTTTAGATTCATTGATGGGCTGTAGCGAGGTGTTTACACATGCCTACGCCAATGGTAAAAAATCAATAGAAGGCATACCTGCTATTTTATCTTCTATGCCCAGCTGGATGCAAACACCTTATTTGAGTAGTTATTACCAAAGCAATTATTTGGGAGGTATTGGAAATAATTTACAGGAGGTTGGATACAGTGCTGCCTTTTATCATGGCGGAAAAAACGGCACCATGAGCTTCGATAATTTTATTGCCTTGAGTAATGCAGGCAACTATTTTGGCAGCAATGAATACCCCAACAAGGCAGATTTGGATGGCAACTGGGGAGTGTTTGATAAACCTTATCTGGCCTATTTTGCCAATGAGTTAGGGAAGTTGCCTGCCCCATTTTTTGGTACAGTGTTTACCTTAAGCAGTCACCACCCGTATACCCTTCCGGTAGGTGATGAAAATAAGTACCCTAAAGGCACATTGCCAATACATGCCACCATAGGTTATGCAGATGATGCCTTGCGCCAGTTTTTTCATCTCGCCACTCAACAGTCATGGTATGATGAAACTACGTTTATTATTACAGCCGATCACAGTGCAGATAATGAAACACCTTATTACCAGAGCAACCAAGGCAGGTTTGAAATTCCTTTGCTAAAATATGTACCAAATACCACGCGAGGAAGCTTAAATGAAACAACAGTTAGTCATGCAGATATGTTGAATATAGTGATGCATGAAATTGGGTATAATAAGCCCTTTTATTCTTTTGGAACTTATCTCAAAAAAGAAGCTGCTATGCCTGTGGCTATTCAATTTCAAGACAGGTATTTTCAAGCCATTCATTGGCCATGGGTGTATCAGTTTGATGGAGAAAATGCTTTGGGTTTATACCAGTTAACGCAAGATTCTTTGATGCGTAACAATCTATTGTTTGATGAGAAATATGCGGGAATGAGAGATAGCCTGGCGCATATGACCAAAGCTGTTGTGCAATGGTATAGCAATGATATTATTGCCAATAAAGCCTACAGGTGAGGAGAAAAGTATTAAGGTAAATCAAACTCAAGCTTGAGTTTTTTGGGTAGTTTTTCAACAACTAATTGATAGGAATGGTCTATAAGTGCAAGTATTTCTTTGTCGGGTAAATCGTCGTTAAAAAAAACGGTATTCCAATGGTTCTTATCCATGTGCCAACCAGGTTGAACGGCGCTATATTGTGCCCTTAACTCTAGGGCTTTTTCTGGAAAACATTTGAGGTTACACGAAATGGGATTGTCAAGGCCAATGAGACAAAACATTTTGCCCGCTACTTTAAAAACGAGCGTATTCGCATCGAAGGGAAAGGTTTCTTCTACCGCCTTTTTTTGAAGGCAATAATCTCGCAATAACTCTGCGTGCATTATAACAAGCCAAACAACTTGATACCTACTTGAAAGGTAAACATGGCATTTTGGGTACTTACAGCATTGCCTTTATAGGTAAACGGTGACCCCATATCTCCTACGTTAAAATCATATTTGGCATCAAACCTAAATTTGGCCAAATCTAATCCAGCACCCAATTGCATGCCTGTTGCTTTTTTGTTCAGGTCTGTTTTCACAAATTCAACCTTGCCAGCAGGAATATCAGTTTTTTGACTCACTAACATTTGAAAGTTTGGACCACCATAGACCCTGAAAACCTTTAAAAATTTTAAGCCCACCAAAACCGGAATATCTATATAGGAAGCGCTTTGTAGAAAAACATTTTTCACGCCATTGTCTGTAATGGTAATATTGCTGGCGCGGGTATTATAAATGGCTTCTGGTTGCACATATAAACCAATTACTTTTACCTTAAACCTGCCGTATACACCAAAATTGTAGGTTTTGTTGCCCTCAAGGTCAGAAACAAAGGTGCTGGCATGTTCTAATTTCATTTTATCTGAACTGATACCCACTTTCAAGCCAAACTCCAATTCTTGTGAAAAGCCACTTAAGCTAGCGGTAAATAATACCAGAGAAAGAATTAATTTTTTCATAGTAAAATGTAAAACTCAAAGCTACTAAATAAAGTGAGAAGAAAAAAGTTTTTATCAAAGGGATGTTTGGCGCATTTAACCCTTGAATAGGATACAAAAAAAGAGGTACGCATGAATTTGCGCACCTCTTTTTTTTGTATGAGAATATATCTGAAATGCCTTAATTCATTGCAGGCAAAAAGCCATATTTTTTGTTACGGTCTAATTGGTCTTGCAAGAAATTGTTAGGATACTCAACTTTTACGTCTACCAATTTTCCGTTCACCATTACAGGAACCAATTTAGGTTGGATAAATCCTTTGTAGGCAGCCACATTTAATTTTTTGAAACGGATATTTACTTCTTTTAATAAGTCTTGGTTTACCTTCACACCGTATCCTTCTACCAATGCTTGGGCTGCTTGGAAATCGCCTTCAGATTTGATGCGTTGTATTTCGCGCAATAGTTCACCAAACAATTCTCTTAAGCGTTCGTAGTTGTTAATTTTTACATAGGTTTTTCCATCCTTTTGGAACATTTCAATCACATTTTCAGCTTTACCTTTTTCATAAGCCCAAGAAGCGTTGAGTTGACGGTTACGCATGTGTGCTTCTTCTAGGTTTTCTCCTAATTGCAAACGCGTTAATTGGGTAATTAAGCCATTTCTGATATAGCCATCATATTCTGCTTTTCCTACTTCTAGGCTAGGCATTACACCCATATCTACCAATTTTTGGTCGTATACATAATACAAGGCAACTAAATCGGCACGGGCTTCTTCTAAAGTGCTTGCATAATTTTTAAGTGTTTGATCTGGATCGCCAATGCCGGGGTTAATTTGTCCTGAAGCATGTCCAATTACCTCATGCATATCTGTGTGTAAATCTGCAGCCAAGGCGCCGTATTTTGCGTTGCGGTCTATTTCTTCCTGACTAATACAAAACTCCTTCATCATAGGACTTTTAGCCCCAATAGTATTGTATGATTTAACAATATTACCTAATGAAACAGATTTAGAGCCATGTTGTTGTCTGATCCAATTGGCATTAGGTAGGTTAATACCAATAGGAGTTGAAGGTGAGCTGGCACCAGCTTCTTGAATAACGGTAATAACTTTAGCAGTAATGCCTTTTACACTTTTCTTTTTGTGTTCAGGAAGAATAGGAGAATGGTCTTCAAACCACTGGGCTTCGGCGGCAATAGCAGCAATACGTTTGGTAGCTTCCATGTCTTTTATGCTTACCACAGATTCAAAAGAAGCGCGTTTGCCAATGGCGTCGTCATATACTTCAATGAAGCCATTTACCACATCAATTCTACTTTCAGTATCATTCACCCAAGCGATATTGTAATCATCCCATACTCTTAAATCACCTGTTAGGTAATATTTTACCAAGAGTTCTAAAGCCAGTCTTTGCTTGTCGTTTTCGGCAACTTCTACGGCCTTTTGAAGCCAAAATACTACTTTCTCAATGGCAGGAGAATACATGCCGCCTACTTTCCAAACCTTTTCTGAAACTTGGCCGTTTTCCTTAATCATTTTTGAATTTAGTCCCCAAGAGATAGGCGTAAGGTCATCTTTACTGATGCGTGAATTGTAGTAGTCTTCAACTTCTTTTTGGGTAAGACCTTCATAAAAATTGTTGGCAGAAGCAGCAACATTGTCAACGTCTGAACCTAGGTTTACCACCTTGGCATCAAAATTTGGGTCGAAAATAACACTCTTCATTAACACCAAGAATTGGTTTTTGTCTGAACCTCCTAAAGGAAGTTTGGCATTGTCTATTTGGTTAATTACCGAGCAGAAATAGGCATAACTGCAGGTAGGGACAAATTTGATATTAGAGTAATGGTGGTGAATACCATTAGAGAAGTATACCCTTTTGGCATAACTCACGAGGTTTTTCCACTCGCTGCTTGTTTTATCTCCTTTGTAATTGGTAAGAATGGCATCGAGGGTTTTTCTTACGGTAAGGTTATAACGGTATCTTTGGTCAACAAACATGTCGCGTCCGCTATTAGCCGCCTCATAAAGGTAATAGGCCAATTCTTTTTGTTTAGGGGTGAGGGTTTCAAATCCTGGTATTTGGTAACGGAGCACTTGCAAATCTGCAAATTCATCGCAGCTAACTTCAAAGGCAGGTTTTTTGTTTTCTGGTTTTTTGTTTTGCGGTTTTTTGTCGCTGGTAAAGGCCGTAATAGCTAATGCCGCGCCAATGGTTCCAAACATCATGGTTTTTTTGAGGTTCATATGGTTACACTTAAAGAAGCAAATATATAGGCAAGTATTTAGAATGGACAAGCCAATTATAAAATAATGCTTGAACCCAAAACATATATTTGTGCCCTTACATGGATAATAAGGCAGAAATAGATTGGGAAGAACTCAAATCCTTTTTGGATGAGCGGGTAGATTTATACAATAGACCCAACTTTATTGAAGCCGATCCAATTGCCATTCCTCATAGGTATACGATGAAGGAAGACATAGAGATTGCGGCCTTTTTAGCCGCTACCATTGCTTGGGGCAATAGGAAGATAATTGTAAAGAACGCGCATCGGTTGTTGGATTTGTTTGGTGAAAGTCCATATGATTTTGTGATGGAGAGCAAGAAAAAGCAGCAACAACCATTATCGAATTTTGTGCACAGAACCTTTCAGGGAGCAGACTTGCTTTATTTTGTGAAAGCATTGAGGCATATTTATGCTACACATGGAGGAATTGAGGGGCTCTTTGTTAAGCATGCGCAACCCCATTCTATGCAATATGCCATTACTCAATTTAGAAGGGCCTTTTTTGAAATACCTCATCCAGAAAGAAGCACCAAACATGTTTCTGACCCAAGCAATCAATCTTCTGCCAAGCGTTTAAACATGTTTCTTCGTTGGTTGGTTCGAACCGACAAGCGTGGTGTTGATTTTGGGATTTGGAAGCAGTTACATCCTTCACAATTATCTATTCCTTTAGATGTGCATTCTGGCAATACAGCTCGGAAGTTGGGACTATTACAACGCAAACAAAATGATGCAAAAGCGGTGGAAGAACTAGATGGGATGCTTAGAAAATTAGATAAAGAGGATCCGGTAAAATATGATTTTGCGCTGTTTGGATTGGGGATTTTTGAGAAATTTTAGCAAGTGGTTTAAAGCATCTTGTATAGGTCTCTCACTTTGTTGATTACGTGAATGAACAACAAAGCGGGCCATATGAGAACAGATTGGTTGGAATAATTAACCAAAATAATGCTCACCAAAATGCCAATGTTAAAGGTAGCCACCACAATGTATAATAGCTGGAAACGCGGATTGTGGGCGTTTGTAAACGATAAAATGGCAAATACCAATAAAAGTAATACCGAAATAATTGAAACTATGTATGCAATGTTCATATAATTGTAACAAATATGAAGTACAAAGTCGGCATTTCAAACCCCAAGGATCATTTTATTTTACTTGAAGCTAAGATAAAAACCCAAAACATTGCAAGTCTTGAATTGCAACTTCCCGCATGGCGGCCGGGAAGGTATGAATTGGCAAATTATGCTAAAAACGTACGTTGTTTTGTTGTCACAAACAAGGAAGGTAAAGAGTTGCCTTTTCAAAAAATAAGCAAAGACCGTTGGTTGGTTCGAACCGAAAACCATGAAGAAATAGTTGTGTGCTATGAGTATTATGCCAATCAAGCAGATGCAGGTGCTTCTTATGTTTCTGAGGAGTTGATGTATTTGAACCCGGTGAATTGTTTTATGTATGTGGTAGGTAGGGAAATGGATAGTTTTGAAATAAGCCTAAACATTCCTGATGATTGGCAAATAGCTTGTCAGTTGGCACACGCACACAAAACAATACAGGCAAAAAACTTTGATGAATTAGCTGACAGTCCGTTTTTTGCTTCTCCAAATTTGCAGCACCATTCTTTTGTTTGGCAAGAGGCAACTATTCATTTCTGGTTTCAAGGAGCTGAATGGCCGCAAATGGAAAGATTGGAAAAAGATACGCGATTGTATTTAGATGCGCAGGTAAAGATTTTTGGGGACTTGCCTTTGAAGGACTATCACTTTTTATATTTGTTATTGCCAAATACTTTTAGGCATGGCGTAGAGCATGCAGATTCAACGGTCATAGCCATGGGTCCTGCTAGTTTGGCTATTGAAGAAGAATTTTACAATGATTTTTTGGCCATTAGTTCGCATGAATTGTTTCATTTATGGAATATCAAACGTATGCGTCCAAAGGAGATGTGGCCATATGATTTTACCAAAGAGAACTATTCGCAATTGGGTTTTGTTTATGAAGGCATAACTACCTATTATGGCGACTTGATGTTGTTGCGCGCTGGGGTATGGAGTTTTGAGCAATATGCCAGCAGTTTAGCAAGTGATTTAGATAGGCATTATAACAACAGTGGACGAAACAATTATTCTGTAGCTGCCTCTAGTTTTGATACCTGGTTAGATGGGTATACGCCGGGGGTAAAAGGGAGAAAAGTTTCTATTTATATTGAGGGGCTCATTGCAGCATTGGTAGCAGATGTGGCTTTACTAGAACATAGTTCTGGTTTGTTGCGCCTTGATCAGGTGATGCGAAAAATGTACCAATCGTCTTATTTGGAAGGGAAAGGATATGATGAAGTTTTATACAAATCCATTTTACAAGGCATGAGTGCTTGGCGGGTAGATGATTATTTTAAGGATTTGATCCATGGCAAAGGGAAATGGGATGCCTATCTATTACCTACCTTAGAAAAATTGGGAATGGCCTTAATTCAAACTACTGATGATGAAGGAATTGTAAGATGTAAGATTGTAAAATTAGCACAAAGCACACCTGAGCAAAGCCGTTTGTTTGATTATTGGACCAAATGTCATTAAATTGCCCCCGCTTACATTTATAATTTCACTCAACTCAAAGTTCTCGCCGATGCAGAAAATTTACTTGGAATGCAAAAATTGTGATGCGAAATCCATCTCATTTTTGTCGTATTGCAATGAAGAGGAATTTGATTTGGTTTCTAATGCCAAGTCTTGCAGTCATTACAAAAAAGGTCAGTCAATTTTTTATGAAGACAATATTCCCTTGGGGATTTATTGTTTGAGTAAAGGAGCCATTAAGTTAACCCGATCGAACAAAGACGGCAAAGAGCAGATCATTCGTTTTGCCAGAGAAGGTGAATTTTTGGGTTACAGGGCCCTTATTGCAGATGAACCTTTAGTTGCCACAGCTACTTGTATTGAAGACACCATTTGCTGTTTTATACCTAAGAATGTATTTCTTGATTTGTTAGAAAAAAACTCACAAATCAATAAGCATATGCTTAAATCATTATGTCATGATTTAGGGATAGCAGATGAGCGCATTCAAAGCTTGGCACAGAAGAGTGTTCGTGAACGTTTGGCCGAAACCTTGTTGTTTTTGCAAAAGACTTTTCAGGATGAGAACACACAGGATGACAACCTCATTTCTGTTACTTTACCACGTGAAGACATTGCCAATATTGTAGGAACTGCTACTGAAACGGTGATTCGTCTCTTATCTGAATTTAAAACAGATAAGTTGATAGACATGGAAGGCAAGAAAATACGCATCCTCAACAAAAGTGCTTTAGAGAAAATCTCGCACGCATCTGTTTAATCAGTTATTTTGGATTACCGCACAGGCATTGTTCTATCGGGGGGTGGTGCAAGAGGTTTTGCTCATGCCGGCGCCCTAAAAGCTTTAAATGAACAAGGTATTTATCCTGAATTTTTATCAGGCGTAAGCGCAGGTGCTTTGGCTGGAACTCTTTATGCTGATGGTTATAAGCCAGATGAAATTTTAGATATTTTCTTGCATATTGATTTATTCAAGCTATTAAAATTTACTGGATTTCGTTTGGGATTATTGCAGCCTGATGGTTTACGAAAAGTATTGGAAAATACCTTGCGCGCCAAAACCTTTGAGGAGTTAAAAATGCCCATGGTGATAGGTTGCACCGATATTGATTTAGCAGAAACAACTTACTTCAGTGAAGGCAAAATATTGGATGCCTTAATAGCCTCTATGGCTTTTCCTTTTTTGATTAAACCACAAACGATAGATGGCCACCAATACGTTGATGGAGGTTTGATGAATAACTTGCCGGTGCAGCCTTTGGTTGGCAGGTGTGAAAGAATTATTGGTATTCATGTAAACCCATTACACAGTGCCCAATCATTGAAGGGTACAAGGAATTATTTCGACCATGTGATTCATTTAGGCTTAAGGGCAAACATGCTTCCACACATTGGTTTGTGCGACATGTTTATAGAGCCTCCTGACTTAGGAAATTATCATTTACTAAAAATTTCCTCCGCAAAAGAAATCTTTCAAATGGGCTATGATTTTACATCAAAACACCTAAAAAATTACCCAGACTTGCGACCCTTCCAAATGCCCTGAAATGCTGATATTCTTCATAATATGACTTAAATCATAGGTCGGTTTGAGTTAGGTCATGTTTTTAATTAGGGCAGCAGAATAATTTTGAATCTTGAAATTATTATACCCGTGGTAAGAAACATGTTGATATTGATGGATGGCTCGGCAGATGCTGAACGTCTGTTGGATTGCTCGATGAAAATTTTTCATAACCAGCAAGACCACTTCAAAGGAGCTTTTGTTGAAGGTATCAGTACGGGGAATTTAAATGATGTTTTCGATTCTATGGAACACTTGAATACCCAGTATACCCGATCGGAGATTATTGAGAAAATTCTTCATACAGATTTAAACAATAGCAACGAATTTATTGAACGATTTGTCAATAAATGCGAGGAGCTTAGCCTTAGAACAAAAGTATTTATTGGTGATGAAGAGATGAATGAAGATTTGGTGAATGAGAGCATGTTTAACGACTTGTTTCTTATTGGCAAAGACATCTTCCGCAAGCCTAATGTAACTAAGCATTCCTTTGATGCGATTGAGTCATTGATGCGCAATACCAAATGCCCAATTTTATTGTTATCGTGTGAGCAAGTGACCTTTCAGAATGTGGTACTTATTTACGATGGAAGCAAGCGTTCATTTGATGCCATTAAGTTGTTTATGTACCTCATGGGAGATACCATGAAGAACAATGGATTGATTTTAAATGTAGTAGTTACTGATAACAGTGCTATTAATGAAAAAGGGGTGATAGATTACCTCAAAAATTACAAGCAACATTTTTCTATCAACAGGGTATATCCAGAGAATTACTATACTGAATTGTTGGATTTGTTAACCAGTTTAAATTCCTTTTTGCTGGTAACAGGTGTGAACCGAAATGATATTTTGGAGGATATGATATTCAACAAGGACCATTCGTTTTTTATGCATGGCCAAAGGTCAGTTTTTCTTGGATAAACATGGGGAAGGTACAACAAGCAAATAAGCTCAAATGCTTTCACTGTGGCGATTCAATTAGTGGAGCGTCTATTCCTTTTGATGCGAAAGAATTCTGCTGTGCTGGCTGTAAAGGTGTTTACGAATTACTTTCTAAAAACAATCTCTGCGATTATTACTCCTTGGATGAAAATCCAGGATTGAGTTTGAAAAATCCTGTATCAAAAGTTAAATTTAATTACCTGGAAGATGATCAAATACAAAGGCAATTACTTCAATACCGCGATGACAAAATTTCCCGAATTACTTTTCATATGCCAACTATGCATTGTAGCAGTTGCATTTGGTTGTTGGAAAGTTTGTACAAGTTGGAAAAAGGCGTAAGTCATTCACGCGTAGATTTTCTCAAAAAACAATTGAGCGTAACTTTTGATCACCATCTATGTAGTTTACGCAAGTTGGTAGAATTGTTGAGTTCCTTGGGTTATGAGCCCTCACTCAACATGAACGATTTGGAGGGAAAGAAAAAACAAGGCAACAACCGAAAGTTGTTGTACCAAGTGGGTGTAGCAGGATTTGGTTTTGGCAATATTATGCTCATAAGCTTTCCTGAGTACTTTGGTTTAGACAGTTTTTCTCATGCTTCTTTTTCGCGCTTATTTGGGTTTTTAAATATGGCCTTGGCCGTTCCTATCTTTTTATATTCTGCGCAAGATTATTTTGTATCGGCATATAAGAGTATCCGCAAAGGAATAATTAATATAGATTTTCCTTTGGCATTAGGAATTTTGGTGATGTTTGTACGCAGTTCGTATGAAGTGATTTCTCATACAGGTATTGGCTTTTTTGATACCCTAGCTGGTTTGGTTTTTTTCTTATTGATAGGCAAATGGGTTCAACAAAGAACTTTTGATACCCTCTCTTTTGAACGCGATTACAAATCGTATTTCCCCGTAGCGGTTTCGGTGGTAAGGAATGAAGAAGAAACAACTTTACCCGTTAACCAACTTAAAATTGGTGATAGGATATTGATTCGTAACAATGAAATTATTCCTGCCGACAGTATTCTTTTGCAAGGCGATGCTAAAATAGATTTTAGTTTTGTTACAGGTGAAAATGATCCCATTGAAAAAGTATTGGGTGAAATTATTTATGCAGGTGGCAGACAAATAGGTGGGACGATAGAGCTGGAAGTTTGTAAAACAGTTTCTCAAAGTTACCTCACCCAATTATGGAACAGTGAGCATTTTGCCAAAGAAAAGGTAAGTAGTATTGAGTCGTTTCAGAGTGTAGTGAGTAGATACTTTACCGTGGCCCTTTTGCTAATAGCCTTTGGTTCGGCCGCTTTTTGGCTTTGGTTCGACCCAAGTAAGAGCATGCAAGCCTTTACTGCAGTATTAATAATTGCCTGTCCATGTGCTTTGGCGCTATCTTCGCCTTTTGCCTTGGGCAATAGCCTGCGCATGTTTGGGAGAGGGAAGTTTTATTTAAAAGGTCCGGATGTGGTTGAGAAAATGGCTAAGGTAAATCACATGGTGTTTGATAAAACGGGAACCATCACACAAGCCTCTGAATCAGCAATCCATTTTGAAGGAGCGACTTTAGACAATTTTCAACTGTTGGCAATAAAAACTTTGTGTGAAAATTCTGTACACCCATTAAGCAAAAGAATCTTGGGGTATTTACAATTGCCCAAATCTGAAAAATTGCCCTTAGAAAATTACCTAGAAATTCCAGGTAAAGGTATTCAAGCTTTGGTAGATGGATACCAAGTGAAATTGGGTTCATGGGAGTTTATCCATCCGGGTAAAGATGCCCAACAAGAATTATTGGCTACACGAGTTTATATTGCTTTTGAAGGAACCACATCTGGTTGTTTTATTTTTAACCACAGTTATAGAGCCGGTTTAAAGGAGGTAATTCATCAATTAGGTTCGAACCGAAAAATGAGTTTATTGAGTGGCGACAATGATTCTGAGCGTATCCGTTTACAAGAGTTTTTCCCTGAAGCAACACAAATGTTGTTTACAATGAGTCCATCTGAAAAGATGTTATACATTCACAATTTGCGTGAATCTGGTGAGAAGGTAGTAATGATTGGTGATGGATTGAATGATGCAGGGGCATTAAAAGTGGCAGATTTGGGGATTTCGGTCACAGAAAATACCGCCCATTTTTCTCCGGGCAGTGATGTAATTATGGATGCCAGTGTATTTGAAAAACTGGGTTCCTTCTTTGCCTATGCAAAAGATACGGTAAAGGTAATTCATATGAGTTTTTTCATTTCACTCATGTATAATATTGGGGGATTAAGCTTTGCGGTTCAAGGAACGCTTTCGCCCATAGTAGCAGCCATTTTAATGCCTATTAGTAGTATTAGTGTGATTGTATTTACCACAGTAGCTACTTATTTATTTGCTCGCAAAAACAATATCTTTAGCAAAGAATCCCTATGAAAATAATGTTTTTATTAATTGGCTGCAGTTTGGTGTTGGCCTTAGGATTTCTTGGGTTATTTATTTGGTCTGTGAGAAGCGGACAAATGGAAGATGATTATACACCTTCTGTGCGCATCTTATTTGATGACAAGCCCTTGGCGGAAGAGCCAGTGGAAACTCAAAAGAAATAAAATTTATTAAATGACAAAAATCAGGATTGCCTATAAGGAATGTCATATTTCTGTAAGGTCGGTCTGGATATTTTTGGTACCATTAAACTAATATCAGAACCTATGCAAGTGGAAAACTTCAACTATGACAACCGGATTGTCCGGAACTTCATCATCGCTTCGGTGATTTTTGGGGTAGTAGGAATGTTGGTGGGTGTGATAGCAGCTATACAGCTCTATTATCCTGCAGCAAATTTCGGACTACCATTTACCTCTTTCGGCCGCATTAGACCCTTACACACAAATGCTGTGATTTTTGCATTCGTGGGTAATGCTATTTTTGCTGGTATCTATTATTCTTTGCAGCGACTATGCAAAGCCAGATTATTCAGTGATTTTTTAAGCAATTTCCACTTTTGGGGATGGCAATTAATTATTCTTGCTGCAGCCATTACCCTTCCTTTGGGTATGACTACTTCTAAAGAGTACGCTGAATTAGAATGGCCGATTGATATAGCGATTGCTTTGGTTTGGGTTGCTTTTGGAGCAAATATGATTGGTACTATTATCAAACGTAGAGAGCGCCATATGTATGTTGCCATTTGGTTTTACTTGGCCACCTTTGTAACTGTAGCCGTTTTACACATTGTAAACTCTTTTGAATTGCCTATTAGTTTAACAAAGAGTTATATGTTATATGCTGGTGTGCAAGATGCCTTGGTACAGTGGTGGTATGGTCACAATGCAGTAGCATTTTTCTTAACCACACCTTTCTTAGGTATGATGTATTATTACTTGCCAAAAGCAGTAAATCGTCCGGTTTATTCTTATAAACTTTCTATCCTTCACTTTTGGACATTGATCTTCTTATATATTTGGGCTGGTCC
Organism: uncultured Bacteroidota bacterium; assembly: GCA_903834625.1. GTDB lineage: Bacteria > Bacteroidota > Bacteroidia > UKL13-3 > UKL13-3 > B1. The sequence goes on from CAILJQ010000104.1 coordinate 16,000, forward strand.
CCACCATTTATTGTATTCTTCTTTACCAGATTGGGCACAGTCATTAGGTGTGGTTTTCTCAATTATGTTGATTGCTCCATCATGGGGTGGTATGATTAACGGTTTATTAACCTTAAGAGGTGCATGGGATAGAGTGCGCGATGAGCCAGTTTTGAAATTCTTTGCAGTAGGTGTGACCGCGTACGGTATGGCTACTTTTGAAGGTCCTTTGTTGAGTTTGAAAAATGTAAATGCAATTGCACACTTTACCGACTGGATTGTAGCACACGTTCACACAGGTGCTTTGGGATGGAATGGTTTAATGACCTTTGGTATGTTCTATTGGTTAGTACCAAAAATTTATGGCACCAACTTGTATTCTAAATCACTTGCCAATACCCATTTCTGGATTTCAACTTTAGGTATTTTATTCTATGCAATTCCTATGTATTGGAGCGGATTTACCCAAGGTATGATGTGGAAAGAGTTCTTACCAGAAGGGATGTTAAAATACCCTAACTTCTTAGAAACAACTTTACAAGTTATCCCAATGCATATCATGCGTTCAATTGGTGGTACATTGTTTTTAAGTGGTGTGTTTGTAATGATTTACAACTTGGTTAAAACTGCTGCTACTGGTAAATTAATTGCCAATGAAGCAGCTTCTGCACCAGCTTTAGAGAAAAACTATACTGCACATGGTTCACACTCATATTGGCATAAAGCGTTTGAGCGTAAGCCTGTCACTTTTATGGTGCTTACCGTGATTGCTATTTTGATTGGTGGTATGGTAGAAATTATTCCCATGTTAACCATTAAATCGAATGTACAAACCATTACCAGTGTGAAACCATATACTCCGCTTGAGTTGCAAGGAAGAGACATATACATTCGTGAAGGTTGCGTAAGCTGCCACTCACAAATGATTCGTCCGTTCCGTAGCGAAACAGAGCGTTATGGAGAGTATTCAAAAGCAGGTGAGTATGTTTACGACCATCCATTCTTATGGGGTTCTAAACGTACAGGTCCAGATTTGATGCGTATTGGAGGCAAGTATCCTAATAGCTGGCATTACAATCACATGATTAATCCTCAAGAAGTTTCAACTGGATCTATCATGCCTCCATACCCTTGGTTGGCAGAGAACGAATTGAATTCTTCAAATACTGCTGATAAAATTAATGCCATGCGTAGTTTAGGTGTACCTTATGAAAAAGGATACGAAGACCAGGCATTGGCAGATTTACAAAAGCAAGCTTCTACCATTGCTGATGGTTTAACCAAAGACGGATATCCTGTTGAAGCCAACAAGGAAATCATTGCCTTGATTGCATACTTGCAAAGACTTGGAACCGATATCAAATTAAGTAATACCGCAAGTAAATAATAACCATGTTCAAACAGCATATTCAAAGTATGGTTGGTATAGAGTCGGGTTACCTGATTTTCTCCCTTATTGTATTCTTTGCCTTTTTCATAGGAGTACTATGGTGGGTGTTTAAGGCCGACAAGAACTATATCAAAGACATGGCGGAGAAACCATTTGAAAATTAATAAAAGAACTAATCATGAAGCATAAATTATTTACATTGTCGGCACTGTTGTTAATTGCCGGCAGCCTATCTGCTCAAACAGCAGATGCGGCAGGAGCAGATACAAGTCTGAGCCTTACATCTATCTTGATAGGTGTGAATGCCATCTTATTGCTATTTGTTATTTTCTTGTTAGGCACATTAACCACAGCAGTTCAAAAACTGCGTGCAGGAAATGACAATAAAATTCAATTAAGTTGGTGGGAAAAGTTTGCTGCCCTTAAATCTGAAAAGCCAGAATCTGAATTGATTTTGGATGAAGATTTTGATGGTATTGCAGAGTTGGATAATCCAACGCCTCCTTGGTTCAATTTCATTTTTTACACCACTATTATTGTAGCTGCCTTGTACTTGTTGAATTACCATGTACTTAAAATTGGTAACCTACAAGCATCAGAATATACTGTTGAGGTTACTGAAGCAAAAGCAAGTGTGGATGCCTATTTGAAGAAAACAGGTAATGCCATTGATGAGAACAATGTTGCCTTGTTAACAGATAAAGCAGCTTTGGAAGAAGGTAAGAAAATATTTGAAGCAAATACTTGTGTTACCTGTCACAAAATTGACGGTGGTGGTTTGGTTGGTCCAAACCTAACCGATGATTATTGGATCCATGGTGGAGATATCAAATCTGTATTTAAAACCATTAAGTATGGTGTTACAGCAAAAGGGATGACTGCATGGCAAAATGCTTTCACTGGAAAGCAGATTCAAGCCGTAGCTTCTTATGTGAAATCATTAAAAGGTACCAAACCTGCAGAACCTAAAGCACCACAAGGTGATTTGTATACTGAAGGTGGTGCAGTTGCTACAACAGATTCAAGCGCTGTAGTGGCTGATACAACAATTGTTACCAAGAAATAAGAGATAAATCAGTTTTTGATTTTTTACATGGAAAGAAGTCTAATGGGTAGTAATTTTACTACCTGTTAGACTTCTTTTTTATTTAATACTACTCACCATGAACAGTGCACAGCCACTCGCCGATGAACACTTTAGAGACGAGCTTTCCAACGTAGATAAGAAAGGTAAAAGACTCTGGATATTTCCTAAAAAACCCAAAGGTAAATTTTATGATTACCGCACTTGGTTAAGTTGGTTTTTTATGGCCTTGATGTTTTCAGGTCCATTCCTGAAATTTGAAGGTAGGCCCTTACTTTTGTTAAACGTATTGGAGCGTAAATTCATCATCCTAGGAATGGTGTTTTGGCCACAAGACCTCAACTTGTTTGCCTTACTCATGCTCTCATTTATTTTATTCATTGTTTTGTTTACCATTTTATTTGGTAGGGTATGGTGCGGATGGGCTTGTCCGCAAACGATCTTCTTAGAAATGCTCTTTAGAAAAGTTGAGTATTTTATTGAAGGCGATTACATGCAACAAAAGAAGTTAATGGAACAAGATTGGAATCCTGAAAAGATTCGTAAAAGGGTTTTAAAACATGGTATCTTTTGGTTACTTTCATTTGTGATAGCCAATACTTTTTTAGGATATATCATTGGCATAGATGAACTCAAGTTATTGGTAACAGACGGACCAATGGCACATATTGGAAAATTTGCTTCACTGCTCATTTTTACTACTGTTTTCTATTTTGTATTTGCTCGTTTACGTGAATTAGTTTGTGTGTTTATATGTCCATACGGACGTTTACAGGGTTTGATGTTGGACAAAAACTCTATGGTGGTTGCGTATGATTATGTTAGAGGTGAACCACGTCATAAAATTAAAAAGGAAGAAGAAAAAGGAAAGGGTGATTGTATTGATTGTAAAATGTGTGTTCATGTTTGCCCAACGGGTATTGATATTAGAAACGGAACACAATTGGAATGTATTAATTGTACAGCTTGTATAGATGCATGTGATGAAGTAATGGTGAAAGTAAACAGGCCTAAAGGTTTGGTTAGGTTTGCCTCTGTAAACAATATAAAAGAAGGCGCTAAGCTCGGTTTGAACCTAAGAAATGGCGCTTATGGTGTGGTATTAGCCGCATTGTTTGGTGTATTTTTATATTTACTCATTACCCGCAAACAAGTTGAAACTACTTTGTTGAGAACACCTGGTATGTTGTTTCAAAAACAAGCCAATGGAAAAGTAAGTAATTTGTATACCATAGAGTTTGTAAACAAAACTTTTGATGAATTGCCAATTGAATTAAAGTTGATTGAACCAAAAGGAGAAATCAAATTTACAGATGGAAAAGATTTAATGGTACATAAGGAAAGTGTGGGCAAAACTTCATTTTTCCTTTTAAGAGATTCAAGCGATATTACGGCCATATCTACTCCTGTAGTGATTCAGGTATGGAGTAAAGATAAATTGATTGAAGAAGTTAAATCTAAATTTAACGGACCCGTAGTAAAAAAGTAAGTACATATGAAGATTAACTGGGGAACAAAACTGGCTTTTTTTGCCATTGCATTTATGGTTTTTGTGGTAACAATGGTGGTGATTATTTCTCGCCAAGATGTGCCTTTGGTAGAAGAGAATTATTATGAAAAGGGATTGAATTACCAGAAGCAAATAGACAATAACCAAAGTTTAGGAAACCAGGTTGTCTTAAATTTGGTTCAGAACGAAGTAGTGCTTATTAATGCTTCAAATCAAAAAATAGAGACAGGCAAACTTGGCTATTACCGTCCGTCCGACCCACAGATGGATAAGGTTGAAGTGGTTAGTACTCCAATTGAACCCGGCGATACCGCTAGTTTTATGATGCCTGAATTGGAAAAAGGAAAGTGGAAAGTTTCTTTTTCATGGAAATGGGAAAACAAAGATTATTTGTTAGAAAAAGAATTTGAACGCTAATGCTCTTTTTAACTGCTTTTCTTACGGGCTTGTTTGGAAGTTTTCATTGCGCGGGCATGTGCGGACCTATCGCTTTTGCTTTACCTGGTAGAAAAGACGAAGGTCTAGCCTTTTATGGCGGCAGGCTTGTTTATAATTTTGGGAGAATGAGTGCTTATGCACTTTTGGGTGTACTTTCTGGTGCCTTTGGTTTGGGATTAAAACTGGCAGGCATGCAGCAAAGCATCAGTATTGTCGTTGGGGTTCTTATCTTTTTATCTGTCACCTATACCTATTTCATCAAAAAAGGGAGTTCCATCAATCCATTTTCGTGGATGCCACAGAAATGGGTGCAGCATTTGTTCCAATCTAAATCTGTTTTTGCCCTTGCCCTTATTGGTTTATTAAATGGCTTTTTGCCATGTGGATTTGTGTACATAGCCATTTTAGGTGCCAGTGCTACACAAGGTTTGGTAGAAGGAGCATTGTTTATGCTTTGTTTTGGTTTGGGTACCTTGCCCATGATGTATGGAGTTTCTATTCTTGGTCAATTTCTTTCATCTGGCTTTCGTTCAAAGCTTAACAAACTCTCTCCCATCTTGGCGTTTCTTATTGCTGGTTTGTTTATTGTAAGAGGTCTGAACCTAGGTATTCCCTATATTAGTCCAGAGATTAGGGTAGAGACAAATGCCCCTGAAAATTGCCACTAATAAGCGCTAAATTGGCAAAACGTTAATTATGCAGTAGATTTGCCCTCATTAATGGGTAATTACGGTAAACGCATATTTCGCTTAAGAAGGTGGTTAAAAATCATTCGGTTCAGGTTGTCTGACCCCGTTTTTCGTTTCCCTCAGAATGCTACTACGGGTAAGCCTACTTTGTTATTAATCAAAACCGAGGCAATAGGTGACTATATATTCTTTCGGAATTTTTTGGAACTCATACGCAAGCATCCTATTTTTAAGAATTACCACATTACGGTGTTAGGGAATAACATTTGGGAATCCATTGCCCTAACTTACGACAAGGCATTTGTAGATGAATGGATATTTATTGACAGAAAGCGCTTTCAATTGGATGAAAGTTACCGCCATCAGTGGATGAAGGAGATTGGATCAAAACATTATGAAATGGCTATTAATGCTACATTTTCTAGAGAGTTTTTGTTGGGCGATTCAATTATACGTTCTGTTTCGGCTACCCAAAAAATTGGTATGTTAGGTGATGCCGCCAGTGAAATACCGCCTGTAAAAGATTTGTGTGATAGGTTTTATGATAAGTTGGTAGAAATACCCATGGAAACCACCTTTGAATTTCATAAGAATAAATATTTTTTTGAGGTGGTGCTGAACCAAAAGATAGATTGGGCAAGTCCGTTTTTCTCATTGGTGCCAAAGGCTGAAAATAAGGTATTGCTTATGCCGGGTGCGCAGGACAAAGAAAGGCAATGGTCGCCCCAAAAGTTTCAAGAGATAAGTTATTATTTGCATGAGAGGTTTGGCTGTGAGGTGGTAATTGCCGGAGGCTCAACAGACCATGAAGCGGCAGAATTGATTATAGGATCAAGCAAACCTGAATGGATAAGTAACATGTGTGGCAAACTATCCTTGGCAGAATTGATTCAAGAAATGGTAGAATCCAGATTAGCCGTTTGCAATGATTCAGGAACTCTACACATGGCAGCTGCTTGCGGTATTCCAACCATTGCTGTTTCAAATGGGAATCATTACGGTAGGTTCACACCGTACCCAAAAGATTGCGGTAAACAAGTGGAGGTTTTGTATCCCACAGAATTCTTAACGGGCGTTCTTTCTCATGAAGAAAGAATGGCCTCCATGGCCTATGGCTCAGGTTATTCTATTCAAGATATCAGTAGTGAAAGTGTTATAGAGGCCATAGAAAGGATGTTGCATGTTTAAGCCTATTTTACTCATAGATAATTTTGATAGCTTCACTCATATGTTGGCAGATTATTTCTACCAAAGCGAGGTGCTGTGTGAGATAGTTCGGAACAATGATGTGGTGTTGTTGCAAAAGAATCCAGCAGATTATTTGGCGTTGGTCATTAGTCCAGGACCAGAAACCCCACAAGAGGCTGGGTTATTGATGCAAGTATTGCCTCAATGGATGGAGAAAATTCCAGTATTAGGAATTTGTTTAGGGCACCAAGCCATTGGCAAATATTATGGTGCACCATTAACTCGTGCAAAATTACCACGTCATGGCAAAGTTGATTGGCTGCATCATACAAATAATGTGTTGTTTACAGGCATTGAAAACAAATTTCCTGCAACACGCTACCACTCTTTGATTTTGCCAAAATTACCTGAAGAATTGGAGGTGATTTGTAGTTGTGAGGATGAAATTATGGGACTTGCGCACAAGACTTTACCTGTTTGGGGTTTGCAATTTCACCCAGAAAGCTGCGAAACACCTGATGGATTGAGGATGGTAAAAAACTTTATTAAGGAAGCAAAAAGAGTTGCCCGAAATTAAAATTGTATATATTTGACTCAGAAATTTATTTGAATGGACTACCAAATTCGAACCGAGGGAAAATTTAATTACATAGATGAAGGCGAGGGTGAAGTCCTTGTACTGCTGCATGGCCTATTTGGTGCACTCAGTAATTGGAAGGATGTGCTGAACCATTTTAGCAAAAATCACCGTGTGGTTATTCCTTTGATGCCCATTTTTGAAATGAACATTTTGAAGTTGAGTGTAGAGGGTTTGGCCAATTTTATCCATGAGTTTATTGAATTCAAGGGGTTTCAAAGGGTTCATTTATTGGGGAATTCTTTAGGCGGACATGTGGCATTGGTTTATATCAAAAAGTATCCAGGCAAAGTGCAAACCTTGCTCTTAACCGGAAGTTCTGGTTTATATGAAAATGCATTTGGCGCATCTTATCCAAGAAAAGGGGATAAGCAATATTTAAGAGATAGGATCAGTTTAACGTTTTATGATCCGGCTTCTACCACAGATGAGTTGGTGGAAGAGGTGTATGAAACCATTCAAGATAAAGGGAAGTTATTGCGTATTTTAACCATGGCCAAATCGGCTATTAGACATAACATGCGTAAAGATTTGCCCAACTTCAAAATGCCTGTTTGTTTGATTTGGGGTAAACAAGATACCATTACACCACCAGAGGTTTGTGATGAGTTTCATGAATTGTTTCCCAATTCAGAAAAACATTATATAGACAAATGTGGTCATGCTCCTATGATGGAGCAACCTATTGAATTTAATCTGTTGGCCGATCAATTTTATAAAAAACATTTACCAGCATAATGTTTGCTCTCCAATTCATTTCTAACGAAGTTTTTCCGCTTAAAAAATCGGATACAGCAGAGTCGGCACTCATGTTTTTATCTGATTGGATGTTGCGTGAATTGCCTGTAGTTGAAGGTGGAAAGGTGATTGGATATGTAAATGAGAAAATGCTCTTAGACAGAGAGCAAGATAGGGTTGAATTGTGCATGAATACCCAAACAGATTTGCTAAAAGTGCATGAACATACGCATTTATTTGATGTATACGCGGCTCTAGATAAAGGTGGATTAAGTAGTTTGGTTGTACTTAATTCTGATGAACAGTTTGTGGGTATTTTGCATGGGAAAGACATGTTGAATCTAGCCTTTTCTCATTCTGCCCTGAACCAAGAGGGCTCAATTGTGGTATTGGAAATTACGGCTATACAATATTCATTGGCAGAAATATCTCGCATTTGCGAAAGCAATGATGCTAAAATTATTCACCTGCTTATAGAAACCATTAAAGATGAAGATAATTCTTTGCATGTTTCTCTCAAGTTGAACCGATTGTATTTAACACATGTTATTGCTAGCTTAGAAAGGTTTGGTTACAAAGTGGTTTATACCAATTCACCGCTAGATCCAAACCACTCTCTCGACGATAGATTTAACTGGCTTGTAAAATATTTAAATACCTAGCGTATGCAATTAGCCATATTTGGTAAGTACTTCAAAGAAGAACGTCATCAAGAAATTCAACAATTTTTTGATGCCTTATTGGCCAAGAAAATTGTGTTTTCCATCTATCGAAAATACTACGACGATTGCATACGTAATGGAATAAATCTAAAACATAATCTTCCAACTTATGATGATTATGATGATTTTGATTCGTCGAAGGTTGATTTTATGGTCACCATTGGTGGCGATGGCACCATTTTAAATAGTATTGAAATTGTGCGAGAAACGGGAGTGCCTGTAGTTGGGATCAATACCGGACGTCTTGGTTTTTTGGCTGGGGTTCCCGCCAATCAATCGGTGAAGATGATAGATGAGTTGGAAAGGGGCATGTTTACCTACGACAAAAGAACCTTATTGGAGTTGAGTTCAGACAAAAACATGTTTGGAGGGGTGAAGTTTGCTTTAAATGATTTTGTGATTCATAAGAAAGATACCTCTAGCATGATTACGATTCATGCGTATATCAATGGAGAGTTTTTAAACTCCTATTGGAGTGATGGGTTGATTATTAGCACGCCCACTGGTTCAACAGGCTATAATTTAAGTTGTGGTGGCCCCATTTTATATCCGGCTTCGCAGAGTTTTGTGATAACCCCAATTGCCCCTCATAACTTAAATGTGAGGCCTATGATTATATCCGACCAAAATGTAATTTCATTTGAAGTAGAAGGAAGAAGTAGTACTTTTTTAGCCACCTTAGATTCGCGTTCAGAAAGCATCAATAACAGAACCCAATTGGCCATTAAAAAGGCTGAGTTTTCCCTTAATTTGCTAAGAATGGATGGGGATAATTACCTTCAAACCCTCCGTGAAAAATTATTGTGGGGTTACGACAATAGAAATTTTAGGAATTAATTGCCTGTAACTGCAGCAATTTCAGGCCTTTTGACTATTTTTTTTGAAGGAGTTACGTATCATTTTCAGATTCCCGTCCGTTATACTTGATGGTTTCCCAAATTTCAGTATTTTTGCTTTTATGGACAATTTGAAAAGTAGGTTAGTTTTATTCTTACTGCTATGTATAGGGTTCATTTCCAATGCGCAACATGTGGAAGTGGGTTTGCTTGCTGGAGCTTCTAATTATTTGGGCGATTTGAGTAATGAAAAATTCCTCATGAAGGAGACGCATTTCTCTGCTGCTGTGTTTGGTAGGTATAATTTTTCACCCAAAATTGCAGTAAGCGGAATGTTCGCTTATGGCAGAGTTTCAGGCGATGATAAGAATTTGGTAAGTGAAAAGCGCACCTATGTGCAGAACAAAGTAACTTACAATGATTTTGAATTTAACAAATTCAGGAATTTGAATTTTTACTCAGATGTGTATGAGTTCACCGCTCGCTTAGAGTATAACTTTTTACCTAACGACCTAACCTCCTATAATACCAGACCATTTGTTCCATATGGTTTTATTGGCTTGGGTATCTTCAATTTTAACCCTAAATCAACTTTTAACAACAAGGTAGTTGAATTGCAACCACTTGCTACAGAAGGGCAAGGTTCTACCACTTATAATGCCACCAAAAAATATGCGCTAACATCTGTGTGTATTCCTTTGGGATTAGGATTCAGACAAAAGATTGGCGACGATTTTTTCATAGGTGTTGAAGGAGGGATTCGTTTTACCCAAACCAATTATTTGGATGATGTGGGTGGCTTATATGGAAGCGGTTCTGTAATTTATGGTGCAACCGGAAGGTCAGGATTGTTTATGTCTGATCGCTCTTGGGAGTTAGATCCAGCTGCAGATCCGAACAACTCCAATCCTTTAGCAGAGAATTTTTTATTTGACGAAGGTGATAAGAGAAGTGATAGGAGTTTGGCCAAAAACGACATGTACTTTGTAGCAGGCATTACGCTTTCTTATACTTTAAGATTCAGAGGCCAAGGGTGCCCTACTTTCTAAATTTAGAAATGAAAAAATGGCTCCTGATTGGCTCACTTATTTTGGCAAATGCGGCTTTCGCGCAACGTGCTGAAATCGGCTTTCATGCCGGTGTGTCTAATTATTTTGGAGATTTAGCGCCAAGTGTGAAATTCAACGAATCACATCCAGCGGGTGGCGTTTTTGCAAGATATAATTTGAACCATACTTGGGCTATGCGCGCCGAGTTGAATAGGTATACGGTTTCTGGAAATGATGCGAATTTTGACTATAACAAAGTGCGAAATTTAAGTTTCCAATCAAACATTACGGAGTTTGCTTACGTGTTTGAGTTCAATTATTTAAAATACGGTCCGCACGTGTTGCATGATAAGTTTACTTCCTATGTATATTTAGGTTTGGCAGGATTTAGTTTTGATCCACAAGCATACTTAGATGGCAAGTGGTATGCCTTAACAGATTACAAAACAGAAAATGTGGCTTATAAGAAATTATCTATGGCAGTTCCTTTTGGAATTGGCCTTAAATACATGGCCAGCAAACGTTTTGCCATTGAAGCTCAATTGGGTTTTAGAAAAACATTTACAGATTATTTAGACGATGTAAGCACCGTTTATCCCGATATTAACTCGAGGTTTTCTGATGGGGGTTTAATTACCGCTAAACTTACAGATAGGTCGATAGAAAATTATGGTACAAATCAATTTAAAGATGGGTATAAAAGAGGTGATCCAACACATAAAGATTGGTATGCAAGTTTTACCTTGGGTTGCTCTTTTAGGTTAAATACCAAGATAAAATGTGCCAGATTTTTTTAATTATTGAAACTGCATAGCAGGTAGCGTATAGAGAAGAAAAATGAGTTTGAAGGAAAAGTTAGACCCAGCAAAAATGCCGAAACATATTGCCATCATTATGGATGGTAACGGACGTTGGGCAAAGGGCAAAGGTAAGTTTAGAATATTTGGTCACCAAAATGGTGTTTCAACCGTAAAAACCATTACGGAGGCTTGCGCAGAAATTGGGGTTAAATACCTCACCTTGTACGCTTTTTCTACCGAGAATTGGAGTAGGCCTGCCCTAGAAGTAAGGGCCCTCATGGAATTATTGGTTGATACGATGCGTAAGGAATTGCCTACTTTGATGAAGAATAAAATTCGTCTTTCCTTTATTGGTAATATGAATGATTTGCCTGAAAAGTGCCAAAAGCAACTGAAGGTTACCATGGAAGAAACCAAGGATAACCATACCATGGATTTGGTGTTGGCGTTGAGCTACAGTGCGAAATGGGATTTGGTTCAGGCCGTAAAAAACATTGCCGCCGATACTGCAGCAGGTAAAATTGCTTCAGAAAATATCAATGATAAATTGATAGACTCATACCTTTCTACTCATTGGATGCCACATCCAGAATTATTGATACGTACCAGTGGCGAAAAAAGAATAAGTAACTTTTTGCTATGGGAAATCGCTTATAGTGAGTTGTATTTTACCGAAAAGTTATGGCCAGATTTTACCAAAGAAGATTTGTACCATGCCATTTTCGATTTTCAAAACCGAGAACGCCGTTTTGGCAAAATAAGCGAACAATTAAGTAGCGAAGCATGAGCAAAAAAGTCCTGATTTTAATATACTGCCTGTTTGTTTTAGGTCTGAACCTAACACTTGCGCAAGATTCTACAGGTATTCGTGTACCACCTAAAACTTATTTACCTTTAGATTATAATAGCCCAAAACAATATGTGATTGCTGGCATTGAAATCATTGGTACGGAGTATTATGATAAGTCTGTGTTAACTGTATTAAGCGGTTTGCAGATTGGACAGAAAATACGCATCCCCTCTGAAGATATTTCAAAAGCTATCACCAATTTATGGAAGCAAAAATTATTTGAAGATGTAAAGATTGCTGTCAAAAAAATTGAAGATGATAAAATTTGGATCGATATTTATCTGAAGGAAAAACCACGTTTGTCGTCGTTTACCATTAAAGGGCTAAAAAAAGGCAAAGCCGAAGAATTGCGTGAAGTGCTTACACTAAGAACCGGACAAATAGTAACCGAAAATGTGTTGAATAGCACCAACCGAGAAATACGTAATTTCTTTTCTGAAAAGGGTTTTATTGATGCTTATGCAACCTTTGAACAAATTCCAGATGACCTAAGAAGAAATACAATCAAATTGCGTATTAATGTGGAGAGGGGTAAAAAGATTGTGATCTCTGACCTTACTTTTTCTGGAAATGCCGCCCTAACCGATAAGAAAATTAGAAAAGTAATGAAGGATACCAAGCCTAAATATTACTTTTTTAATAAGTCGAGGTACATTGAAGACAAATACGAAGAAGACAAGCAAAAGGTGATAGAGAAATACTTGAGTTTGGGTTATAGAGATATTCAAATTAAGTCTGATTCTATTTGGCGCGACGAGAAAGGTATTCGTTTGCATGTGAACTTGTATGAAGGCAAAAAGTACTTCTTCAGGCACATCACTTTTATTGGCAACAACAAATATTCAACAGAAACCTTGAACCAAGTATTGCGCATCAAACGTGGAGATGTATATGACCAATCATTGCTCGATCAACGATTGAATATGAGTCAGGATGGCGGCGATATTAGCACCATTTACATGGATGATGGTTACTTGTTTTTTAGGGTTGAACCAGTTGAAGTATTGGTAGAAAACGACTCAATAGATATTGAGATCCGTATCTCTGAAGGAAACCAAGCTTATATAAACAATGTTACGGTGAGTGGTAATTCAAAAACCAGCGACCATGTGGTGATACGTGAATTAAGAACCAAGCCAGGCATGTTGTTTAGCAGAACTGATGTGACGCGTTCTTTGCGTGAATTATCACAGATTGGTTATTTCAATCCAGAAGCATTAAATGTAAATCCAGTTCCAAATCCATTAACTGGAACCGTAGATATTGAATACAAAGTAGAAGAAAGGCCTAATGACCAAATAGAGTTAAGTGGTGGCTGGGGAGCAGGTTTTGTGGTAGGAACTTTAGGATTAACCTTAAATAATTTCTCTGCCCGTAAAGCTTTGCAAGCCCGCAATTGGGCACCAATTCCAAGTGGTGATGGGCAAAGAGTTTCTTTACGTGCACAAACCAATGGGAGCTTTTTTCAATCCTATTCAGCTAGCTTTACAGAGCCATGGTTGGGAGGAAAAAGACCTAATGCCTTAACTACCTCGGTTTATCATTCTATACAATCGAATGGAAGACAAGGGGAGTTACGTTCAGGTTTG
>CAILJQ010000105.1 GCA_903834625.1 uncultured Bacteroidota bacterium
AAGATGGCGCGAGACAGAATGGTGGTTGGTACCATATTATTAGAAGATGAAAACCCTGAAAACTTCTTGTCGCTTGCACTAACTGCCGCACCCGATGCTTATTTTTTTGTTTGTGCCGGAAAATTGGAGCCTGAAAATTTAAATGAGAAAACGCGGGAATTATTAAATGAATTATTGATTTCTGGTAGGCAAAACAATTACTTTGTTTTGGAGGATTTTGAAGATAGCCAATCTATCAATGATTTGGTTCGAACCTTTGATGTTTGTTATTTAAATGATGGTAGTTTTCAAATGCCACACCCATTACTAACCAAGGCAGCGTGGTTTTCTAAGCCTGTTTTAGGGTCAAAAAATGATATGGTAGGGCAGTTGCTTACCGCTTTTAAAACAGGCATTACCGTAAACGGCAAGGTAAATGAAAGTTTGCAGGCATTGGCCACCCTTAAGCTGCAAATGCCTTTTGAGCGAAATTTTGATATGGCCAAATTACGCAATTATGCCCGCTTGCAAAACCAAGATGCCCTGCGCGATTCTTTGGAAATGTTGTTATTGTTTTAGTCAATTAATCACTGTATTAAACAATTTGTTGTAAAGCTTTAAAACTCCTTAGAGGAAATTTAAAGGAAATTTTGGATTTGAAAAAGGGGTTACATTTGCCAGTAAATCCTGATAATAAAGCAATTTCAGGTTTTGTAAAAGAATAATTTAAGGTAATACATTCAAAGGTTTTAGGGCATTTTTTTGCTAATTGGTCGTGGAATTTTGTTTAAAACAAATGGAAATGATAATTTGGCCTCCTATTTTATAAGGATATGCATTTAATACATAGAAGAACTTGCAGGGTTTGTGGATCTAAATCTCTCACACCTGTAATTGATTTGGGAGAACAACATTTACAGGGCTCTTTTTATAAAGAAGGCAAAGAAATACCTCCTATGAGGAAAATTCCTTGCACATTGTTGCGTTGCAATCCAATGTTAGATGAAAATGCTTGTGGTTTGTTGCAAATGGAGCATACCGTTCCACCTTCTATTTTGTATGCTGCCTATTGGTATAGATCTGGTACAAATAATACCATGCGTAACCACTTAAAAGGTATTGCAGACTCTGTGATGTCTTTAGTAGGTTCAGCAAAAAATCCTAGGGTTTTAGATATTGGATGTAATGATGGTACTTTATTAAACAATTATCCTGAAAGCTATGATAAATTTGGGGTTGACCCAAGTGATGTAGCCCAAGAAATTGGCGATAAGGCTACCGTGGTTCAAGATATTTTTCCTTCTACCGAGTTGAATGAAAAAATGGGAGAAAGGAAATTTGATGCCATTACATCTATTGCCATGTTTTATGATTTGGAAGATCCTGTTGGATTTTGCAAAGGCATTCATGATATCTTAGACAAAGAAGGTGTTTGGATTTTTGAAATGAGTTATATGCCTACTATGTTGGCCATGAATTCATACGACACCATTTGTCATGAACACATTGAATATTACAGTTTGGCTGTAATTGAAAATATTTTGCAACGTGCCAATTTAAAGTTGTTCAACATAGAGCATAATGATATAAATGGAGGTAGTATTCGTTGTTATTGTACGCACGAAGACAACTTTAAATTTAAGAAAAATTCCTACCAAGAAAATTTGAATGCCTACCGTCAAAGAGAATTTGATTTGGAGTTAGATACAGACAAGCCATACAAAAATTTCCAGGACAATATTAACAAGCACAAAGAAGAGTTAATTACACTTTTGGGTAAGTTAAAAAGAGACGGAAAACGCATTCATATATACGGAGCTTCTACTAAAGGAAATACCATTTTGCAGTTCTGTGGCATAGACTATAAGTTGATTGATTTCGCTGCAGAGCGCAATCCAGATAAGTATGGTGCAAGAACTTTAGGAACAGATATTCCTATTATAAGCGAAGCAGAAAGTAGGGCAATGAACCCAGATTATTATTTGGTTTTACCTTGGCATTTCAAAGAAGAGTTTGTAGAGCGTGAAAAAGAAATGATCGACAAAGGTGTAGGATTTATTTTCCCATTACCTGAGGTAACCATCTTAAAGAAATAAGATGATACAATGGCTTAGAGACCTAGTCTTTTTAGTTGTTCCCAAATGGAGGTTTATGAACACTTATTCGCAAGCCGGAGAAGATGTTATGGCCGCCTATTTTTTCTTTAAACACCATATTCAACACCCTACTTATTTAGATATTGGGACGAACGATCCTATTTCTGGAAACAACACTTTTTTGTTTTATAAAAGGGGTTCAAAGGGGGTTTGTATTGAGGCCGATCCAACCCTAATTCCAGCATTAAAAAAAGCCCGTCCGAAAGATCATATCATTACTGCTGGAGTTACTTTTGATAACAGAAGTGAAGCCGATTTTTATGTGTTTGAATTGGCCTCTCACAATACGCTTTCTAAAGAGGAAGCAGATTTTAGGGTAAGCAAAGGTGGACAAAAATTAAAAGAAGTAATTCGCATTCCATTAGTTAACATTAATACACTTATTGAAACACATTTTCCAAAAGGTATTGATTTTCTTTCACTAGATGTAGAAGGAATAGACCTGATGATTTTGGAAAGTTTGAATTTTGAGAAACACCGTCCGGCTTTGATTTGTGTTGAAAGCATTACGTTTTCTATGGACAATCAGGAAACCCGCATTAGTGAAATAGCTTCCTTTATGAAGGCAAAAGGATACAGAGTATATGCCGATTCACCAATCAATACCTTGTTTGCCGACAATAGATTTTATTCTCAATCTACATGAAAACTGCATTGATATTTGGGATTAACGGTCAGGATGGATATTACCTGAAATTATTGCTTGAAGAAAAGGGTTACCAAGTAGTTGGTATTTCTAGATCTGAAGGGAATTGGCATGTAGGAGATATCAAAGATTTTGGTTTAGTAAATGGATTGATTCAACAATACCAACCAACCGAAGTATATCATTTGGCTGCCAACTCAACCACGCGACATGATGTGTTGTTTGAGAACCATGAAACCATCTCAACAGGAACCCTCAATATTTTAGAGGCTGTATATAGAAACAGCCAAGACACGCGCGTATTTATTTCTGGCAGTGCCATGCAATTTGAAAATAAAGGCAATAGGATACATGAGGAAACACCGTTTGAGGCAAGTAGTCCGTATTCCATTGCACGTATTCAATCTGTATATGCTGCAAGGTATTATAGGAGTAAGGGTTTAAAGGTGTATTGCGGGTATTTTTTTAACCATGAAAGTCCTTTACGTACACCAAGGCATGTAAGTAGAATGATAGTTGATGCGGTGAAACGCATTGCAGATGGAAGCAAAGAAAAGATAGAATTAGGTGATATTTTGGTTCAGAAAGAATGGAACTTTGCAGGGGATTTTGCAAGGGCCATTTATACTTTGGTAAATCAAGAAGAAGTGTTTGAAGCCGTTATTGGTTCGGGCCGAGCCTACTCTATAGAAGATTGGTTAAAGGTTTGTTTTGGAAAAGTAGGTTTAAAGTGGCAAGACCATGTGTTGTTGAAAAAAGGTTTTGTACCTGAATATAATTTGCTGGTGTCTGACCCAAGTAAACTCTTCTCTTTAGGCTATAAACCAGCTTATAGTTTTGAGCAATTGGCAGCATTGATGATGGAGTCATGAGGCAAAAAGTTAGCATATTTTTTCCAAACCATCATTTGGCGTATTCGCCTACTACCATTCATTTATACGATGCCTTAGTGCCTTTTTTTGATGTGCAAATTATTGCACCCTATCCTTCTAAATTTAACAACAAAGAATTACCCGGTTACCAAGTAAATTATTTTGATGACAAAGCGCCCTCTTTGAGCATGAAACTATGGGCGTTGTTTTTATTTGTTTGGTATAAACTCATTCAATACAAAAAGAATGGAAGGTATGTGTATTCTTATGCACGCTTAAAAGATTTGTTGAAATACGAACACCTCTTTAAAAAGGCACACAGCAGCAAGGGAAACTATGGACATATTATTGCGGTTGACATGATTTTTTTAAAGTTGGCAACCAAATATTTTAAGCAAGTTCATTTTGTTTCTTTAGAGTTGGCAGATGAGTTGCTACCTATGTTAGCAACCATTCCAGATAGCAAGTTTGGATCCGTAATTATACAGAGCGAAGAC
>CAILJQ010000106.1 GCA_903834625.1 uncultured Bacteroidota bacterium
AACATAAACCATGCTATCGTTTCGTTCAAAGGCACGGCGCTGCCAAAACTGTTTGTAGTACTTCTCCTTAAATTGAGGATCACGGTATGAAAGCAACAAACTATCTAACAGCTCATACATATCTCGCTCAATGTATAATTGCTCTAACATTAAAGGCTTTTGTGAAACCATAGCCTTTTGCAACAACCTATTGTATCCAAAATACTTAAACGTTTCATGAAGCATTTTTAAATTTTTAGGCTTCCGAACCCAAGCGTTGTCGAACCAATCTCCATGTCGTAACTCATAAAATGAAGGCATGGTTTCTTGGTAATCTAGCCTCGATTCTGCTAAAGGTTTCATAGCAATCCAAAGCGTTGATAGCACAAGCAACAATGTAATAAAAACCCATTTGGAACCAATTTTATTTAGCCTAAGCGCCTTATTCATGTAGGTAAAGATAAAGTCCTATCCTATTGAAAACAACAAATAGGCACAAAATATCGCAAAAGGATTATATTTACTTTATTAACTATTTACCTATGCAAAAGCAACATACTTTTCAAGCCTATTCCGAGTGGAAATCTATGCAAGGCCATGCAAACAAAGATGTAAGAAAATACGCAAGAACACATCATATTACCATTTCTGGAAAACCTACGCTCACACTAAACACACACAATGCAGCGGTTGGCATACCAGAGATGCTCAACCCAGAAGATCTTTTATTGGCATCTGTCTCTTCCTGCCATTTAATGAGCTATTTGTATGTCTGCTCTTTGGAAGGAATAATCATTCATCAATATACTGATCATGCAGAAGGGATCATGGAGGAAAACAAACAAGGTGGAGGAAAATTTACTTCAATCACCCTCAAACCAGAGGTATATGTAGAAACAGAACATATGGCACAAAAAGCTGAAGAAATGCATCACAAAGCCCATGAAGTTTGTTTTATAGCCAATTCTTTAAATGTAGAGGTGCGTATTGAACCAAGGATTTTCATTTGGGTTCAAACCGAAAACTAAAAACCATCTTAATCTTTAAATGCGCGAATTTCTATCAATAACCTACCACTAAAATAATTAGCCAAGGTTACTACAAAAAGAAGGAACAGGCCAAATACACCTAAACCAATTACCCCTGTATGCAACCATAAGGTACTATTAAGTTCATTCACAGAAATGAGGTGCAAAAAAGTATTATATAACGAACACAAATTTCCATTAGATGTATGCAGGTATTTGTAAAAATCACCATCCATTGTTAATGGCCATAGATTTCCGGCAATAACCAATGAACCCCACACAAACGTTCTGAGCAAGGGAACTCGAAAGGCGTTGGGAAGTGAAATGGGTAAAAATCCAAAAAAGATGACCAAAATGGTAAAAAGTAATTTAATCAGTAAGCCATCAAAAAAATTAGAATGTCCATTCTCAATACCAAGGGAATCATTCACCAAGCCTCCTGCAAGTGAAAGCAAAACCAAAATAACAAAGGCCATAAAACCTGTGAGCCAAATGCGAACAGACAACAGTTGCGGATGCATTACGAATACTTTTTTCGATGAAAGGAAAGGTTATGAAGAAAAAAGTGGAGTAGTGTTACCTTTTTCGCAGAGCAAAACTAATTATTTTCTTTGAAATTGGAATCCGAAAAAATTCCTACAAATTCCTTTTGACCCACTTTCTGAAACATCCTCTAAAAATTAGACTGAATAACATTTAAGTAACACATTTTCAATACCTGTTTGATTTTTTAACAGGAAAGTTTGACAATTGATTGCATAATTGCCAAACATCCTTATTTTTGCACTCCCATTAATTATGGGAATCGGGGTGTAGCGTAGCCTGGTATCGCGCCACATTTGGGATGTGGAGGTCGTAGGTTCGAATCCTGCCACCCCGACTTTAAAAAGACTATCTGAATAAGATGGTCTTTTTTTTTTGCAGTTTGATTGCAATCTTCCCTGCAAAAACAAAAAACGCCAGAAAAGAAAAAGTTCCTTACCTGGCGTTTCTATGAATCACTTTTTATAAATCACTGAAGAACTATATATGTCCTTTTGGCATAAGTATTAGCCGTTACATAAACATCTTTACCATTATTATTCAAAGTTTCATCATTACCTCTGGCTACATAAACCTCTAACACTGACCCTACAGGATAGGGCAACATGTCAAGTGGTTTGATTGTATAAGAGCCATTGTCGGGGACTATAAATGCATTTGAAAAGGATTTGTTAGAAAGAGCACTATTTAATTTGTTAGATTGTACACCATCATAATACATAATAACAGCCACCTGCTTGTTATGAATATCCATATTCCAATTTAGCACTGTTGTTGGATTTGACTTGGAAATACTAGGATAATTTATGCCATTTGAACCATTGCACACAAAAGGAATCGTATCTAAAAAAATCACTTGGGGAACATAAAATTTGGTTTGAAATGGATTATAGCTTGTTCCTCCTGTTATTCCAAAACTTACATTACTTCCCCATTGGCTTGCGTTTTGCGAACCCAATTTGTTGGGCATGGTGAAATTATAAGCATAGGTACCATAACGGGCAGTATCCGTGTTTACTTGAACAGTTCCAAAATTAACAACCCCAACATCAACCATCGACCCACTGAGACTTGAATTAGGAAAAAACTCGGCATGACCATTATAATCAACTGCATTCCCAGACGGCCCTGAGATTCCCCAAGCATAATAGGCTATAAATCCCGGCTCTGGATTACCCGCTCTCAAAAAACTTGTCAATCGATCAGTCAAGTTTTTGGGCTGACTATTTATTTCTAGAGAGCGCTCATTTTGTTTGCATGCTGCAACCATAAATAGCAGCAGAAGGCTTTTAAATTTTGTTTTCATGTGCCAAGTTAAATAGCCAAACAACTTGTATTGCTAGTCTATCAATAATTGATACTAGAAATACTTTTTCCATTTATTTAAATGTAGTTGAACTAATTTTTATGCAAACTAGAATTTAAGTAGCAGCCATAAAATCGGGAAATCCCGATATTTTCAGGCCAAATATTTGGCAACATTTGCTATCATGAAAATAAAAAAAACAGTTGATTTAGTTATTGTTGATGATTCAAGAATAGATATAAGAATTATGAGCGAGTGGCTTAAAGAATTTCCAAATTTCTTAATTCAAGCTCGTTATACTTCAGCCAAGGAATTTTTACTAAATGTGCCCAAATGCCAACATACAGATGTGTTCTTAATCGACTATTATATGCCATTATATTCTGGTCTTGAAGTAATAGCCCATTTACCTCAGGAGATGCGCTTGAAATGTATTTTATTAAGCAATGGATTTCCAGCGAAAATAAGCACACTTGTAAAATCGGGTATTAGAGGCTTTACAAGAAAAGAAAAATCGCAATTCATGTTAACCCTAAAAATAGCAGCACAAGAAAAAAAGTATTTTGATATCGACCACCTAAACAAATTTGAAACATTAACAGGCGCGGTACTTAATGACGAAAATTGGTTACCATTAGAGTTTACTCCCAAAGAAATTTTACTAATTAATTATCTCTCCTGTGGCTTAACCTATAAAGAAATATCCAACGCAATCGGTATCCTGTCTGAGAGAAGCATAGAAACCTATATTCAAACTTTAAAATTAAAACTTGGGCTAAAAAGCGTGGCCCAAATTGTAAAATATGCCTGCGTACACGGTCTAATTTACATGTTCGACGACATTTAACAACACCATAAATAGGCCTATCATACATACTTTCAGGTATTTATACACCTAAATGTTAGTTGTTTCTGTGTAAATAATATTTATATTGCGCTAGCTTGAGGGAGTATACCCATTCAACTTTCTCGAGCATGTTTATTGATAAATATGTCTATGAAACGATTTGTACTTGTTGCCTATATTGTTACGTCTGCGTTTGCAGCATTTTCTCAAAATCCCATTCAATCTAAAACAGGGGGAATTTGTTTTAGAGTAGACGACCACCAAGGTGCTGCAAAATGGCGCGATTGGAACAATGTATTCAACCAACGTGGTCAGAAATTTAGTCTTGCCATTAATGCCAGCAGGTTATTTAATGATACTGCTGCGGTGAATGCCTTAAGAGAAATTGCAGCGGCTGGACATGAACTCATGGACCATACGCCCGACCATCATATGGGATTTTTTACCGTTAAAACCCTTGCAGATACAAGTGCTTTCAGCGGAAACCCTGCAGTTGACCATATCAATGGCACCAAGGTATGTTTAAAAGTAGACGCCCCATTTACAGAATCCTTTATGGGTGAAACCCCAGTAAATTTAATTGGAAACAAACTTATTAGTACCAATAATGGTGGTTTTGTGGGCATAAATGGAAACCCATATTATGCCCTTGTTTATTTACCTAACAGAAATCAATATGCAGTTTATACCTCGGTTCAAAACAAAAACGCGAGTAACCCCGACACCTTGGTTTTACAAACCTATTGGCAAGAAACTTGGAAAAATGATACTGCCTATAATATCCCTTACCACCGCATTGGAACTGTAGATGTAAGAAGCAACGCCCAAGCCAATGTATTGTTGGCTCAAAGAAGCAAACAACTCTTTGCTCAATATGGCTTACCTGCTCCTACAACTTGGATTCAGCCAGGAGGAAATTATGCTTTGTTGAACCGATTTGAAGTTAAATCTTTTGCCGACCAAGTAGCATACACTGCTGGTGCAGTAAACATATTATCTGCCCAAAAATGCTATAATGAAGTAGATTCATTTAGCAACCGCAGGTTTAGTATACAAGGACCCGATTTTTATGAAGAATCTAATAATTACCAAGGTTTAATTAATATCATTTCCGACCGCTCTGCAAGGCATTACCATAGTTTTGGTTTAAGCCACATGACCAACGTTCAAGGAGGTTGGAGCACTTTTTTGGCAAGGGTTGACAGTGTTTTAAATTGGAGTATCCAAAACAATATTCCTATTAGAACATATAAGCAATGGGCAAGTATTTTATATGATAGCATCCCCAACCAAGCAGCCAATGTATTACCCGCGCTGAACCGAGATTTAAATAACAACAACTTTCCAGATGGCTACAACACAAACAGTTTATATGATGCAACAGATGGGGTAGCTGCAAGTGGATTCAAGTGCTTTTCATCTGCCAATAACAATGCTTCTTTGGCCAGCATCAGCAATTTGGGTGGATTAGAAAAAGGAAGCAATTTGGTGAGCATGTATACCAAAGGTAAAAGTGGTGATTCTATTAGGATGGTTATTACTTATCCAGAAATGGCCTTACCTACACAAATGGTCATGTTCGCCGCCAACACAGATGAATGGACACTACAAACTAAAATCATAAACATACCCGCAAACATTACGCGTGTGAATGTGAGTTGGATTTTATTAAAAAGAACGGTGCCAGGAGCTGCAAAAATGTGCGGTATGGTGATGCGTAAATCTTCTATGCCGGTTTTAAACAAAGGTTACTTGCAACAAAAAAAATCAACGGAAGCTTATGCCATTATCCCACTTGATGGCAACACCAATGATGGGTATTTCCCATTAAGTGATTTGAGTTTTCAAATAGGTACCTTACCTGGGCATACCTTTTCTTTTAATAGCACCAACAGAATTTTATTGGTTCAAACCGAAAGAGCCTTTTATACAGGAAAAGATTCAGTACTTATTACCGTGAGTAATCCAGATGGGCAGATTGACCAAGCTTGGTTTAGGTTTGAATCTATAGCACATGAAATAAACTTGGGTGACACTTTACAAACCACAATAGCCCTCAACTTTGATAGCGCAACCATCGTTTGTAATCAAGCCGGAAGTTATGTGCACTTAACTGGCCAGAACTTTGTTGCTGCTCCGCGTGTAAATAGCATTTATCATTTATTTGCTTATAGCTCCGGACAGTTACTCACCGATAGTTTTACGATTTCAGTAATAGGTGGAACAACCCCTACCGATTCACTGCCAACAGATACCAGCAGTACCGATACAATTATTGTAACCCCAATCCCTCCTACCAATGCTTTTTATAACAAAACAGGGGGTGTTTGTTTTAGGGTAGAAGACCATCAATCAGCAGCCAATTGGCGCGGGTTGTTGAACACTTTTGCCACCTACAATGCAAAGCTTACCCTGGGTATAAATGCTTCGAGGTTAATAGGAGATACTGCTGCAGTGAATGCCCTAAAAGAATTGGCTGCTGCCGGACATGAAATTGCCGATCATACACCTGATCATAGCATGGCCTTCTTTAATGTGAACTTGGTTCAAGATACCAATATTTACAGAGGAAATGCGGGCGTAGATCATTTCACTGGCAAAAAGGTTTGTTTAAAAATTGATTCGGTAATTACCAGTAATTATTCCCTAGAAGGATTGGTAAATGTGAATGGAAATATATTGATATCACAAAACAACGGCGAATGGAAAACCATGGGTGCGCCTGTTTATTTCTCCAATATCTATTTGCCTTATAACAACCAAACTTATACCTATACCAATTTATTAAATAAAAACATGAACGACCCCGATACATTAACCTTACAAAGTTATTGGGGAGAAACAGTAAACTTGGGCATACAAACCGGATTGGCACACCATAGGGTTACTCAGTATGATATAAAACCCAGCGCGTCTGCATTGTTTTTATTGATGAATAGAACCCGATATATTTTAGACTCATTGGGTTTGCCAAGACCAGTTACCTTTCTACAACCCAGTGGAAATTATGCCATGTTGAACCGTGCAGAAGCAAAAGCCTTTTTTGGCAATTTACATGGATTTGTAGCGGGTGGTGTTTATACAGCCACAGCCTTTAAATGCTATAATGAAGTGAATACCGGCAACGACAAACAATTTGCTTTTCATGGTCCAGATTTTAAAGAAGAAAACACCAGTGCTTTAAGCATTATAGGAACTATTGCAGATAACAGCGCCAAGCATCACAGCAGTTTTGGATTGAGTATGATGTACAACATGACAGGAGGAAGAACAGCTTATTTGCAACGTTGCGATTCTATCTTAAATTGGTGTAACACCCACGGAATACCTGTAAGAACCATGGCTCAATGGGCAAGTTATTTATATGATAGTATTCCTAATCCCTTTGTAAATGTGATTCCTGCTTTAAACAAAGACCTTAATAAAAACGGCGTTCCAGATGGATACAGTTCACCAGCTGCCAGCTTTGATACAACAGATGGAACCAGCTTCAGTGGCAATTGTTCATACAGCAGAAACAGCAATGGCACATTAGCTACCACCCAGAATTTAGGAGGCTTAGAAAAAGGCAGCAATATTTTACTTCTCTCTACCAAAGGAATGGTGGGCGACTCGGTTCGTGTTACAATAAGTTTCCCAGAAACCAACCAAAGCACCCTTCTTGTTGTGCCGGCCAATACTGCTACATTTACAGAATACAGCTATACCCTTACCATTCCAGCACTTGTTAGCAGAATGACACTTACTTATACAGCCATGAAAAGAACCAATCCAGGTAACATCAAAATAAGTGGATTGCAACTTTACGCCAATGGTTTATTGAAATCGTCTTTGGTTCAAACCGAAACCCAAATAGTAGATAATAACCTAAAGGAAAGCACAGGCCCAATAGACTTAACTGTATACCCAAATCCATTTACAGAAAGTTTTATGGTAAGTGGTAAATTGAGCCAAGAAGGCACCCAATTTAGGGTAATGAACTTACAAGGAAAACAGATGGAGGCAAACATGGTACAAGAAGGAAATGTATGTTATATTAGCTTGCCAAATGCAGAACCAGGCCTCTATTTTTTAACAGCCAACTCGGCACATTTAGGCATATATACCCTTAAAATTTTGAAGTTATAATCGGTCTGAACCTAGGCGTTAAGCTCGTCTACGATTTCAAAAAAATTGGCATCTAAGTGGTGCTCACTCACCATTTCCTCTAAACGAGCTTGTTGGGTATCTGTCACAAATACCTGTCCGAATTCACCTTGTGCCATCCAATGGAACAACTCTTTGAGTCGGTTTAAATCCAACTTTTCAAAAATATCATCTAACAGAAGCAAAGGCTTGAACCCTTTTGTTTTTTCGAGGTATTGAAATTGAGCCAACTTAAGGGAGATGATATAAGATTTTTGTTGTCCTTGCGAACCAAACTTTTTGAGTGCTTGGTCTTCTAACATAAAAGAATAATCATCTTTATGAATGCCTTTTGTGGTGCGCAATAAATCAAAATCGGCTTGTTCGCTTTGTTGCAAAATTTGTGGGTAGCCTGTTTTACTTAAGTCGGATTCGTAACTTAAGTTTACCTGCTCTTTATTGGTAGAAATCCGTTTATAATTTTCCAAAAACAAAGGTTTGAATTGCTCCATGAATTTGGTTCGAGCCGAAAAAATATAGGTGCCAGATTTACCTAATTGTTCATTGTATACATCAAGTAACTCGCGGTTTCGGTAACGGTTTTCGTAAAAATCTCTCAGTAATTTATTGCGTTGATCGAGGGTACGTTGGTAAGTACCTAACTCATGTAAGTACACACGATCGCATTGGGCAATAATCATGTCAACAAATTTACGGCGTTCCTCGCTGCCCTCATAAATAAGCTGAATATCACCCGGCGCAATCATTACCACGGGCAAAGTGCCAAAATGTTCAGAGAACTTTTCAAGTTCGTTGTTATTTACCTGCATTGATTTGCCTATACCTCTCTGAAAAACCAATCGCAAATCTTTTTCAATTTCATCGGTATTTAATTTCCCTTCTACCACAAAATATTGCTCGCCCCGCAAAATTTGCTGGTGGTCAACCGAATTAAAATAACTTTTGGTAACAGATAAATAATGCAGCGCGTCTAAAACATTGGTTTTACCCGCGCCGTTGCTGCCATAAAAAATATTTATTTTCGGGTTGAACCGAAAAGTACGCATACGGTAATTCTTAAACTGCCTTAGGGAAAGTTCGCTGAGAAACATTGGCGCAATTTAGGAAATGAGGGGCTGCTTCCGTCAAAAAACTATTATCAGTTGATTTTCAGCGCACAAAGAATACTTGTCAAAAGTAATATTTTGTATACTTTTGCAATTCTCAAAAAATGGCAACAGACAAATTTACGAAAGAAACATACCTGAACTGGTTTGAGCAAATGATGCTCATGCGCAGGTTTGAGGAGAAATCAGCTCAATTGTATGGGCAACAGAAAATTAAAGGATTCTGTCACCTATATATTGGTCAGGAAGCCGTTGTGGCTGGAACCATGAGTGCCCTCAAGAAAGAAGACAGGATTATCACTGCATACCGCGACCATGCGCATGCTTTGGCTTGTGGCATTTCTGCCCGCGAAGTAATGGCTGAGTTGTATGGCAAGGAAACAGGCTGTTCTAAAGGAAAAGGCGGTAGCATGCACATGTTTAGCAAAGAACACAACTTCTTTGGCGGACATGGTATTGTTGGCGGACAGATTCCATTAGGTGCAGGTATTGCTTTTGCTGATATGTACCGCGGTGGCGACCAAGTTACCGTTTGTTATTTTGGCGATGGCGCAGCCAGACAAGGAGCATTACATGAAACCTTTAACATGGCCATGTTATGGAAGTTGCCTGTTATTTTTGTTATAGAAAACAATGGATACGCCATGGGAACTTCTGTAGGAAGAACCACCAATGTGCGTGAAATGTATAAAATAGGTGAAAGTTATGAAATGCCTTCTGCCTCTGTGGATGGCATGAATGCTGAAGCTGTTCACAAAGCGGTTGCTGAAGCTGCAGAAAGAGGCAGAAAAGGCGAAGGACCAACCCTATTAGAAATTAGAACCTACCGTTACCGCGGACACAGTATGAGCGACCCTGCTAAATACCGCACCAAAGAAGAAGTAGAAGAATATAAAAATCAGGATCCAATTGAACAAGTGCGTGCAGCCATATTAAAGAAGAAATATGCCAGTGTTGCCGACTTAGAAGCCATTGAAGAAAAAGTCAATGCAATTGTGAGCGACTCGGTTGAATTTGCAGAAGCATCTCCTTATCCAGATGCTGCTGAATTATACAACCACATATATTTTGAACCGAATTATCCCTTTATCAAAGAATAGTAAGACCCGTAACTCAGATGGAGCACAAAGAAGAAAAAAAAGCCGACTTAGAAATTGACAACACCCTTATTGAAACCACCCATAAGGTAGAGAACATTTATTTTACCTACAAAAAGCAAATAAACATTGCCATTATCGCTGTATTAGCGGTTGTTGGAGGATATTTTGGTTTCAACAAATTTTACATTGAACCTAAAGAGCAAGAAGCGCAAGCAGCCATCTTTCAAGCACAGAACTGGTTTGAAAAAGACAGTTTTGATTTGGCATTAAAAGGGGCTGGCGACATCATGGGATTTGAAGCCATTGCCGATGAATATGGTTTAACCAAAGCGGGTAACATGGCGCATTATTATGCAGGTGTTTGTTTCATGCGTAAAGGAGAATTCCAAAATGCTGTTGACCAGTTAGACAAATTTAGCACCGACAATGAATTGGTTGGTCCATTGGCTACTGGTTTAAAAGGTGATGCTTATGTAGAGTTGAAAGACATCGACAAAGCATCTGGCTTATACATGAAAGCTGCTGGCATGAGCAAAAACAAATTAACTGCTCCTATTTTCTTGAAAAAAGCGGGTTTAGCTTTTGAAGAATTGAAAGAATATGATGATGCTATTCGTGCCTACGAGAAAATCAAAAACGAATTCAGTGATGCAAGTGAAGCGCAAGATATAGACAAGTATATTGCCCGCGCTACGGCTGCAAAAGGAAACTAATTTTCATTATATAGAAATTGGAAAGGCATCAAGGATACATTATTCCTTGGTGCCTTTGCATTTTAAAAGAACCTTATCTTTATGGCAACATCCTTAAAAAACTTATCGACCACCACACTTAAAGGCTCGAAACAAAACAAGAAATTCACCATTGCCTTGGTAGTAGCAGATTGGAATGAGGCGATTACTTATTCTATGCGCGATGCAGCCATAGATTACCTAAAGCAGCATGGAATAAAAGCGCAGCAAATCATTTGTAAAGCCGTACCCGGAACCTTTGAATTGCCCTTGGCAGCACAATGGATGGCAGAAAACAAAAAGGTGGATGCTGTTATTGCCATTGGTTGTGTGATACAAGGCGAGACCCGTCATTTTGATTTCATCTGCGATGCTTGTGCCAATGGTATTACCGAGGTTGGATTGAAAACAGGCAAGCCCATCATTTTTGGTGTACTCACCACCAATAACCTGAAGCAGGCCCAAGAACGTGCTGGGGGC
Organism: uncultured Bacteroidota bacterium; assembly: GCA_903834625.1. GTDB lineage: Bacteria > Bacteroidota > Bacteroidia > UKL13-3 > UKL13-3 > B1. The sequence continues at coordinate 11,267 of CAILJQ010000106.1, forward strand.
AAACATGGCAATAAAGGAATAGAGGCTGCAGAAACCGCCTTAAAAATGCTCTTGTTACGCAGTGAATTGGATCAGAAATAATCTTTCTGTGAACAGCTCGCATCTACTTTTTTAAAACATTGCTTTCTCGTAAGTTTGAAGCAGGTTAAGATTCTATATGTTGAAAAATCTCATTATTGCCATTGTAGTGTTTAGTAGCTTGATAGCCTGTAAAAAAGGCTTTGAGGGAAACAAACGCGAAACTCCCTACCCTGAAACTTTTATGGCGGTAGATACCATTTATAGAACAGGAGAAAATAGGTTAACTACTCTTGTGGATGCCAATTGGTGGGGCAACTCAGAAGGTGGCTATATTATAGGATATGAAGTATCTACAGATGAAATGCTTACCTGGCATTTTACCAAAACACAAGACAGCACCTTTTTGGTGAAAATACCTCCCGGACAAGACAGTGCTGATGTAGTTGTTTATGTTAGAGCTATTGATAATTTGGGAAGAAAAGATCCTACGCCAGCCTCTACCTTATACCCTATCAAGAACTCTAAACCTGAGGTGAAATTCATCTTTTCACAACCCATTGCAGGAATACCTTCTCAGAACCCAACCACTGTTTTTCCAGTATTAAAATATACCATTTTAGGCAACGACCCAGATGGTGTGGAAGATATTTTTCAATACGAATTGTATATAAACGATACGCTTGCATCGCCCTTTATTTTACCAGGAACATGTACCTCTTTCTTGCTTCAAAGCACTACCCCTACTGCGGATTCAGGTGATTGTAGGATTTTCATCAATGGCAATACCAATGCTTTGAGTGCTGCAGTAAAAGGGTTAAAACACAATGCAACCAACCAAGTATATTTGAGAATAGTAGACAAAGCTTTATCTAAATCTGGATATACGGCCGCACCTGCTATTTGGGTGAAAAAAGTTAGCTCAGAAGTACTGCTCATCAACGCCTATAACAGCAACAAAATATTTGTTCAGAATTACTATGCCAATAACCTCAAAGGCATTGGTACTACTGTATTCGACACCATGCAAGCTACCGAGGTAGTGAACTTAAATTACACCCAGTTGCAACCAGATTTTCAATCGCAAAGCAAAACATTTGCCCTCTTCAAAAAGATTGTTTGGTTTGGCGATGATGCCAATTTCTCCTTTCCATTTGGACAAAGAACTACCACTGAATTTTTTAATGGGGGCGGCGTATTGTTTATGAGTGTAGCCATCAACTCTAGTTTTGATCCACTTTCAAATTTCTTAGATTGGACACCTATTAAAAATTTGGTAAATCCCCCTCCAGCTTCAGTGTTTAGGGTGAATATAAATGCTACGGTAAATCCGGTTCAAAACAATTGGCCATTTATAAAATCTACGCAAATTATTGCCAGTGCCCGACCATTTGAAATACCCCAAAATACTAGTACTGTGGGCTATGATTCGCTTTATTATGGCGGCATTATTGAGAGCAAAACCGGACAATCACCTATCGCTTGGACAGGGAAGTCGGCGGTGCTCGCAAAACGTTTTAGTTTACCTGCCAACAAAACCAATTTTGTCATCAGCAGCATTCCCTTAGAGCGCTTTAATGGCAATGCCAATGCCGACTCGCTATTCAGAAAAATATTTAAAGAAGAGCTAGGATTTTAATGAAGAAGAACTTGATATTGTTTGCAAGTGGAAGTGGCAGCAATGCGGTGAACGTATGCAAACATTACCAGCATAACAAGGAGGTTGAAGTGGTGGCTTTGTTTTGTAACAACCCAACTGCCGGAGTCATTGAAAAAATGAAGGAATTTGATGTCCCTGTGGTATTGTTCAATCGCAGTCAATTTAACGACCCAGCCTATTTCTTGGACTTGGTTCGAAGCTATCAACCTAGTTTAATTGCCCTCTTGGGTTTTTTATGGAAAGTGCCCGCTTATTTGGTAGATGCTTTTCCGCAAAAGATAGTGAATTTACACCCAGCCTTGTTACCCAAATTTGGAGGAAAAGGAATGTACGGACATTTTGTACACGAAGCGGTTAAAGCATCAGGAGAGCATGAAACAGGCATTACCATTCATTATGTGAATGCCCATTACGATGAAGGGGCCATCATTGAACAATTCACTTGTCCGCTATCTCCCAACAATTCGGTAGAAGAAATTGCGCAGTACATTCACCAGTTAGAACAAGCTCATGTACCTGCAACCATAGACAAGGTTTTGTTCGGTCTGAACCAAGATTAATTTTTATTTCACAATTTAGGCACATTGCTTAAAATTTCTACCTAAGGTTTGCTACCTTTGCCGCTCCATTTACACGAATCCATGTCTATTTCCAGCAAAATTTCAAACGCCTTAATTTCAGTCTTTTACAAAGACGGTCTCGCCCCTATTGCTCAAGCTCTTCATGCCAACGGAGTAAATATATACTCTACAGGAGGCACACAAGAATTTATTGAAAAACTGGGAATCCCAGTTCACAAAGTAGAAACCTTAACAGGTTACCCAAGTATTTTGGGCGGAAGGGTAAAAACTTTGCATCCAAAAATATTTGGTGGAATTTTAGCAAGAAGAGAAGAAGCAAATGATTTGGTAGAATTGAATGAGTTTGAAATTCCCTTATTCGATTTAGTAATGGTGGATCTTTATCCATTTGAGGAAACCTTAGCAAGCACAACAGACGAGTCGAAGATTATTGAAAAGATTGATATTGGCGGTGTTTCATTGATAAGAGCAGCAGCCAAAAATTTTAAGCACAGTTGGATTGTTTCTCACACCAATCAATATCCTGAGGTGTTAGATATTCTTACCCAGCAAGCAGCTTCAAGCACCTTGGATCAACGCAAATCATTTGCAGCAAGGGCATTTCAAGTAACTTCTGGATACGATACCGCTATTTTTAATTACTTCAACACTTCTCAAGAAATACCAGCTTTGCGTGTAAGTATTGATGAAGGAACAACTTTGAGATATGGTGAAAACCCTCATCAAAAAGGTTTTTACTTTGGTTCACTCCACCAAATTTTGAATCAATTACATGGCAAGGAATTGTCGTATAACAACCTTTTAGATGTAGATGCCGCAGTAAATTTGCTCTCAGATTTTGAAGAGTGTACAGTAGCAATTATTAAACACAACAATCCTTGTGGAGTTGCCAGCAGAAACACCTTAATGGAAGCATGGACCGATGCTTTAGCAGGCGATCCGGTATCTGCTTTTGGCGGTATCATAGCCATGAACAGAACCGTTGATTTGGCTACTGCCAAAGAGATGGACAAAATATTTTTGGAAGTAATGATTGCCCCAGCTTATGAGCCTGAAGCACTGGAATTATTACAAGGAAAAAAGAACCGTATTTTATTGCAGCAAACAGGCAAATTGCCTCAAAGCAGAACTGTTCGCTCGGTTTTAAATGGCGTATTGGTACAAGACAGAGACCTCGTTGTTTTAAAAGCCAGCGATTTAAAAGCAGTAACCTCGCACAGCGCTACCCAAGCGCAAATAGAGGATTTATTGTTTGCAGATAAAATTGTGAAGCACACCAAATCGAACACCATTGTTTTGGCGAATAACAAACAATTATTAGGAATTGGTTGCGGACAAACCTCACGTGTAGATGCCTTACGACATGCCATTACCAAAGCAAAAGCCTTTGGTTTCGATTTAAACAACGCCAGCATGAGCAGTGATGCATTCTTTCCTTTCCCAGATTGTGTAGAAATTGCCAGAAATGAAGGCATCTTATCAGTAATTCAACCAGGAGGTTCTATTAAAGATGATGCTTCTATTCAATATTGCGAGCAGCATGGCATGCCTATGTACTTTAGCGGTATCAGGCATTTTAAACACTAAGACCACCCATTGATACCATCAGTTGTTTTTGGCGAACACTGCTTGTTGATAACCCTCTTGAAATGAGGTAAAACTTTTCATTCTTTTAAACGAATAATTATTATTTTGCAGTGGAAATAAACCTTGCAAAGGAAAGACAAGATTAAATGAGCGCATTTAGCTTCTTAACACAGGATCTAGCAATTGACCTAGGAACGGCCAATACGCTGATTATACATAAAGACCAGGTGGTTGTAGATGAACCATCTATCATAGCCGTAAACCGTAGAAACGGAAACGTAATTGCGGTGGGCAGTCAGGCACAGCAAATGCATGGCAAAGTGCACGAGGATATCAAAACAATACGTCCATTAAAAGATGGAGTTATTGCAGATTTCCAAGCTGCCGAGCACATGATTCGTGGCATGATTAACATGATACCACAAACCAGCAAGTTCATTAAGCCACAGCAACGCATGGTAATTTGTATTCCATCTGGCATTACTGAGGTTGAAAAACGTGCGGTAAAAGACAGTGCTGAACGTGCAGGTGCCAAAGAGGTATACCTTATTCATGAGCCAATGGCTGCGGCTATTGGTATTGGTATAGATGTGTTTGAACCTATGGGTAACATGATTATTGATATTGGCGGTGGTACCACAGAAATTGCGGTTATTGCCTTAGCAGGTATTGTGTGCGACCAAAGTATTCGTGTGGCTGGAGATGAATTTACCGAAGATATTTTAGATTATATGCGCAGACAACACAACCTTTTGGTAGGTGAGCGCACAGCAGAACGTATCAAAATTGAAGTAGGTTCAGCCCTTCCTGAATTAGACAACCCACCACCAGATTTTGCTGTAAATGGAAGAGATTTGATGACAGGTATTCCTAAACAAATTACCGTAAGTTATTCAGAGATTGCTTCTGCATTAGATAAGTCTATTTCTAAAATTGAAGAAGCTATCTTACGTGCCTTAGAACTAACGCCACCAGAACTCTCTGCAGATATTTACTCTACAGGTTTATACCTCACCGGAGGTGGTGCCTTGCTAAGAGGTTTAGATAAACGTATTGCTACCAAAACCAAACTACCTGTTCACGTGGCCGAAGATCCATTGAGAGCAGTAGTAAGAGGCACAGGTATGGCACTTAAAAATCTGAAGAACCACAAATTCCTCATGACCTAATACTTGGCACCCGTGCTAAGTTGAAAAGCAGCAATAAGAAGACATGAGAAACCTGATATTCTTCTTTTACAAGTATTACACCTTTATTCTCTTCTTCTTACTGGAATTGTTTTCGTTTGTTATTTTGTACCAATACAACAATTACCAAAGAGCCAGTTTCTTGAATTTTACAGGCGGTGTGGCAAGTGGTTTTTATGAATCTGTTAATAGCACCACCAATTATTTTGGCTTACGAAATATCAACGATAGTTTGTTAGCAGAGAATGCCCGCTTACGTGCCCAAATGTTAAATGCCTATTACCAAAGTGGCTTTACCCAAACATATATCAATGATACCATGTACAAGCAGCAATATGAATATATATCTGCCAATGTGGTGAACAACTCTATTACCAAACGCAACAACTATATAACCATTGATAAAGGAGCCATTCATGGCATTGAACCAGATATGGGCGTTATTACCAGCAACGGAGTTGTAGGAATTGTAACCAGTGTTTCCAAACATTTTGCAACTATTCGCTCTGCCTTAAATGGCAATACCAAAATTAGTTGTATGCTTAAAAAGAACAATGCTTTTGGTTCTTTAGAATGGAATGGTGATGACCCAAAATTCTCGAGCTTAAAGTACGTAAACAAACATGTACCCATTGCTACCAATGATGAAGTGGTAACAAGTAATTATTCTAAACTCTTTCCGCAAGGAATTCCTGTAGGCCGCATATACAGCCACTCTTTGGAAGCAGGCGATAATTTTCACAACATCAAGGTAGAACTGTATACAGATTTCTCTACACTCAAAAATGTATATGTGATTCGCAACATGATGAAATTGGAACAACAAACTTTAGAAGGGAACTTAAAAGGTGATAATTGATTTTATCTTAAACATAGTAAAGTTTTTGTTGATCCTATTAATTCAATTATTGGTGATCAACAATATTGAGTTGAGCACTTATGTGAACCCTTATATCTATATTTTGTTTATTCTAAGCTTGCCTGTTTCTATGAAACCATGGATGGTGGTATTGCTATCGTTTTTTACAGGCATGGTAATGGATACGTTTAGCAGTACTCCCGGCCTGCATATGGCAGCAACAGGCTTGATGGGTTATCTTCGTAATTTTTATTTGCAGTTTGCTTGTAGCAAAGAAGATTTTGATGGCAGAATTGAACCCACTGTAAGCAGAAAAGGGTTGGTGTGGTTTCTGGTTTATGTAATTATCATGACCCTCATTCACCATGTGTTTTTGTTTTACCTAGAGATATATAGTTTCCAAGAGTTTTTCAGAACCCTGTTTAGGGTTTTATCTAGCGCACTTTTCACCGTTATCATCATTGGTTTAGGACAATTATTGTTTTACAGATCCAACAATCAGAGGTAAATGAACAACTTTGAAAAACAACGTACGCTTTTGATCATTTTTATAAGCGTAGCACTGATATACATTGCCCGCTTGTTTTACCTACAAGTGGTAGATGAGAGTTATGTGTTTTACGCACAAAATAATGTATTGCAAGAGCAAACCATATATCCAGCCAGGGGTTTGATATATGACCGTAATGGTGAATTGTTGGTTTACAATGATGCCATTTATGATTTATCCTGTATACCCGATCAAATTAAAAACCTGGATACTTTAGAGTTTTGCAGGGTATTAAATATGAACAAGGAAGAATTCATTTCAACCTTTGCCCGACTAAAACGCCAGAAGGGTTATAGTCCATGGAAGCCCATTGTATTCCAGAGACAAATTACCATTCCTACCTATGCCGCATTCCAAGAAAAGTTATTCGATTTTCAAGGCTTTTTTGTGGAGGTTCGAACCGATAGAAAATATAAGCACAAAAATGCCGCGCATGTAATGGGGTATATTGGTGAGGTAACCGATAGAGATATTGAAAAAAGCAATGGGTACTATAGAATGGGCGATTTTATTGGTATCAGTGGCGTGGAGAGAATATATGAGAAAGAATTGGGTGGTATAAAAGGAACTCGATATGTTTTAGTTGATTCAAAAAACCGTTCCCAAGGAAGATATAAAAACGGAGAATTTGATACTGCTGCTATAGCGGGTAAAAACATACACCTGAGTATCGACCAGAAATTGCAGGCTTTGGGCGAAGAGCTCATGCAAAACAAAATGGGAAGTATAGTTGCCATTGAACCTAAAACGGGCGAAGTATTGGCATTGGTAAGTACGCCTACTTATGACCCAAATTTACTCGTAGGTAGAGAAAGAGGTAACAAATACATGGAGTTGCTAAAAGACAAGGACAAACCTTTGTTTAACCGACCCATTTCTGCTCCATACCCTCCGGGTTCTATTTTTAAAATCATTATGAGTTTAATGGGTCAGCAAGAAAAAGTGCTTACGCCAGCAACATCTTATGGTTGCCACCACGGTTATTTATTTGTGGGTTGCCATGCACACGGCTCACCACTAGCTTTAAGAGGTGCTATTGCAGTGAGTTGTAATGCCTATTTCTGTCAGGTATACCGTAGCATCATTAACAACCCTAGGTATAAACATGTGGAAGATGCCTACAATGAGTTTTATAAACATGCCTATAGTTTTGGTATGGGCCATGCTTTGGGAATTGATTTATATGGCGAAGGTCCGGGAGTGCTTAAAAAGGCAACTTATTTTGATAAAATTTATGGTCGACATAGATGGCAAGCATTAACTACCATTTCCATGGGAATTGGTCAGGGAGAATTAGGTATTACCCCATTGCAAATGGCAAACGCCACTGCTGCGGTAGCAAATAGAGGGTATTATATTACACCCCATATTGTTAAAAAAATAAACAACCATGCCAACCCCAATCCAGCGTTTAATACCAAACATTGGACAACCATAGACACTTCGTATTTCCCAGTGGTTATAGATGGCATGCAAGATGTAATTGAACATGGTACGGCATATGTTGCCAGAATACCAGGCATTGAAATTTGTGGTAAAACAGGAACAGCGCAAAACCCGCATGGAAAAGACCACTCCATCTTTTTTGCTTTTGCTCCCAAAACCAATCCCAAAATTGCCATAGCCGTTGTGGTAGAAAATTCTGGATTTGGAGCCACTTGGGCAGCACCTATTGCCAGCTTAATGATGGAGCAATATTTAACAGGTAAACATGATACCCGCAAAGCATTGCTTGAAAGAATGTTAAAAGGAAATTTAACCCACCGCAATGACAGTACAGCAACCAAAACCAAGTAGAATAGACTGGATTACCCTCATGCTCTATTACATTTTGGTAATAGCAGGTTTGTTTTGCATTTATGCTTCGGTGTATAAAGACATCCATCCCAATATTTGGGACACCTCAGAAAACTATGGAAAACAATTGATTTGGATTGGCATTTCGTCTTTTGTGGGATTGATGATTCTCTTGATTGATGAAAAGTTCTTTTATGCCTTTGCCTACCCTATTTATGGAATTACCATTGTGATGTTGTTGGCTGTGTTGGTAGTAGGTACTACGGTTAATGGATCCTCTAGTTGGATTGAAATTGGAGGCATGCGTATACAGCCTGCAGAATTTGCCAAGTTTGGAACGGCATTGGCACTCGCCAAATTTTTGAGTGGGTATAATGTAAATTATGAGAAAGACCGAAAGGTCCAAATAATCAGTGCGGCTATTCTCATTCTTCCCATGCTCATCATTCTCTTACAAAATGAAACCGGTTCAACCCTAGTTTTTACCGCATTTATTTTGGTGTTGTTTAGAGAAGGATTGCCAGGTTGGATATTATTGGTGGGCTTTATGTTGGGCGTACTGGCCATTCTCGCTTTGCTTATAAAGCCTTTGTATATTATCATTGGCTTATCGGTATTGGCTGTTTTGTTTTTGCTTCTGGTACGTCGTACCACCCAATTGATTTGGCTTACCATTGGAACCGTAATGGTTGCAGGATTAATGGTAAGTAGTATTGACTATGTATTTGCCAATGTCATGCAGGCCCATCAGCGCACGCGTATCAATGTATTGTTAGGAAAAGAAGTTGATATCAAAGGGGCCGGATATAATGTGCAACAATCCAAAATAGCCATTGGTAGCGGTGGTTTATGGGGCAAAGGATTTTTGCAAGGAACCCAAAACAAATTTAGGTTTGTACCAGAACAAAGCACCGACTTTATCTTTTGTACCATTGGCGAAGAATACGGTTTTGCTGGCTCTGTTTTATTTGTTATCCTATACATTTACCTCCTTTTCCGATTGCTTGTTATGGCAGAGCGGCAGCGGCAAAAATTCAACCGTATTTATGGATACAGTGTAGTATGCATTTTATTCTTTCACTTTGTTATTAATGTGGGTATGACCCTAGGTCTCATGCCTGTTATTGGAATTCCCCTACCCTTTATTAGCTATGGTGGTTCGGCCTTATTAAGCTTTACCATTTTGCTCTTCATCTTTATTCGCCTCGATGCAAACAGGGTGAATGAACTTCGCGGAGCGTACGATTAATCAACAAGGTATTTTTCTAATAGTTGCAGAAAATTATCTCTGCTAATTTCTTTGGCACCTAAACTCATGAGATGTGGAGTTGATTGTTGGCAATCTATTACCTGTATTCCTTCGCGCAAACAATGTAGACAAAAATAAATAAGGGCTGCTTTACTGGCATTACTCACTTTGCTAAACATACTTTCTCCAAAAAACACTTTGCCTAATTGGAGTCCATAAAAGCCCCCAACCAATTCTTCATTTAACCAAACCTCAACAGAATGAGCAATACCCAAATGGTGCATGGTGGTATAGGCTGCAGCAATTTCCGGGCTGATCCAAGTTCCTTCATCTAGCCTTAAGTCTCTACAATTTTGGATGACTTCTTCAAAACAGGAATCCATTGAAAAGCTAAAATCACCTTTCTTCAGCACTTGTTTCATGCTTTTACTTACCTTTATTTCTGCCGGAAATAAAACCAATCTTGGATCGGGGCACCACCAAAGAATGGGGTCATCTTCATTATACCAAGGGAAGGCACCAATGCTGTAGGCCTTTACCAAAGTTTCTGGCAGCAAATCTCCTCCAATGGCAAGTAAACCTTCGGCATCTGTGGCGCGAGGATCTGGAAATTCTCCGTTGAACAAAAAATGCATAGGAAAGGAAGGCTAGCGTTTAAAGTTGGTCTAAGGCCGCTGCCAACTCATAATCTTTATCGGTAACCCTATTTCCAGCGTCGTGGGTAGTAAGTTTTACCTCTATTTTATTGTATACATTGGTCCATTCTGGGTGGTGGTTTAACTTTTCTATCATAAAACCCGCTCTCACCATCCAACTCATAGCTGCCGTAAAATCTTTGAAAACAAAAGTTTTGCAGAGTTTATTGTCTATTATTTCCCAGTTTTTCATTGTTGCGCTCCTAATTGCAGAAAGATACAAAAATATTGGAAGCTGTATCTATCTTATAAATTATACTTCTTCGGTTCAAGTATAAAACAAAAAGGGGCTATCTCTTTCGAGACAGCCCCTTTTTGATGAAAGACCTTAAGGTCTACAAATTATTTGATGATAAAACGCTTAGTAGCGATATCGCCATTTTGGTTAGTGATGTTTACAAAATAAACACCAGGAACAAAAGAACCAGTGTTTAAGCTGTAGTTGTTAGCAGCAATATTGTTTACGCTAGCAACTTCACGGCCCATTAAATCAATAACAACCAATTTGCTCATTGGCGCTTTGCTGTTATCTAAAGTAATAGTGATTTGCTCTTTAGCAGGGTTAGGGAACAAGCTAACGTATGCATTCAAATCTGTTTCAGAAACACCTACAGCACCACGTTTTGTTAAGAATACAAAGTTTTCTTGTGAGCTAACTTTTGAATAATGGTCGTTGCTTGCTACAATTCTCCATTTTAATGGTAAAGTTACATCAATACCTGTAGGCATAGCATTGAACAAAAATGATTTTGCCATTGCTAATGAATCGCCATCAGGAACTGGAACAGCATACAAAGGATTGCTGAAGTTACCCATAGCCATATCTAATTCAAAAGTATAGATAGTGCTACCAGCGGCAGCACCAGTTACATGTGACTTACCCCATTTAGCAACTAAGAATGAAGTTGAATCTGCAGCTCTCAAATCAAGGCTATCACCACTCTTAGGTCCTAACAATGAGAAAGCATTTAAAGTAGCTGTTCCAGCAATATCAAATTGGATAGCAATACGTGGAGATACAAACTTCACAATAGTATCACAATAAGCTTTTGCTTTTGCAGCAGACATAGTAGGGTTGGTTAAGAACGACAATGAATCTGCTTCACGACCGTTTCCAGGGATGAAACCATATGTTGGAGGACCAGCAGGTGAACCAGCGTAAGGAACTACAGTAGTTCCTTGTAAAATTGGTCTGCTCCACCACTCCCAAGGAGAGTTTTCTAATGGGAAAGATGATTCCATACCAAATAAGTTGTTTTCACCTTTAGCAGATACAAGAGCTCTTGCACTTACTGCATCTGTATAACCAACTGAATTCAATTTGTTGTTTAAGCCCATTTTGTTGGCTTTAGGAATAACATGTCCAGCACCACTTGCATTTGGAATAACAGTAATACCTGTAGTAGGTACAATAACGTTACCAGTTAAATAAGGAGCAAATGGATCTCTAGTACACTGTAAACTTACCATTGGCAAGCTGTTTGCTTTCATCCAAGCAGTATCTCCCATGGCACCACCGTAGTTGAAAACCATATCAATATCACTTGATACGTTTGCATCTGCACCATAGTTCAGAGGAGCAAAACCACCTAAGCCAGTCCAATCTCCTAATGTATCCATGTTTACCATTGGCGTTGCATCGCCACGTAAAAATTTCAAGTTTGATTCAATATCAGCTCTTGTGTTTACAGTACCTACTGCGTAAGCAATGTAACCACCTGTACCTTGACCACCCATGATAATTTTTGAAGTATCAATTTTGTAGGTAGCTGCATTGGCACGGAAGAATCTTGCTGCATTTTTTACATCTTGTAAGCCTCTGTAAGTTGCTTTCAACAATTGCTCAGTTGCAGAACTTTGGTTGGTAGTTAATGGATTCCAGCCTGAACGATATTCAATGGCAGCAACCACGTAACCACGTCTAGCCAATTGTGTAGCAATCTCTACAATAGTACTGTCGTTTTTGTTACCTGTAGTTTGTTTGTTCACAACAGCTGGAAGGTAACTTCCTGTGTGAGCCAAAATAACCAAAGGTCTTTTTACTTCAGTATCTCCAGTTGGTTCATAAACATCACATTTCAATTTGTGAGAGAACAAAGGCTGAATGCCAGGAATTTGACCGTACAAAATGTTGATAGATGCATTTGAATCATACATAATGTTGGCCGTTTTGTTAACGCCAGCAAAAACAGGGTCGATGTACCTGTTTTGAGCCGAAGCCTCCATTGCAATCATACTTGCAACAAGGGCTAATCCTTTTAGTAGGTGTTTTTTCATTTTATGGTATTTAGTTTTAAGTTTTATCAAAGATGTGCTAAGTAAATAATAAATAGTCGAAATTAAAATTATTTGGCAATTCTCGCAATTATTTACTGAAATCAAACAATAGGGAAAAATAGGCCAATCTGCCCACGCGCGGTCCGCCATAGACTTGAATCACCATGTTATTCAACAGGTTACTTGCCCCAATTTTCATGGTCAGTTTCTCCGAAGGGAAATACTTATTGATTTGCGCGTCTACCATGCCATAAGCAGGTACATCACCCGTAAATTGAGGAGAACCTTCAAAAATAAATCCGGTTTGCCATTTCCAATTTACGCTGTAGCCCCAAGAGCTAATGTCGTAACCAAAAACTTTTGAATTGATATCTCTTCCGTTCACGCCTAAATTGTATTTGTGTTCTGGGGTATTAAATGCCGGAATAAGTGGATCTGTTGAACCATTTCTGTCTAACTTATTCCAAGAGTAATTGGCACTAAAGCCAAGGTATTTTTGGTAGTAGTAGTTTACGCCAATGCTTAAACCTTGAGTAGTTACCCTATCCAAAGCATTTGCACTTACACGATATACCTTGGCAGAGCTAGGGTATTGACCTTGCCAGTCTAAATCAACTCCAATTTTATAGCCAATAAAGTCTTCATACCAGCTAAAATAATAACTCATGTCAACAAAAAACTTCTCGCCCAAGTTTCCCCTGTAACCAAACTCAAGGGTTTTCACTTTTTCAGGCTTTATTGGAGCCACATTAAAATACGACAAGTAATTCTTGCCATAATTAAAGGCATCAATCATGCTGCTCACTGTAACCAAGCTATCAAAGCCTTTTAAGTTTCCTAACAAAGTAGCCCTACCCACATTTAAGTTGATGTACTGATCTGTTAAAGTAGGGTTGCGAATGGCACTAGCAGCAGAGAAACGAAACACATGCTGGTCTTGCGCATATACAAATGAAGCTGCGGGCGACCAAAGCAAATTAAAGTTTTGGTTCTTATCTATGCGGTTGGTGAAACTTACCTTTAGTTTATTGTCGATGAACTTATGCTCTAAACCCAAATAAGCACCCACTTCTTGGTTGTAAATTCTATCAGCACCTGTGGTATCTAAAAAGATAGTTCCCCTACTGTAAGGTGCATATAATCTGTAATTAGCCCCTGCTCTTACCTCCAAATCTTTTATCTTAAATTGCTTCTCGCCCATGATATGGTACAAGGCAGATTGGTCGAAAAAGCGCGATCCCCCTTCTCTATTCGTAAGGGCAATGATATCGCGGTAAGCAGAGTCGAACCTAGGGGTCCCCGGTTCAAACCGTGCCAAACCACCTGTTTGCAAAGAGGGCTTGGTATCTGCCGAATTGCGCACCAAACCATGGTAACGTGTTAAAGAATCATAATAGTAATTATATAAATACGTATTGGCATACTTCTCATACTGCACACCCGGAGGAGTGGTATTTACAGCAGGACGTAAAGATATCATGGTATTGTATGCAATGCCATTCCAACCTTCGGCATAGTCTCGGGCCCAAGCCTCATCTGACTTGGCATAATTTTGCAATAACAAAGCAGTTGCATAGGCATCAAAACTGTTACCTGCATTCTCTTTGGTACTGTATACACGCACAAAAAAGCTATTGTCTTTGCGCCATTCTAACCTGTTTTGAAAAAAGAGGATATCTTTTAAACTAAAGCGGTTATCGCCTTGGTAAACGGTTGTACCACTACCAAAGTTGGCCGCATAAATAAGTTCTGAACCCTTCTTTAATTTATAATGTAAGGCGGCACTCATCTTTAAATTGCGCGAATTGTAATCTACCAAATCCAATTCTTGGTACCCTTTGCGCACGGCAATGCCATAACCCAAATAGGTTAAACCCGTTTGTTTGAACCTAGAAGTTGAGTACTCGTCGCCGTAAACATTCACCGCATCATAACCGCCGGGGTTCTTTTCGTCTACCGGACTTTGAGATGTTTTCTCATAATTGGTGGCTTCCCAATCATAGGCACTCATGGCAAAGAGATTGAGTTTATACGCAAATTTTTCTTCGCCTTTTTTGTTCTTAAATACCTCTGCATACCTAAAAGCCATTTCGGTTAACCTACGCTCTCCCAAGCGCAATTGCACGCTCAAGCCGGGGTATTGAAACGGACTTTTGGTAACCATATTAATAACGCCATTAAAGGCATTTGGACCATAATAGGCACCGCTGGCACCCACAATTAAATCAACACGCTGCACATCTAATTCAGAAGCACCTAGGAAGTTACCCAAAGAAAAATTCAAACCCGGACTTTGGTTATCAACCCCATCAATCAATTGTAAACTTCTTACAGGAGAAGTACTATTGAAACCGCGTGTATTGATAATCTTGAAACCAATACTGGCACTTGTCATATCTACCCCTTTTAAATGCGCCAAGCCTTCATAAAAGTTTGCCGCTGGAGTTTCTTTAATGGCAATAGCATCCATGGTTTCAATGGTAAGAGGCGCCTGTTTTTGTTTGGTGGTAATGCGGCTATCTTTAATTGCCACCTCTTTTAATTCGCGGGTATTTTCTTTTAATTTAATTGCTAGGTTTTTAGGTTCGGTCTGAACCAAAATCTCTGTTTTCTGGTAACCTATATAGGATACAATAAGGGTTAAGGGGAAAGGAACGTTTGTCTTCAAAGAGAAGGTACCCTCAAAATCGGTAGTAACACCAGAACTAGAGCCTTTTACCGAAACGGTAGCACCAATTAAGGCTTCGCCATTTACGGCATCTTTCACAATTCCTTTAATGGTATGTGTAGGGTTCTGCGCCAATAAGCCGGCCTGAACCAAAAATATAGCAGCAACGAGCAGTAGTAGTTTCTTCAAATCAGTCATTTATCAAACACCAATAATATGAAATTCTTATTTAATCCGCATATTTATTGCAATTTCTGCAAAACCTTTACCCAAAGAAATTCGAAATGACAGGAATTCAATTCCTTAACATCCTGAAAACGCAGCATTCATAGCCCATTTCCATTTCTTTTGGTTCAGCCATGCCCTAACAAACTTAACAAAGTTTGGCAAAAAACAAGGTCCACATTTGCGAAACTTGCCAATACCTGGGCTTATGCGATGTTAAAAACCCTTTTCGCGTTGGCAGTGGTTATTTCGGCTACTTGGGCCAAGCCACATTGTTTCAATTCAGCCAACTTTTTAGCCACTTCAATTAAATAAAAACTTTCATTGCGTTTGCCCCTGTAGGGCACGGGCGCTAGGTAGGGCGAATCTGTTTCCAAAACCAAATGTTCTAAACCTATATTGGCAATGGCCACATCTAGGCCTCCGTTTTTAAAAGTAAGCACCCCTCCTATTCCCAATAAAAAACCCAATTGAGTCACTGTTTCGGCTTGTGCTGCATTGCCACCAAAGCAATGAAATATGCCTCGTAACTTAGGATGTTTCATTTCTTCTAAAATGGCAATTACATCTTCATTGCTGTTTCTTGAATGAATGACAATAGGCAAATCCATTTGAATGGCCCATTGAATTTGCATGCGAAAGGCCTTTATCTGTTGCTCTTTAAATTCTGTGCTCCAATAATAATCCAACCCAATCTCCCCTACGGCGTAGAACTTCCTTTTCTTAAACCACTTCTGTATTTGAAACAAATGGGCATCGGTATGTTCGTCAACCGAACAAGGGTGCAAGCCCATCATAGGAAAACAATGTTGCGGAAAATCCCAGCAAAGATCGAGCATGGGTTGAATAGAATGCACATCTATATTAGGAAGAAACAAATGCTCTATTCCATTGTGAGTGGCTTTTTCAATAATTTCTTTTCTATCGTTGGCAAATTCTGAGGCATATAAATGCGTGTGTGTATCAATAAACTTTAACATGAGTTATTTTAAAG
The DNA here is from genome assembly GCA_903834625.1 of uncultured Bacteroidota bacterium. Classification (GTDB taxonomy): domain Bacteria; phylum Bacteroidota; class Bacteroidia; order UKL13-3; family UKL13-3; genus B1. The sequence goes on from CAILJQ010000106.1 coordinate 27,614, forward strand.
ATTTCCGAATAATATATTTTTATTTCCAATAGCCAAGAGCTCCTTTTTACCAGCCAAGCGGTCTTGAACTTCTTGGGTATCGGGGTAATTTTCTGTGTGCCACAAATGGTATTGCACGACCCTGTTTTTCATCCTAAAAAACTGAATACCCATTTCTTGGAGTCGCCATTCTATATCTGTATCCTCGCCAATTCCCGCCTTTTGATATCCTTCATCAAAACCTTTTACCAATTGAATATCACTCTTATGGATGGCCCAATTATGTCCCCAAAAACCTATCTTCTTTTTAGGCGAAGTAAAAGGTAAAAACCAAGCGGCGTCTAACCTTTTGCATTTGTATTTGATTAAATTGAGGTAGCTAATTTTTTTCAGGTCCTTACTCTTCAACAAAACATCTGTAAAAGATTCACTCAACATGACCCTTCTCCCATAAAACACGGAACCTGGTTTTTTGAGTAAAACATGTTGCTTCAAAAACTGAGGGTGCAACAAACAATCGCCGTCTATAAAAACCAAAAAATCTGCTTTTGCCACGCGTATGGCCTCGTTTAAGATGCGGCATTTTCTAAAGCCTATATCGGGCTGAACCAAATGAGTAATGGCAAAGGAATAGGTTAGTTTGGCTTCATTCACGCAAGCTAACATCTCTTCACCATTGTTATCTTCTGCAATGATTACTTCAAAAGATCCTTCAAAA
>CAILJQ010000107.1 GCA_903834625.1 uncultured Bacteroidota bacterium
CGACCATAAAGGAATCAAATATAGGTTAGATACCTACCAAAAAGGTGATTGGAAAAATGTAATTTATTATACCAAGGATGGTAAGGTATTTTATGAAACCAAAATTGCCAAATCGGGCACTAGGGTTACCAATTACAATTTCCAATTAGACAAAGTTTCGGAAGGTTTAATGAAAGATAATGAACGCGATGGTGTATGGAATTTTTATTTACCGAATGGATTCCTTTCATCTATTGAAAACTACCGCAAAGGAAAATTGGAAGGTGAATCGAAGGCTTTTCATACCAATGGAAATGTTTCGGGCGTATATCTATATAAAAACGGTGAACGCAATGGGTTGGAATTGAAGTACCATGAGAATGGCAATTTATTGTCGGAAGTAAACTACATAGATGGCAACAGATGGGGCCAAGCAAGAGAGTATGAAAATGATGGGAGGATGTCTACCGAAGAATTTTACCACGACGACCAAAGAAGAGGATGGAGTGTTGATTTTTATTCAAATGGAAAACCATGGAAGAAGACCTATTATGAATTAGGGGTGCTCACACAAGTAAAATTATGTGATACTACAGGTAACGTAGTTGATACATTTTATTTACCTAATGGAACAGGTAACTTCCAATTAAAATGGGCCAATGGAATGGTTTACCAACAAGGTAGATACATTACAGGCAAATTACATGGCGACTTAACATACTTCTATCCAGACGGGAAAGTATCACTTAAAGGTGGCTATTTTATGGGATACAGACATGGAGATTGGACCTATTACCATCCGAATGGCAAGGTTAGTGCAAAATTTCATTACATGAATGGCGACAAGACTGGCAATTGGGAATACTTTGATTATGATGGCAAAATGACCAAAATGTTCCCTTACCAATACACCAAAAACACAGGTAATAATATTTGGTATTATGAGAATGGCAAAGTTGAATCTGAAATAGGATTTTACGAAGACGAACGTCATGGTGAGTCGAGGTATTATGCCCCAACTGGAGAATTACGTGAGGTACGTTATTATGAATTTGGTAAATTAATTGGTTATAGTTATATGGGTAAAAACGGCAAATTGGTAGATACCATTTTCACTAAAAATGGTGATATAGAACTTAAAGCATTTTATGCTAATGGAAATCCGTCTACTGTTTTGGAAATAAAGAATGGGGTTTATAACAACTCATATAAAATCTTCTATCCAAATGGAAAACTTCAAGAAGAGAGAACCTATATTTTTGGGGATGAAAATGGCGCAACCAAAAGGTATTTCGCTGATGGAAAATTGCAATCGGTAGAAAATAATTTAAGTGGTGAATCTCACGGAGAGACACTTATTTACAATGCCAATGGCACACTTAGGTTGCGTGAAAACTACCTCAACAACAACCTCGATGGTTTGTGTGAGTATTTTGATGGAAATGGAAAACGCTTACGAGCATTCTATTACAAAAACCATGAAATGATTGCCATTATTCAATAGTTCATGCGGATTTTTCTTCTTCTTATTGGCTTCCTTTGTTTCAATCAAAGCATAAAGGCTCAGGAGTTATTTGAGTATTTTAGCTTTAAAGAAATGTATCCAGATGCAGGGGTAATTTGTACCCAATACACCTGTAATTTAGAGATTAGTGTAAAAGACAATAAGCCTTACATCATATACGAAACTTATGAGGAGTTTTTATATTTCACCGATCAAAATTCAGGCTACCAAAAACGTTCGTTTCATGTAAGTCATTTATATGATTTAAAATCATACAGCGCAGAATTATTGGTACCAGGAAGGATTGGCTATTTAAAAATTCCGGTTACCGATTTTCAGGTAAATGATTTTGAAAGCAACCATATTTTTTATGATGATTCCAAAGAACTCAACTTTACTTTTCAAACCATAGGTAAGGGATATAAAACTGTAATTAAAAACAGGTATGAAATAAAGGATGCCCATTTTTTACCCAAGTTTTCATTGAGTCCGCACCTTGATTATGTGAATTTTACTTTTAAAGTAAAGATTGGCAAGGGTGTTCAAATTGGCTTAGATAGTTTTCAAACCCAGTTCTTAAAATGGAAACCTGATACCTTGGTAAAAGGCAAATACACAACCTATTCGTGGAAAGGTAGCTCCGATAAGTTTTTGAAATACGAAACTGACGCACCCAATAGGAACTACTTTTCGCCGCAACTTCATGTGCGCGTAAAAAGTTATTTGCAAGGCAAAGACACCATTCCTGTAATGGGTAACCTCAATGATTTATACAAATGGAACTGCCATTTTGTGCAACAAACCACCGAAGATGCCGCTCGCTTTAAAACCATGAGCGACTCTATTGTTGGGGATGCCAACAGCAACAAGGAAAAAGCGGCACGCATTTATGAATGGGTTCAAAAAAACATACGATATATAGCCTTGGAATATGGCGATGATGGATTTATTCCTGCTAAAGCATCCACCGTATACAAAGAGCGTTATGGAGATTGTAAAGGGATGTCGAATTTACTTTTTAAGCTGTTGCGTTCACAAGGATTAGAGGCCTATTTGGTTTGGATTGGTACCAGAGACATTCCCTATTCCTATGATAAATTGGTAAGTAATTCTGTAAGTAACCATATGATAACTGCTTTAAAAATGGAAGGGAAATGGCTATTTTTAGATGGCACAGCAAGCAATTTACCTTTTGGAATGCCCTCCCCTTTTATTCAAGAAAAACAAGGAATGATTGACTTGGGCGATTGCAGTGGTTTTGTGCTAGAAACCGTTCCAAAAGTGAGTGCAGATGAAAATTACACCTACGATAGTTGTTTTGCAACTCTAGATGGAAGGACCCTAAAGGGTAGTGGCATTGCACAATTTCATGGGTTCAAAAAAATGGTATTTGCAGACAAGCTCAATGAACGCAATTACCGCAGCATTTTTGCCCAATGCAGAAATTTTGTAATGAAAGGAAATAACCGATTTATCTTAGACACTGTTTGGTTAGAAAATTTAGATGACAGGAATTTACCCTTAAACATTCATTACAAATTCCACATACCAGATTATGCCTTGTTGGTTGACAAAGAATACTATGTCAATTTAAACTTGGATAGGCCCGACATACCCAATAAAATTGAATTGAAACGCAATATGCCTATTGCCTATAGGTTTGCTGGAAAAGACATCAATGTATTGTGTTTTGAAGTTCCACAAAACTATAAAACCGACTCTCTCCCCTCTTCTGTCATGTATGATAAAAGCGGCTTTTATTTTGAAAACAATTATCAATCAAAAGGCAGACAAATATGGAGACGACAGGTATACCAAACCAATCAATTGGTCTTAAAACCAGAAGAATTTAAAGAGCATAATGCCTTGGTAGATTATATGATAAAGAACTATTCAAACTTAATAACCCTTCACCCCTAATCAAATGCAAAAACAAGTTATCGGTCTGAGCCTAATGCTGCTGCTGAGTATAGGCCAATTAGCTGCACAGTTTTCCTTACCATACGAACTAGGAGAAGTGCCCAACCTACAAAAAATGAGTGAAGGGTATGATTTAAAATCATTAGATGATTTGGAACTTTTGGATGAAAGGGTGCTAGAATTTGCCTACGATAAAGACAATGCCTTATTTGAGTACCTCTATGTACATGAAATACGCTATGTAAACAGTGAAGACGCCATTGATAGAGCCAATAAAATTTATATTACTGGCAGCAGAATTACCAGTTTAGAAAGTTATGATGTACGTGTAATTTTAGCCAATGGAAAAGTAATTCCAATAGGCAAAGATGCCCTAAAAGAAGGGGTAAATGAAGAGAAAAACAAAGTGAAATATTTTGCTGTTTCTGGTGCTGAAAAGGGAAGTTTTATTGAATATTATTACTTGGTAAAACGCGATCCGGCCATTACGGGTATTGCCCAGAACTTTCAAGGAAAATCGGCTAAGGCAAGGGTGATTTTTAAAATCATTTCTCCAGAAAATCTCTTCTTCACTAGCCAGTCATACAATGGTTTCCCTAAAATGCAAACAGATACCTCTTTGGTGGAAAGAAACATGATTGTGGCAGATACCACCCACATTGGTGCTGTGTATGAAGAGCCGTTTGCCAATGAAGAAGCCAATAAAAAATACTTGATATATCAATTATATTTTAATACAGCAAAGGGCAAAAAAAACCCTTATAACTACGGCATTGTTAGTCAGAATATTTACGATAACCTCTGCAACAAAGTAACAAAAGAAGAACTTAAGCAAGTAGATAAGCTGCTTAAACTTTCTAATATTAAATACGCTCCAGATGAAGAGGCCAAAATTAGGGCGATAGAAAATTACATCAAGCGAAATTTCAATTTCGTAGAACTGAACACGGATCAGCTCAATAACATCCTTACCATGGTGAGCACTACCTCTGTGAATGAAAATGGTTCCTTAAAGTTATTCTTCCAACTATTTGAACGACTAGGTATTGAGCAAGAGATTGTGGTAACCAGCAACAGGTTTAACATGCCATTCGACAAAGAGTTTGAATCATATTCTTTCCTAACCGATTACCTAATTTATTTTCCAAAGTTAAATAAGTACATGTCGCCATTTAACCAATTGCACAGGCTGGGTGTTGTTCCATCTGCCAACACAGAAAATTATGGTTTATATATTAGAAAAGTAAGCGTGGGTGATTTAAACACAGGCGCAGGTAGAATTAAATTTATTCCTGCATTAAAAGCAGAGCAAAACCAAAACAACCTATTTATCACTGCATCATTCATGGGAAATAATGACAGCTTAAGCCTTGAATTAAAACAGGAGCAACATGGGTATTATGCTGCCAATAACCAATCATATTTTGATTATATAAATGAAGAAAAAACCAAAGAAGTAAACGAAAACATCGTTAAAACATTCAATGAAAACGTGAATATTCTCTCGGTTCGAACCGAAAACAAAGGAGGCGATCTATTGATGGTAAAGCCACTCATTGTAAACAGCAAATTAACTGGATCGTATTTTATTGAAAAGGCTGGCACCAAAGTGATGGTAAAATTTGGCGAGTTAATTGGCCCACAAAGTGAGTTATACCAAGAAAAATCGAGGTTATTTCCAGTTGAAAATTCTTATAACAGAACTTTTCATAGAGAAATTACCCTGATCATTCCTGAAGGGTATCAAATTAAAAATGCAGCCGAATTAAATATGAATGTAATGCCATTTGAAGCCAATGGCGATAAGGCTGGATTTGTTGCTAGCTATACCATTGAAGGCAACAAACTCATTGTAAAATCTGATGAGTATTACAAACAAATTCATTTCACTTTGGCCGAATACGAAAACTTTAGATCGGTTATCAATGCAGCTGCAAACTTCAACAAGATTATTTTAGTATTAGAAAAATTATAAGCATGAAAAAACTCATATTCCTCCTACTCAGTTTTGTTTGTTTAGGTACCCTTCAAGCACAAATAACAAGAAATGAGGTTAGAAAATTGATTGAAGATGGTAAACCCAAAAAGGCCTTAGAATTGGTTCAAAAAGACATTGATAAAAATGGCGAAAGTCCAGAAAATTTATCAATGAAAAGTGATGTTCTCATGTTTATTAACGGCGATAAATGCTGGGATAACATTCAATATACCATTCAAAAATTCCCAAAATCGCCCCGCCCATATATCTCAAGAGGCATGTTTTATTATGAGTTACGCCAAATGCAAAACAGCTTAAATGATTATACCAAAGCTTTAGAATATTGCACCGATGATTCTACCCGTTTTGAAATTTTGATTAACCGTAGTGGCACCTACCATAATTTTGACCAGGCAGAGGCGAGTATTACAGATGTAAAGGAGGCCTTAAAAATTCGTCCGGGAAATATTGATGCCTTAAATAATTTGGCCACCAACCTATTCGACCATAAAGAGTATGAAGAGGCTGAAAATACCTTGTTACAAATGAAGGCTGTAGACTCAACTTATATGGGTGTTTATATCAATTTAGGATACCAATTACAACAACGAGGTGATTATAAAAAAGCAGAATATTATTTGCTTCAAGGTTTGGCTATTTCACCCGATCATCCATATGTATTAAACAATTTGGGATACGCCCAATTTAAGTTAGGCAAAACCAAAGAGGCTCTTGCTAATGTGAATCGCTCTCTTAAATTTTACCCTGAGAACTCTTATGCGTACCGCAATTTAGCGTTAATATACATTGAGCTTAAAGACAAAGAAAAAGCCTGTGAAAACATACAAAAGGCCTTAGGATGGAAGTTTACAGAAATGTATGGCAATGAGGTAAAAGAATTGCGTGAAAAACATTGTTTGTAGACCGTAGGTCATAACAACCTTGTATAATCCTTGCTTACTTTTGCTTAGCTTTGCACGCATATGTCGGTACACCGTTATGCAATAGAAGATACCATTTGCGCCTTAGCCACTCCCGCGGGTGTTGGAGCCATTGGCGTTTTAAGGGTAAGTGGAAAAGATGCCATTTCTTTGGTCAATAAATCATTTAAAGGAAACAACTTAGAGCAAGTTGCTTCGCATACCCTCCATTTTGGCAAAATTGTAGATGAACAAACGGTTATAGACGAGGTATTGGCCAGTGTATTTATTGCCCCTAAAAGTTACACAGGAGAACATACCATTGAAATAAGTTGTCATGGTTCACCCTATATTCAACAACGCATTTTAGAGTTATTGGTGCGCAATGGTGCTCGTTTGGCTCAGCCCGGAGAGTTTACCTTAAGGGCATTCCTGAACCGAAAATTAGACTTATCTCAAGCAGAGGCTGTAGCAGATTTAATTGCATCTAACTCTGAAATGAGTCACCAAACCGCCATGAACCAAATGCGTGGAGGCTTTTCAAAAGAAATAGCCTTTTTAAAAGAGAAGCTGGTAAACTTTGCTTCCTTAATTGAACTGGAGTTAGACTTTAGTGAAGAAGATGTGGAGTTTGCTAGCCGACCAGAATTAAAAGCCTTGGTGCTGCAGTTATTTGATTTGATCCAACACCTTACCCAAACATTTAAACTGGGTAATGCCATTAAAAACGGTGTTCCTACGGTAATTGCAGGCAAACCTAATGCAGGCAAGTCAACCTTATTA
>CAILJQ010000108.1 GCA_903834625.1 uncultured Bacteroidota bacterium
GTTGAATTATGAATGTTGAACTCTTAATTAATAATTCATAACTCATAATTCACAACTTATAATTCATAATTCACAACCCTGCCTCGCTTGAATAACTCCTTCCATCAAGTTACATTTGTTTCACAAGTATTTTACGAAAATCGTAACCACACCCATGAAATACGGCGTTATTCCATTCATTGCTTTAGGACTGGTATTATCTCTTTCTATAGGAATTGAATACCATTGTGAAGGAGAAGAGATGTTTCCAACGTATTATGGGAGTCCGTTTGTGTTTAAGCAAGAATCACTGGGTAGTTCTATGGAGTATTTCTATAGTGTTTCCGGTTTGATCCTAAACGTACTCATTTGGAGTTTGATGCTATTACTCATCAACAGGCCTATTCAAAAATACGTTACTCAAACAAGCAGGAATTGGATAAAGCTTTCGTATAAAATTTGCCTTACTCTATTGCTTCTATTTTCAAGCTTAAGCATAGGTTTAGAATCAATGATGGTAGGAAGGGGATTTGAAAAGAATAGAAACTATTGGTATTTTAACCTCAATGAAGAAGCCAAGGCTTGGGGAATGAAGTGTAAGCCAGAGCTAATTTTCTTCCAACCTTAACGTAGCAATTTAAACCTTGAAGCTTCTTGCAAAAAGTAATAAACTATTATATCGGAGTTATCTCTTAAAATCCTGTGAAATCTGCATGTAAATTCCATTTGAAAAGAAATGGGTAAATTCATACCTTTAAAATAGTCACTCAATACAACACTCATGCTACACCAACCCTATCCATGCCTTTGGTTTAACGGACAAGCCAAAGAAGCAGCTGAATTTTATTGTTCCATTTTTAAAGATGCGCGCCTTGTTTCAGAAAACCCTATGGTGGTTATTTTTGAATTAAACGGTGCCAAATTCATGGCATTAAATGGCGGTCCGCATTACCAATTTACACCTGCTAACTCCTACGTTATTACTTGCAATACCCAGGAAGAAATTGACCACTATTGGGAAAAACTTGGTGAAGGTGGTAAATACAGCAGATGCGGTTGGCTAGATGATAAATATGGCTTGTCGTGGCAGATTGTGCCATCTATCTTAAGCAAACTCATGGAGAACCCAGAAAAATCGCAAAAAGTAGTGGCTGCTTTTATGCAAATGACTAAGTTTGATATTCAACAATTGATGGATGCCTGAGGGGGAGGTAGAAATTTTATGGACCTTGGTCCATAAAATTTCTTTACACACACTGCATTAAAAGCACATGACAAAAAGTATTCCCTTCAAAATTATTTGCCTATGCTTGTTAAGTGTGTTGTTAACGCAACTTACTTATGCTTGCAGCATGTATAAGGTTACAGCTAATGGCAAGACCATGGTGGGAAATAATGAAGACAGTTGGGGAAAGGATGCACAAATTTGGTTCGAACCGAAAGGAAAAAATAAATATGGTGTAGTATATGTGGGCTACCAAAGAAAATACCCTAACCCCGATGGCGCCATGAATGAAGCGGGTTTGGCCTTTGATGCCTTTTCAATGCCACATAAACCCAATCTTCCTGAAAGAGATCCAAACAAAAAAGATTTTTCCTACAGTATGCTTATTACTATCATGCAACAATGCCAATCAGTTGATGAAGTATACGCATTTTTAAATGGGATGAACTTACAGGTTTTAAATGGTAGCATCTTGTTTCATGGAGGCATGTTATTGTTTGTTGATAAGAGTGGAAAATACCTCGTAGTAGAGCCTAACCAAATGACCTTTGGTTCAGACCGTACTTTTGCTTTAGCTAATTTTAGTATAGCCGACACCAAAGATGTAAGCAGTGTGAAAGTTGAACGTTATTGTAAGGGTATTGCCTTTTTAAACAATAAGAAAACAACCACCAACCTTTCCTTTTGCACAGCCCTATCAGATACCATGAGTGTCAACCGCGCTAAAATTGGTGATGGCACTTTGTACACGAATATCTGCGATTTAAATGAAGGACTTATTCACCTCTACTTTTTCCATGAATTTGGTAAAAGAATTACGCTTAACCTAAATGAAGAAATGGCCAAAGGCCCACATGCCTACAACTTCGCGGAACTGTTTCCCAATAACCCAAACTATGAAAGGTTCATTGCCTATCAAACTCCACAAAACAACAGGAGCATTTTCATCTCATTAATTGCTTGCGGACTGCTTTTCTTCTTTTCCTTTTGCTATTTTATAGTTGGCATTATTAGAAACAAAAATACTTCATACCGCAGCTTGCGAATGGGCTTATCTATGTTCAGCCTAGCCTTAAGTTATTATACATTTGTATTATTGCGCAATGAGGGCATTTATTATTTCCCTTCTCCATATATAGATAGTCACTCTTGGTTGATTACCTTAAGCTCCTATCTACCTTATGTATTACTCATAGCCATCGTTCCCTTGCTTTATACCTTGTTACAACTCTTCAAAAATAAAAAATGGAATAAGTTTGCTAGGTATGTATTTGGGGCAAACAGTTTTGCTTATTTGTTGCTATTATGTTTTTTTGTGTATTGGAAGTTGTATTGAACGATCTTTTTGTAAAACATACAAGCAAAACCCATGATGAAAACAGCCCCAGAAGGATTTAAAAAAATGAAACAAGAACTTAAAAATTACATAGAAAAAAAATAATAAATGAAGCTTATAGGTAAATTAATTTTCATTCTTTTTTTTCTGGCCTTGGCTGAACCATCCATAGCGCAAACTGTTGGAAATGGCGGAAAAGAAACAAGCAAGTACCTTAAAATAGCTGTGAATGATATTGTAGGAAACTGGTATACCATAGATTCCGCTCATACGAAGATTAGTTTTGTTAATTCCAATAATCGCTATATGTATATTGAAGGCATTCAACATGGCGTTGGGAATTATGGTTTTTCGGTAAACAGCGACAGCATATCTGTAAATGGCATGGCCGCAAATTGGCCACCTTATGACTGCACCTTAAGGTTAATTAATAGTAAGCACTTAGAAATATCGTTTTCCCAATTTTTTATTAAAGAGTCATACAAGGTTATTTACAAAAGGTAAGGGCAACGCTTACAATTCAGTTCTGCAGGTTAAGGAGCTATTATACAAGTTTATTTGAACCAATTTTTTGGTTAATTTTCCCTGCAAATTGAGAACCATCTTCATGAAACCATTTACACGAATAGACAATCCAGCATATATTGACAAGGATTTTATTGAAACCGAACTAAACCTGGGTAAAGAAGTAATTCTTCAATTTGTAGATAGGAGCTATACAGATAAAATACTTGCCGACATAAATGGACTTTGTTTAACCCATGATGAAAACCTTTGCATTAGGTTTTATGGACACTATTCTGAGCCCTTTGACTGCAAAATTCTGCAAAAAATACCCGATGTTAAATGTTTGTATATTGATTGCATGATTAGCGCAAACAACCTTCAGCAAGTAAAAGAACTTCTAAATCTTCGGAGTTTATGTCTTGGGATATTTGAAATAGAAGACCCAGAAATATTGAGCGCTTCGAATCTAAAAAATTTGACAGAATTAATTATTGATACAACAAAAACCAAAGCTTTTAACTTAGGCCATTTAAGTTGTCTTAAAAAGCTAAAATCATTGAGAATTAGCGGCCACACCAAAAATATTGACGCCATTGGAGACCTAAGTGAGTTGGAAACTTTAACCTTATATGCCATTAAAAAGGTACCACTACATTTCATCAATCAACTTAAACAATTAAAAAAGTTAGAAATACTTTTAGGAGGTAGAGATAATTTAAATGAGATAGAACGAAATGCCATTGAACATCTTGATATTACATGGATTCGTGGCCTCAATGATTTATCCTGTCTTGCTAATTTTCCTCAGTTGAAATCGTTGAAAATAGAAGATGAAATACAATTAGCAACTTTAGACTTTAATACCATATTCCCATACCTCACAGATGTAAAGATTTATAACTGTAAAACGCTTGAAACAATAATTGGTCTCAAAAATTTACCCAAATTAAATACACTCATTATTAACCAAACAAATGTAGACTTTGATAAATTTATGGAACAAGAATTACCTAAATCATTAAAAACTTTTGGATTTCATACCTACAAATCAAAAGTTGATAAAATGATACAGGCTGCTATTGAAAGTAAAGGATATAATTACAGATAAAAATAAGAGATGATGGTTTTGACTTCCGCGCAAATCATCTAATTCGAAAGTAACCGGTCTAGGCCCCCTTTTCATAATTCATCATTCAAAACTCATAACTCCAAATACTCTTTCACTTTCTGCTTATAATACGGCTGCAATTCTACAGGAAGGCTCTCTAACATTTCTGTATTGCGGGTATTTTTCTTTTGGTATTTATCTAAGTATTGTGGACTAGGTTTAGGGATGTCTTTGCCTTGGTTGGCTTCACGTTTTTGTTCTTCTTCTTGTTTACGCTCTGCTTTTTCGTGTTCCAGCAAACGTGTTAAAATCTCTTGCTGGCGCATGAGGGTTTCTTGCGAAAGGCGTTTGTTTACCAAATCCTTTTCGGTTTCTTCCATCATTTTTTGAAGTTCACCCAGTTTTTGTCCGCCACCCAATTTCTCTTTTTCAAGGGCATCCATCTGACTTAACATGCGCTGCATTTGTTGCCTAATAGCCATTTGTTGTGCAGCCATGCGGGCATATTGTTCTGAACCCATTTTGCCCTTCTCGCCTGTGCCATTTTTGTTCATGCCTTCCTTCATCTGTTTGTTCATCTCCTCTTGCATTTTCTTGAGTTTACTCATGCTTGGCTTTCCGCTACCAGGTTTCTTTTGAGGCTTACCTTTTTTACCCGATTTGCCCTCTTTCTTCTGTTGGTTTTGCTGTTGCATTTGTTGCAAAGCATCACTTAACATCACACCCAGGTTATTCATGCTGGTCATGGCGTATTGTTGTTGCACCCTAATCTCACCCGAGTTACGCGTGGAGTAGTTTAAGCTGGCCTTATCAAGGTGACTGTTCATTTTTGTCACCTCGCGGTTCACAAAAGATTTAATCTCTGGCACTCTTTTGCTAAGGGCCAACAAACTATCTTCAATAATTTTCGCATTCTCTTTCAGCGTGCGTTGGTTTTGGGCCATTTGCACAAATTGAGGATTGTAGCCATTTATGGCTTTCATCTGCTCCATGATGCCCTCTTGGTCTTTGCTCAATTGGATAAGGTTTTCAAGTATTTCACGCAGGGCTTGTTCGTCAACTTCGGCTTCTTCCTCTTCTTCCTTCTCCATTTTATCCTTCATCTTCTGCTGCATCTGCTGCATTTTTTCTGCGGCCTCTTTCTGCGACTTGCTGCTCTTTTTGTTGTTGCCATTTTTCATCTCCTCACTACTCTGCTCCATCTTTTCTTCAATGGCTTTTTCTTCCTCTTTTGTATCGGCTAAGTCTTTAGGGTTTTCAAGTTCTTCATTTTTCTTCTCCAAATCGCGCAAGTCTTTTTGCAAGTCATTAAACTCCTTGTTCAATTCATCTTGTTTCTTTTGCAGCTCTTCTTTCGATTGCGATTTTTCTTCAGTTTGCTTAGAGAGTTCTTCTTGCTTTTTGCTTAAATCATCTAGGTCTTTCAGTGCCTCTTCACGTTTTTTATCCAGTTCCAATTCTTTGTACATCTCCAACATCCTGTCGAGTTCTTTCTCAACGTCTTTGTTGTTTACCTCCATCTTCTCCAATTCTTTTTGGATGAGGTCTTTGTTCTGCATTTTCATCATGTTCTCGAGCTGTTTCATGAGTTGTTTCATCTCATCTGTCATTAGCTCTTCATACATCTTTTGCAACTCTTGTTGCTTTTGCATTATGCGTTCGTCTTCTTCTTTAAACGCTTGTTCTTTTTGGTTCTTCTGTTTAAAATCTTTTTGCAACTCCTCCATCTTTTGGGTGAGTTCTTTTTGGCGTTCGTTGAGCTTTTCTAATTTCTTTTTCTCTTCCCAACTTAAAGGTTGTTGTGTTTTCAGTTTCTTTTGAATGTCTTTTAACTCTTGCGCCAAATCTTTGCTTTCCTTCAAGGCCTCCTCCATTTTGTCTTGCAGCTCTTGGCTATTTGCATCGCTTTGTTCTTTTAACTCACGCTTGCCTGGTGCTTTAATCACAAATGGTTTTGACCGAACAGATTTTGGTCCGTGTACCCCATCATTGTCCCATAACTCAAAATAATATTCTATTTCATCTCCACTTTGGAAATTAATTTCATACAAATTAAAAATATGGGTAATGCTTATGTTTTTAGAGGGAGTGATAGGCAATACAATTGATTGCAGGCCTTTATCTGTTTTCAACTTATCTGTAGCAGAAGTAAATTTGTATTGAAAAGTTAGTTTGCTTAAGCCATGGTCATCTGTACCCTCTCCTCCAAAATATATGAACTTGCCTGTAACAGTATCTTTTTGTTCCTCTATCTGTAAGGCTGGGTAAGCATCAGGAACAACATCAATAGCAAAATAAAGGGAATCACCCTCGCGTACTTGTTTATTGCGCATTTTCACCGAGTAGGCATCTGAAAGAAAGAACTTACGTGAATAGGTAAAATGAACTTGGTCTTTACTTTGTGCCAATGCTTTTAATTTTTGAAACGACAATTGCACCTCATCGGTTTGTTTGCCCATAAAGTTCCAAAACACCGTTGTACCCGCAGGAATGTATAAGTCGCCCGGATTGTTTAATGTCTCATCTTTCTTGCCCAAATAACTAGGATAATCAAGGTGAACCGTGTAATTTAACATCACAGGTTTGGCATTTACCTCCAACAATTTTTGCTCGTCTTCAAAACCCATCGCCTCCAAATAAAATGCAGTGTTCTGTTGCACATTTTTAAAGGTATAAGAAAAATGGGTGGCATCTACTTTCTCCAATTTATAAGAGAATTTACCAAAATGAATGCTTACTTCATTTGGCAATTCTTTGCCATCTACCTGCACCATCAATTCAAAATCTTGGTATTGTGAAGCACGTAGTTCTTTGTTTAAAATCTCAAAAGAAAAAGGGGCAGGTGTTTTAAAAGTACGGTTGTATTGAATAACCCGTTTGGCACCATCACTCACCAAGCCTGGCGCTATAATGAGAGAACCCATTAATAACAACAAAGGTATAAGTGCAAGTTTGGCGTATTTAATATTGGCTTTATAATCTATTGCAGCAGTAAAAGGCAAAGGAGCCAATTCGCTGGTCTTTTGGTCAATGGCCGCTAATAATAAGCTATGGTCGGTTTCGGTCTGAGCCAACAACTGAAGGGCATTGAGTAATTTATCTGATACATGTTGAAAGTGCTTACCTACAATACCTGCAGCCTGTTCATGAGAAATAAGCTTACCCAATTTAAACAATGCAGCAAGCGGGTATAATACAAAACGAAACAACAAAACAAGTGAGCTAATCAATAAGGAGTAAAACAAGATGGCTCGCACCGTAGATGTATACCTACCAAAATATTCCAAACTCGCCACCAACAAAAACGACAGCAAAAAGAGTCCAGCAAAAATAATGCTTCCCTTTAGCAGTTGATTCCTGTAGTACTTGCGTATGAAGGCATCGAGTTTTTGTATGAGTATGTGTGTTGACACTTTGGGCGAATGGTTAAATCAAATCCTTTAGTTTAAAGTAAATATCATCTAGCGGTCCGTTCACATTGGGTAACAAGTTGATATTGTATACATGTTTCAGTTCCAAGATGAAAACGATAAAAAGGGACAATAACATACAGATCCAAAAAAAAGCTTTCAAACGTCTTATCCAATGCTGTGTGTTCTCGTCTTGCCACATGTTACAAGTATAAGGCAAAAGAGAAAATTATTGTTGTTAAAATATAGCAAGTTTTGGTTCAAACCGAACGCACAAAATTGAAAGTATCGCCGCTAAACAGGCCTTTATCGCTGAGTTTCAGGTGCGGAATAACCAATAAAGCCATAAAAGAGAGACTCATGAAAGGTGCACGCAGGCCTGAACCTAGTTCTACTTTTGCAAAACGGTCGAGGTCTTTATATCCCTCTGCCACTTGCCAAGCCTCTCCATTGCTCATTAAACCAGCAACGGGCAAAGGCAAAACTTTAGTGGTACTTTCATTGCAAGCACTCAAGGCTCCTTGGTGTTGTATCACCTGTTCAATTGCCTTAACGATATATTCATCGCTGCTACCCACAGCTAAAATATTATGGCTGTCATGCGCCACAGAACCGGCAATGGCTCCTCCTTTAATTCCAAAATTTTTGATATAAGCAATTGCGGGTTTAGCCTCTTGGTATCTGTTGTACACCACCAATTTGAGATAATCATTTTCTGGCATCAGCAATTCTTTGGGTACCATTTCCAAGCCAGTTACCAATTGTCCGTCTTCACAAACAATCACGGGTTCCATATTACTCGGTTCAAACCGTAACTGTTCTAGCGAAAGACTTTTGGCCACAAAGAAATTGGGTGTTTGAATGGTAACGGAGTTAACAAAACATTGTCCATCTTGTGCCACACAATTTCCTTGAATATAAGTAGCCTTTACTTCAAAAGAATGGAGGTTATTTAGTATAATAAAATCGGCAGCATCTCCCACTCGCAACTGGCCATGTTTCATTTTATAATGGTCTACTGGGTTCAAACAGGCTACTTGTAATACATCAAACAAATTGTATCCTAAAGCCACAGCGCGTGCCACCAATTGATTAATATGCCCAAGTTCTAATGAATCTGGATGTTTGTCGTCACTACAAAACATCAAGGATGCCGCATGGTCTTTCATCAACGGAATAAGTGCGTCAAAATTCCTTGCTGCACTTCCCTCCCTTATAAGAATTTTCATCCCCAAAGAAATTTTCTCAAGGGCTTCCTCCAAAGTAAAACATTCATGATCGGTACTGATACCAGCAGCAACGTATTTTTTTAAGTCATTGCCACGCAAACCTGGAGCGTGTCCATCAACGGGTTTATTGTGCACATGGGCATACTCAATCTTTTGCATCACCTCTGCATCCTCAAACAACACCCCGGGGTAATTCATCATTTCAGAAAGGTATAAAATCTCTTCCCGTTGCAATAAGGCATTTACCTCCTGGGCTGAAAGCGCCGCCCCTGCCGTTTCAAAAACGGTTGCAGGTACGCATGAGGGTGCGCCAAAATTGAAGTACAGTGGAGATTGTTTTCCGTTTTCTATCATAAACTCAACACCCTTTATGCCTAGTACATTGGCAATTTCATGTGGGTCGGATATGGTAGCAACAGTGCCATGCACCAATGCCATGCGGGCAAATTCGGTTGGAACCAATAAAGAACTTTCAATATGCACATGGGCATCTACAAATCCTGGCATTACATACAACTCGGGAGCAGCCGCAATGGGTTCAATGGCTTTGATAATACCTTGTTCTATGTGAATAGCAACTGGGTAGATAGAACGCTTGGGTATATCTACCAAATGGGCCTCAATACGGTTCATTATTTCTTTAGTTCAGGAACATTAAATTGAAAAGGCAAAAAGGTAGCTGTGCCGGCTTCAGCAATCCAAATAGGACCGTCATGACCTTGCAACAAAGTACGAATAGGTTGTTGAAAGCGTTGCTCGTATTCGCAAATGCTTTGCAAGCATGCTCCGCAACTCATAATTGGTCCGTGCAAAGGGTAGTTTTTGGCACGAGCCGTAATAGCCATTTCTACTATAGCTACCTTAGGGTAATTGGCCCCTGCATAAAATATAGCTACACGCTCGGCGCACAATCCGCTGGGGTATGCCATATTCTCTTGGTTGCTACCTTTTACAATAACCCCATTTGCCAGGCGCAAGGCGCAACCTACTAAAAACTCGGAATAAGGTGCGTAAGCAGATTCCATCACCTCTGTAGCAGCCTGCAATAAGGCTTGATCCGACACCGAAAGCTCTTCACGTGTCTCAAATTGAAAAACGGTAGATTCCTTTCTAATTATTTCCATATTCAATGTTACGGAATTTTACGCAAAAGGGTATTTTGTTGCAATCACAAGCAGCGCAAAAAAAGAAATATGCTTGCTTCGCCCTTATTTTATTGAACCTCTGCACCGGGCGATGGATTTATTTTGCTTATCTGTATGTGTCAGCGTATATTTGCCCGGCAAATAACAAAAGGTATTATTTGCCATGTTTCAAGACAACAAAAAATTTTTCGGTGAGGGTTTAACATATGATGATGTTTTGCTTTTACCAGCGTATTCAGAAGTACTTCCGCGCGAAGTAATTACTTCCACCCAACTTTCACGCAATATCCGCATCAACATCCCTATGTTGTCGGCCGCCATGGATACTGTAACAGAATCTAAATTGGCCATTGCACTTGCCCAGCAAGGAGGAGTAGGCATTTTGCACAAGAACATGAGCATAGACCGCCAGGCTGAAGAAGTGCGTAGGGTAAAACGCAGTGAAAGCGGAATGATCATTGATCCATTAACGTTACATGACGGCGCCACTTTAAAAGATGCCCACCGCATAATGAGTGAGAATAAAATTGGGGGTATTCCTATTGTAAACGACAATGGCAAATTGGTAGGCATTTTAACCAACCGCGATTTGCGTTTTGAGAAGGACATGAGTAGACCGGTTTCTCAAGTAATGACAAGCGAAAAGTTGATTACTGCGCCCGAAGGAACAGACCTAAAACAAGCTGAAAGTATTTTACAAGAATATAAAATTGAGAAATTGCCTGTAATTGACAAAGAAGGCAAACTCAAAGGTTTGATTACCTACAAGGATATCCTTAAAATTAAGGACCACCCAATGGGTTGTAAAGACAAACATGGTAGATTGATTGTAGGTGCTGCTGTTGGCGTAGCTGCTGAAACAGAAGCACGCATTTCTGCCCTTGTAAAAGCAGGTGTAGACGTAGTGATTATAGATACAGCACACGGACACTCAAGAGGTGTAATGAATGAAGTTAAACGCTTACGTGCTGCCTTTACAGGAATTGATATCATTGCCGGCAATATTGCTACAGGCGATGCGGCCAGGGCGTTGGTAGATGTAGGAGTTGATGCCGTAAAAGTAGGTGTTGGTCCGGGTTCTATTTGCACCACCCGTATCATTGCAGGTATTGGTGTGCCTCAATTAACTGCTGTATACGAAGCTGCCAAAGCCATAAAAGGTACAGGTGTACCTGTGATAGCAGATGGAGGAATTCGTTATAGTGGTGATTTGGTAAAAGCCTTAGCCGCTGGAGCAAGCACGGTAATGAGTGGTTCTATCTTTGCAGGTGTGGAAGAAAGTCCGGGCGAAACAATTATTTACGAAGGAAGAAAATTCAAATCATACCGTGGCATGGGTTCTATTGAAGCCATGAAAGAAGGAAGCAAAGACCGCTACTTCCAAGATGCAGAAGACGAGATTGCTAAATTGGTACCAGAAGGTATAGTAGGCATTGTGCCTTATAAAGGCTTATTAAAAGAAGTAGTTTACCAATTTGTGGGTGGTTTAAGAGCCGGTATGGGATACTGTGGAGCCAAAACTGTAGAAGATTTACAAGCCAATGGTAAGTTTATCAAAATAACTTCTGCAGGTGCCAAGGAAAGTCACGCCCACGATATTACCATTACCAAAGAAGCCCCAAATTACAGCAGAAGTTAATGCGTTTATCCTTCCTCACCTTCCTGTTTATGATTGTGTTTGGATTTTCTCTGCAAGCACAAATTGCCAATACAGGTATGACCGATAGGTTGGATAGTTTGGAAGAAGGTAAGGTAAACATCAATGGATATGTAGATGTTTACTATGCCCAAAGTTTTACTAACTATGCCAGCAATGATAGGCCTTATGCGGTTTCATCCTCACGCAACAAGGAAATTGCCTTGAACCTAGCGTATATTGACATACGTTACCAAGACAAATGGGTTCGAGCCAAATTTACGCCCGCGGCAGGAAGTTATATGAATGCCAATTATGCGGCTGAACCTGGTACCTTTAAAAATATTTTTGAAGCCAACGCAGGTGTTAGACTTTCTGCCAAAAAAGAAATTTGGTTAGATGCAGGCATTTTAGGTTCACCCTTTACCAACGAAACGCCTATCTCCAAAGACCACTTATTGTATACCCGAAGCTTTGCTGCAGAAAATTCGCCCTATTACCTAAGCGGCATTAGATTAGGCGTGCCCTTATCTCAAAAGCTCAATTTTTATTTTTACCTCATCAATGGTTGGCAACAAATAGCCGATGTTAACAAGGCTTTGGCAATTACCACCCAAGTAGAATATAGGCCTACCGATAAATTGCTTCTGAATTGGAGCAACTATTTGGGGGATGAAAATTCTGTTTTACAACCCACTTATGGCATGCGTTTTTTAAGTGATATATATGCCATTTATAAACCCACTAAAAAGTTAAGCTTTACTGCAGATACTTATTGGGGCCGACAAGAAACCCACCAAAAAACAAATGTAAAATATTGGTGGCAAGCCAATGTTTGTGCAGAGTACTTTATCAAACCTAATTGGGGTATTGCTGCCAGAGCAGAGTATTTTGAAGATGCAGGCGCTACAATCATTCAAACACTTCCTAACCTAAGCGGATTAAGTACCTTTAGTGCAACTGCAGGCCTAAATTGGCGTGTAAATAAAAAAGCCATGATGCGTTTAGAAGGCAGGCAATACCTATCAGACAAAAAGGTTTATTCCAACCAATCGCAGGACTTTTTATTGGTAGCAGGTATGAGTGTGGCCTTTTAATTCGGTTCGAACCGAAGCTCCTTATAAGTTTTATACCTAAAACCACGCAAACATATTCCCATGCAGCCAAAGATGCGCTGATGCGGGTAGAGAGTTCCTTAGAAAAGATAA
>CAILJQ010000109.1 GCA_903834625.1 uncultured Bacteroidota bacterium
AGAGAATCCATAAGAACCTAAAGAAATAGCAGCAGTGCTTGAACCTGCTCCACCTAATGTATCCAAAGTTCCAGTAAATGGAACAGTACCTTGTATGGCACCGTTTACACTCCATAATACGTTAGCAGATGTAACTACGTTTTTACCATAGTTGGTAATAGTAGCATAAATAGGAAGTGGTGTAGTAGAACATACTGTACCCACAGAGTCAATACTGGTTACACCAATATCGTTGTTTGATAAAGATGATTGCCATACTTCAATTTCACGAAAGTTAGGGTTTGAGTTTTGTCCTACAGCACCCATAACGAAAGCTGTGATACGAAGTCTTGTAGTAGCAACTACAGGGAAGGTAACGTCATTGATACAATTCGCTTGGTTCAAACCAGAGAAGGTGAAGTGATTCACATAAGCAGATCCATTCCATACTTGAATGGTACCACCGGCTAAGAACCTACCAGTTGTTTGTGCATGGTGAATGGTGATTTTGTTCATTACCTGGGTATTTGCCCAAGTATACTCCAACCATTCAGTTCCTGCTGGTGGACCAGAGGTACTAATCCACATCTCTTGAGTTCCGCAGGTACCATAAATACCATTGTTCAACGCACTACATGGTCCCGTGTTACAGGTTGATGCAGATGCTACAGCTGAAGGTGCGATGTTCACCTGAGCGTAAAGACCATTCGCCATAAGCAGAATGGCTGTCATGAGAAAGAGCCTCGAAAGATTCCTTCTCACTCGTGTAATCGAGTAAAATTTAAGCATATGTTTTGAATTAAAAATTAAGTGTTGTTTTCTTCTTGATATATTTTTTGGAGAAGCAATATATCAATTTTCGACCATTTACAAATTAATGTTGTTTTAATGCAATTTAATTATGTTGATAATCTGTGGATTGTGTTTTTGCAAAAAATAATAATCCGCCATTTTACCTGTTTTTTACAATTCCTTCGGCAGAATTTTATTCTAAATGTGGAAGTAGTTGTACAAACATTAAATGTAGGTGTTATCATCCATGTTTAACCTCTTCTCTACCATCGGCATGTTTGGCAAACCTACCTTTGCTCCTCGCATGAACTTGATCATATCTGCCCCAAGGCCAACCACCAAATTGAGTTCTGTGGTAATCTTCAAATGCTTGGTTTATTTCCTCCTTTGTGTTCATTACAAATGGTCCATATTGTATGACATGCTCACCAATTGGCTTGCCTTGTAATACCAATATTTGCGCAGGTTTTGCGCCTCCCTTTAAATCTAAACTTACCTCTGGTTTTACTTTGATGGAGTGATATCTCTGTATGTTGTTACCTTGAACCATTAGCTCATCGCCTTCATAAAAATACAAGGTTCTATTAATGCCAAGGCTTGCAGCAGGTAGCTCTACACTAGCTCCTGGTGCTAAAAATATGTTCCATACAGCTACTTCATGTGATGGGTTAGCTGCCCATGAATCAGGTGGTGGCGCCAATGCCTTTGTTTGGTTGTAGTTTCCAGCTATTACCTCAATGGTAATTTCTTTTCCATTGGCATCTTTCTTACGAATCTTAGGAATGTCTTCACCCCACAACATCTTAAAATGTGGCTGAACCATCTTCTGCTTGCTTGGTAGGTTCAACCATATTTGAAATAATTCTAAAGGGTTTTCTTCATCTTGTTTTAATAATGGAAACATTTCAGAATGCTGAACGCCCTTTCCCGCTGTCATCCACTGCACATCTCCGTTGCCATATCTGCCAGAAGCTCCCATTGAATCTGCATGATCTACCATGCCCCTTCTTACAACAGTAATGGTTTCAAATCCCCTGTGCGGGTGACCAGGAAATCCAGGTATGGTTTTTCCATGATACATCCTAAATCCATCTTTGATAATAAAATCATCTCCTAATGACCGGCCTCCTAATGATGTATTTGGCCCCAAGGCCGCATTTCCCTTTGGAAACTGGTCTTCATGATGCACACAAAATAAAAACGGATCAAGGGTCTCCCATTGAAAACCCATGGGCCTTACTTCTAAAATTGGATTTGCTTTTTCCATGCCTTTTTTAATTGTGTTTTTGATGTTTTCTGAAGCACCAACAATGGGTGCTACTATCACCGCGCTCATCCCCATTGATAGCCGCGTTAGAAAACTTCTTCTGGTATTTTTTTCCATTGTGATTCAATTTTATTTGAGTTGTAAATCTACTTCAAATTCAAACCAACCTTCTTGATATGCCTTATAATTTGTATGCCAATAATTATTATAAACATACAGAAACAAATTCGAACTATTAATAGACTCCCTTTTCCATACTTTCGCCCCATTCACTTGTCGCTCATCTATCAATGTTCCTACTTCAATAAGCGCTATTCGGTCTGCCTTCATTACCATTTGCCTCCCGCCTACTTGAATAAGCACTTCCTCCTCCACACACACAAACTCATTATTCGATCCTGGCAACCTATCTGTTTGGTAAGTCAAGTGTTTCTTCTTCGTCCCATATTGCCAAATACTTCCAGAATCTGAAACAACCGGAATGGCTAAATGAAACGACTCCTTTTTACTTTCTTTTGTTTTAAAAAACTTCACCTTACTTGTTAGCACTCCTGTTCGTTTGTTCAATACATATGTTTGTACCAAACTATCCATGGTAGGTAAACTGCTTGTTACCATTACAACTTTTTGCTTTCGGTTGTTTTGTATCGGAAAAACCTTCACCGCCTTCGCCCTATGTATCGCAGGGTCTTGCAAACCCAAAACATAAATTGGTTCAAATAGTTTGTAATTAGTTTCGGTCTGAACCAAATTGACTTTTCCAGCTACCAATTTTGCAATACCTCCATGAACCATGTCAACTTCAAAATGAGTAATACCTCCTTCAGCAATTTTATCCCTTGTTGGTTCAGCATACTTAAAACCTACCTCAACAGAAAGCTTTTGATAATAATACTGAGCCGAATCTAAAAACGATTTTTTGATGCGCCATTGTTCTTGCGTGAAAAACAACTCCGGATCAGAAATGCTGCACCATGAGCCCCAAGTATGTTCATGAAATAAAACCAAATTCCGATGCAATTTGTACAAATCCTTTTTGTCTTTCAACACCTGTTTACTTTGCTGCAAATAACTTTCCATGGCCAAAGTATGCTTCACCAATGTTCGCGCATCCATTTCTTCTATAGCAGTTGAATAAGCACCATCTTCCCAATAAGGTGAAATCTCTCCTTGCACAATAGGCAAGTCTTTCCCATGTGTTACTGCAAACAAATCAAATAACTTCTCTACTGAGCTTAAGGTAAGTTTTGGATAAAGAAACCGTTTATTCCATTCACTTATAAAATCGCACAAGGTTGTGTCAACCGGACCGTTATCGCTCTTTTGAGTATACCTCAATTGAACCATTTCGTAAGGGTAATTTTCTTCTACCAACTCAGCACAATAATCTGAAATGCGTTGCTCCCAACTTTTAAACTTTTCAGATTCAGTTACCCCATGAAAATAGGAATATCCCTTTCCTGCTGTCCATACCAAAATCCTTTCATTACTAGCGCTATCGGGCTTCCAATAAAAAGCTTTGTCTCCTTGCTCCCTAATAACCGAACCTACCCTATCTCCTCTATCAGGCAAACTGGCAACATAGTTAGGACCCATAGATAAATAACTAATTCCATTTTGCGTATACGATTTCAATCCGCCCCAACTGATGCCCGGAATATCTGTGGTCATCACTTGTTTTATTTGAACGCCATAGGTTCGTTCCAAACTATCTGCAAATTCTAAAGCCCAATTCAATTCATCTGTTTTGCATAAGCCCGTAAGAATATTTGCATAGTTGGCAGATAATACCATCTGA
Organism: uncultured Bacteroidota bacterium; assembly: GCA_903834625.1. Lineage (GTDB taxonomy): Bacteria > Bacteroidota > Bacteroidia > UKL13-3 > UKL13-3 > B1. The sequence continues at coordinate 3,837 of CAILJQ010000109.1, forward strand.
CCATTTTTAACCAATTCAAAAAACTGGGTTTTCTCCTCCTCGCTAGCCCCTCTTAAGAAATTTTCAACAGCCCATAACGATTCAACATGCCAATAAGGTTTTACAGGATTTTTTGTGTTTGCCAACATCCATCTCATGGCAGATCGTATATTATGGGTTTGAATTACCTCCACTTCTGTTTGCAGGTGAGAATACCCTATATCATTGTGCGAATGATGGATGATATGGAACTCAAAATCACGAATGGGTTTTAACAAAATTGGCTTGTAAATACTATCCCTCTTATTCACCACAAACAGCAAGGTATCTCTGCCTACATAAGAAATATCATATGCTGGCAAACTCAATTTGTTATAGCCATTCTTTAAATTAAACCTATACACTTGTCGTTGAACAATTAAATGCAATGAAGTATTGTTTCCATAAGGGTTATCTATCAAAAAATTTAATTGCCTTTTGCGCTCAATTCTGGTTACCAAATTGGTGGGTTGAGCAATCACCTTTAATTGAGGCTTATAATCAAAAATCATTAACCAATCTCTACTCTCTTCTTCCTTACCTTTTATTTCAAAATAAGCCTGTGTACGCACCCAATCTGCTTTTACTTTCAGAAATAATTTCCCAAAACCGTCTTGGTTCACATCAAAATCTTCCCATATAAAAACAAAAGAAGAGCCATCTAATCCAAGTCCGCGAATTGTATATCCTTTTTGAAATTTTGCCTTTGTTTCTATTTCAAAAAGGGTCCTACCGTTAAGTGAAACCTCAAAATGCCTATTTCCACCGCTAGTTCCTGTTGAGTGTCCCATCAAAAGGTTATAAACAACATACTCCTGATCTCCTGTGTATTTAGGCGAAACCCAAGAAATAGGCATACTTCCATTACATCTTGTTAACAAGGCTTTATTCGCAAATTCATGTAAAGGAGAAAAGTAAATTATTTCCTCCCCAACCAATTTACGTTCAAAGCCTCCTAGGGTATCCTGGCAATAGGCGGAAACTCCCATCAATACAAACAACAAAAACAATATTATCCTATTCATGAACCTACATTTTGGGTCAAACATCTAAAACAATATTACCCGATTTGAACCGAATCATGTTATTTTTTTAAACAGAGTCTTTTGCCTTCAATGCAAATCACTAATATTGTGCTACAAGAAAAGCATATGATTGCACAGATACTTTTTATTGCCTTAACAGGTATTGCCACTTACTACTTTGCCAAAAATCTCGGAAAAATCCGAAGAAACATCCTTCTTGGAAAAGACATTGATTTAACAGACAACAAACCTGAGCGCTGGAAAACCATGTTGCGCGTGGCTTTTGGCCAAAGCAAAATGAAAGCAAGGCCTGTTCCATTTGTTCTTCATTTCATTGTATACGCTGGTTTTATTCTTATCAATATTGAAGTCCTCGAGATTCTCATCGATGGAATTTTTGGAACACATCGCATTTTGTCTGCCCTCGGACCAATTTACAACATAGCCATTGGATTTTTTGAAATTTTAGCATTTGCTGTATTGCTTGCTTGTGTTGTTTTTCTTTTTAGAAGATACGTCTTTAAATTAAAGCGCTTTCAAAGTCCAGAATTAAAGGGTTTTGCTAACCGCGATGCTGCTACCATCCTATTTATCGAAATCATTCTTATGGGTGCTTTGCTTAAAATGAATGCCGCTGATCAAATGTTACAAGCCGCTGGGGCAGCTCATTACACGGTAGCAGGCTCCTTCCCTATCAGCTCTTGGCTTGTAGTTCCTTTCTACCAAATGTTAAACTTCCAAACAGAAACACTTATCCTTATTGAACGTTTTGCATGGTGGTTCCATATCATTGGTATTTTCTTGTTCATGAATTACCTGCCGTATAGCAAACACTTCCATATCATTATGGCCTTCCCTAATACCTGGTATTCTAACCTAAAGGCAAAGGGTGAACTTAATAACATGGAATCAGTTACCCAAGAAGTTAAACTCATGTTAGATCCCTCTGCTGTTACGCCAGAAGGATACCAACCTCCTACAAGTTTTGGAGTAAAAGATGTAACAGACCTAACATGGAAGAACCTCATGGACGCATATACCTGCACAGAATGCGGTAGATGTACCAGTGTTTGTCCGCAAAATCAAACCGGAAAATTGCTCTCCCCTCGCAAAATAATGATGGATACCAGAGACCGTTTGGAAGAAGTTGGCAAAAACATCGATCAAAATGGCACTTTCACAGACGATAATAAAAACCTCCACTCTTATATTTCCGAAGAAGAACTATGGGCTTGCAATACCTGTAATGCCTGCGTTGAAGCGTGCCCTGTAAATATCAACCCAATGGAAATTATTGTTGAAATGCGCAGGTTTAAGGTAATGGAACAAAGTGCAGCTCCTGCTTCTATCAATAGCATGTTTAATAACCTCGAAAACAACCAAGCACCTTGGCAATTTAGTCCAATGGATAGAGCCAATTGGACCAACGAGGACTAATATACAATACCACCATTTTTAGCATTTCAATATGAGCGAATTCAAAGTACGTACAATGGCCAACTTAGTGGCCGCAGGTGAAGAAGCAGAAATTTTATTTTGGGTAGGTTGTGCCGGCAGCTTCGATGAACGTGCACAAAAAATAACCAAGGCCGTTGCCAAAATATTACATGCCGCAGGAATAAAATTTGCCATATTAGGTACAGAAGAAGCGTGCACCGGAGACCCCGCCAAACGTGCCGGTAACGAGTTTCTGTTTCAAATGATGGCCATGCAAAATATTGCTACACTTAACGCTTATGGCATTAATAAAATAGTTACTGCCTGTCCGCATTGTTTTAATACACTCAAAAATGAATACCCTGCTTTGGGTGGAAATTATGAGGTATTACATCATACCACACTCATCAATCAATTACTCCAATCAGGAAAAATTGCAATCAAAGGTGGTGCGTTTAAAGGCCAAAGAATTACTTACCACGACAGTTGCTATTTAGGTAGGGCAAATAATATTTATGAAGCACCTAGGGAGATAATTGAAAAACTAGATGCTGCTTTGGTTGAAATGAAGAGAAGCAAAGCAAATGGCTTGTGCTGCGGTGCAGGTGGCGCACAAATGTTTAAAGAAGCAGAAACAGGCTCTAAAGAAGTTAACCTCGAAAGAGCAGATGATATGTTAGAGACCAACCCAGCTGTGGTTGCTGCAGCTTGCCCTTTCTGTATGACCATGTTAAGAGATGGCGTAAAACACCACAACAAAGAAGCAGAAATTGAAGTGAAAGATATTGCTGAATTGGTTGCAGGCGCAATGGATTTATAAGTCGCTCCCAGCAATGGGAGTAAGCTCTATTACCTCTTTATACGTGTTGCCACCACTGGCAAATACCCCTGTTAGTTCTATTACCCCATTTAACTTTTTCTTTAAAGAATAGGTTGCCCTTTTGGTGGAAGTGAAGGCGGCTTTAGGTTCAGAAAAAAAAGTGAACGACTCGTTTTCATCATAATCTGAATACCAGAAAACAGCCTCGCCTCCTGCTCCTACACCATTAATGGTTTTTGCCCAAGATGCTGGGTAAGCCTTACCATAATACCCTGCAGCATTTTTTCCATCTGTTGAGTTGTCCCACAAGAGTACTTCAGCCAAATCTGTTGTATCATACAATACTTTGGTGAAATTTCCTGTGCCATCCATTTGTACCCATTGGTAACGCGTCATTTTCTTTGGCCCCGCCATTGAGTGTCGCAAACTTCTTTCCTTACATGATTCAAGTGATAAGAACATCATTGTCAGCAACGTCAAACCAAATATATATTTCCTAATCATTGCCTCTAATTAAATTAAATTGTAATCCCGCGTAAAACTGAAAATAGCTTCCTTTCCAATATCTATCATCTGGATAATCATAAAAAGTGTTGTTATTAACCGCAATTTCATATGCTGCAAAATCTGTTGGAAACCACGATGTAGAGAGCAAATCTACCTCGCGTGCATGCGACAAATCATTGTAATGAGATCCCATGGTTGTTCCTCCACCAATGCCTAACTTAAGTGATAGTGGGCCTATTATCCTTTTAGCAATATCTGCTTTATAAAAAAAGCCAAATGAATGGTAAGTACCATTCATCGCCTGCATGTTACTAATGCTCCTGGTGCCATCTGCGTACTCAACATCTGCAACCAATGTTGATTCGTAAAAACCTATTCTTACTTCAAAACAAGTTTTTTGGGGTTGACCAAAATAAAGTCCAAAATCAATGGGTGTTCTGTTTCTAATAGTCACATGCCTTTGCATCCCATTTCCAGCAAAAGTTGCCCCATAATTATTACGCGAAAACGAATAGTTCAACGACATACCAAAGCCATCTACTAACGCATACTTCATTCCAAGTTCATAATAAAATGGAATGCCTTCAGCGCCAAAATCTCTGCTCAACAATCCAGCATATGTTTCATTGTAAGAGCCTTTGGCAGCTTTCAAATCTGAAGAACCATAATAATTATACCCTGTTCCAAATGAGAATTTAAGAGGAAAATCTTTGGCATTTCCATAAAGGACCATTAGAACAAAACAAACAAAAATAGTAGCGTGTTTCTTCATATCAGTTAATCTAATTTACCCATAATAAAACTTGCCTGAAGATGAAAACTGTTGATGTTAAAAGCATAATATGGGTCAAGTCCCAATTTAGCTTGAAAATAATCTTGGTAATAGGAGGCCCTTAACCGTATCCTTTTTATAGGATATACATCAAGAAAAACAGTACCCCCAAAAGTATTGTTCTGACCCAATAAACCCGTATTGCCTTTGTATAACTGAGTCCAATCCTGTTCTAATACATCGGTGCTTTTTGCATCCTTATATAAAATCTTAAAATTACCCCAGTCTAAGGGAGATACGCCAAAGCCAACATATTTATTTAACCTATACCCAAAACCAATGGTATGAAAAACATTGTGTCGCACCTTTACATCTATGCTGCCTTCATGACTGTTCCCGTTCACATCTTTATATGTTCCTTCGCCATGCGTAACATAATGTGAATTATTCCATCCGGTAAAAAAATAAAACTTTGAATCAGACAAATATCCTATTTCAAAGGCAGAGCCAAATAGCCTATTACCATACTCAAACTTGTCTGTAAAGCCAGGGTATACAACCCTATTCCATCTATAAATTTGATTTTGAAAATTAGGCAAGCCACTGCTAAAGGCTCCCATTTGATACCCTATACCAAAATACGTTTGACCCATTGCAGACGAGGCCAAAAGGAGCATAATTAGGGCAGGAAAAAATTTCTTCATAGGTCAACAAGTATACCATATCGAAAGTAATTTTTCAATAAAACCAACAAATATCATTTATGAAAATACAGGAATTCAGTTAGGTAAAATTTCCCTAAAGGTTAAATTTATACGAGGTCCACAAGCTTTACTTATTTTAGGCAAGGCATGTTGCCAATGATGTTGCATGGTTCCACTCATACACAATAAACTTCCCTCGTTTAATTGTATCTTGAGTTTATGCTGTTTAATTGTTTTATGCTTTAAATGAAAACCTCTTTCAGCACCCAAACTAAGCGATGCAATAAAGGGATTTGAACCCAACTCCTTTTCATCATCACTGTGCCAACCCATACTGTCGTTTTCATTTCTATATAGGTTCAATAAAACACTGTTAAAGGTTTTTCCAGTATACGCTTCTACCTTATGAAGAAGGTTCACTAATGACTCTCCCATTTCTTTAGGTTCAAACCGTAACCCACTATACGTATATGCCGCGCTGCCATACCAAGCAGTTAAGCGGGGCTGATCCAATAGCTTTCCAAAAATTCGTATTTGGTATTGTTGCCATTCGGTCTGAACCAATAATTGCTCAAAAAAATAATGAGATTCATCGGGTGATAAGAATGCCTCGTCTATTGAACAAATTCCGTCCCTAGGCAGAATGTTAGTATTTGGTAACAACAAGCCCGGTAATTTCATGTAGGTTCTTTTCAATAGTTTCACTCATTTGTTCCAAGTCCAAATCATTGGCATCTTCTCCAAATGGATTTTCAATCTCTTCAGCAATCAGCTCTAAACTGGCCAACACATAAAACACAAATGATACCGCTAAGGTGATACCATAACCAAACTCCTTTATAAAACCATAAGGCATGGTAATGATATACACAAAAATGAACTTCTTTAAAAACAAACTGTAACTGTAGGGTATCGGACTATTTTTTATTCGCTCACAAGCACCACACACATCAGAAAAAGTTCTTATTTCGTTGTTTATCCAAAGCATTTCAGTTTCTGAAATTGCTCCAGATAATTTCATTTGTTCCAAACAACTTAAAATTTTTCCTTCCACAAAAATAGGTTGATGCGCCTCAGATGGAAGAGATTCATGTGTAAGTTTTTTATTACGTAAATGGCAACTCAACGCCCTTGGATACAGCATTACCCATTGAATAAGCTCGGCATAAAGTACATGATTTCTAACCTTTGAAATATGATGCAACTTAAGCACAAAACTCCTCGAATCATTGATCAAAGTGCCCCATAATCTACGTCCTTCCCACCACCTATCGTAAGCGGTGTTGGTTCTAAATACTAATAAAATAGATAGCACAAAACCTAAAATAGAATGCAAGGCAGGTGTTGATTTAAAATTAAGTTGCAATACCTCAATTTCAAAATATGCCAAACTAAAAGAGTACAAGGCAATAGAAACAATTACCCAAAACAATTTCCTAAAAGTATCGCTTTTATGAAATTTAAAAATCAAACCAAACCAATCTTTAGGATTATAATTTACCATGTTTTCTACGTACCATTAATTTGCTAACCCAACTTTTCTTTGCCTGCCAGTATTTCAAAATACAATTTAAAATCGCCCAACAAACTGTATAGAGGATATTGGAAAGTTGCCGGCTTGTTTTTTTCAAAGAAATAATGTCCAACCCATGCAAAACCATATCCTGCAATTGGGCATAAGATCAACAACTCCAATTTATGAAATAAAAATGCACCCATCAAAAAAACAAAAAACAGGCTCGTTCCTATAAAATGCAAGGTTCTACAGGTACGGTCTTGGTGCTCACTTAAGTAATATGGATAAAACTCAGAAAATGTCTTGTATGTCTTCATCTTTTTTAATCGTTCATGTCTGAAATAAGAAACCTCATTACGCCCTTACTGCGCTTTAAATCCCTAGCAGGTTCATTGAAAAAATATAAATCAAAGCTCCCTCTCCAAATCACCAAATTGTTGTTTTTAGATTTTAATACCAAATCGAATAAAATAGCTTTACTCTTTTTTGAATAGGCATAACTCCCCACACCCGGACCGCCATAGGCAATGCCTCTGTTAAAAGATGAATCAATGCGCGTTTCAACTTCCAATAAATACTGTGGATTCTTTTCAGAATACTTATACCCTTCCTTCCTCAAACGTTTGATGGCATACTCTTTTATTTCTGAATCAAAATTATTCCCTAATTCATTTGGATTTAGGCTCTTAATTTCCACGGCTATAATACCCCGTTTCACTGGCATTGCAATCTTCGATAAGTAGCCATATCTCTGGTTACACGACATCATTAGCAAGGCCAAAATGACAAGAATATTTTTTCTTTGAAAAAGATTATCCACCTTCCAAATCTCGCATATTTTGGCTTTTTTTATCCTAAAAATAAATTCTATTCAGAAATTATTCAGATACTTTTTACTTGTCTTAAACTATTGATTCGGGTATTTTCGCAATGTCGAACCCCTTAAAAGACGCTTTTTTTGCCATGAAATACCTGCATATTGCTATTTGCATCCTACTCTTCCATATAGTTGGGCTAAGCAATGCTCTGGCAAAAAACCACAAATGCACACAACAATTTCCTGTAGATACGCCAGAAGGTGGCTTTTCTAAATACAATTCAAATAGCAAAATGCTCAAGTTTGCTAAATACGTTGAAAAGCCCATTCCCCTGAAGGTTTGGAAAGACACCTCGGCTTATTTTTTCTTCTCTGATACTGCTACCAAAGACCGTTTTAGGTTTTCTGTTATTGGAGATTACGAATACGCTGCTACCGTTTATTTGCAAATTATCTCTGCCAAAGGTGTATGTATTTTTAAAGATTCTTTCTCCTTGCTAAGCATCCTATCCATGTATTTTGATGGGGGCGGACAATACGCTACCCGTGTGCAAAAAGAAAACGCCATTTCAGAGTATGCAGAAAACTTGTTAAGCGACTACAGTGTTGAGGGCGCTTTAGAACAACTTCCCAATAGGCTTGAACCAGAATATACCATTCACGAGAACCACAAAATACTTTCTATGGATGGGGCCGAAAAGTTTTTTTACTATTCAAAAAAGACAGATAACAATACCTTTATTGGATATGATCCTGTGTTGGGCTATGCACTCATTTTTTACGATACCCAATATTAGGGTCTTATTTCAAAAATCGTTCAAACGTAGCTTTCTCTAACATTTCCCTATCGTCGGGATGCGCAATACTTGTGAGGAGTTCGGCTCTTTGCTCCATGTTTTTTCCATACAAGTTTACCGCTCCATACTCTGTTACTACCCAATGAATGTGCCCACGCGTGGTTACCACGCCAGCACCTTGTTTGAGCACGGGTGTTATTCTTGAAATTCCTTTTCCTGTTCTAGAAGGAAGCGCAATAATGGGCTTTCCTCCTTCCGACAAAGCTGCACCCCTAATAAAATCCATCTGTCCGCCAATTCCAGAATATTGATACATCCCTATTGAGTCGGCACATACCTGGCCAGTAATGTCAATTTCAATCGCACTATTAATGGCTGTTACTTTGGGATTCAAACTTAATACCCTTGGATCATTCACATAACTTATATCGAGTGCTTTTACGATGGGATTATCATCTACAAAATCATATAGCTTTCGAGTTCCAATTAAAAATCCTGTCACACAATATCCGTTCACTATTTTTTTCTGACTATTGTCTATGATTCCTTTTTGAATCAAAGGAATTGCTCCATCAGAAAACATCTCTGTGTGTAAGCCCAAATTTCTATGCCCATATAAATTTCGCAAAACATTATCTGGAATGGTTCCTATACCTAATTGTAACGTTGCTCCATCTTCAACCAATTCTGCCACATTTCTGCCTATTTGCTCGCATACTGCATCACTTCCTTCAGAATAACTCACCTCGGGTAAGGTATCTGTTACCTCTACGGCATAGTCAATCAATGAAAAGGGAATAAACGCGTCACCATGGGTTCTAGGCATGTTTGGATTTATTTGGGCAATAACCATCTTAGCCTTATACGCCGCAGATTTAGCTACATCTACGGATGTTCCTAAACTAACAAATCCGTGTTTATCTGGCGGAGAAACATGCAATAAGGCTACATCTAATGGCAAAATCTCTTGGTTAAACAATTTGGGTATTTCACTCAAAAACACAGGAACATAATCTCCTCTGCTACTGTTTACAGCTTGTCGAACCGATTCTGAAACAAATAATGAGTTAATAAAAAAATGACCTTCAAGTGAGGGATCGTTTAAATCAAAACCCAATGTACTGATACTGGTTAGTTCAACTCTTCTTAATTCATCTTTTCTCGCCATCAAGGCGTTTAAAAGCGAAATGGGTGTGGCAGCACTCCCGTGTACAAATACCCTGTGGTTTGATTGAATATGGCGCACAGCCTCTTGCGCGCTTACAAATTTAGTTTGCTTTTGCATGGCGCAAATATACCATCGCCTTCATACTACACATAAACAATAAACATGATTTTAGTAAGGCCGTCAATTGACAATAATCAAAAAAAAACGAGCCCTAAAATAGGACTCGTTTAACAAAAACATGAAACCTGTTCATTCAATCACTACCTGCCTCTTTGGTCTTTCAACATCTTCAATAACTCACGCTTAAACTCCTGCTCTGCAACAAACAACTTCACAACTTTCTGAGGTGGCAATACTTTTTTAAATTCCGCTGTATACTTCTTCAAAACTTCTACTTCAGC
>CAILJQ010000110.1 GCA_903834625.1 uncultured Bacteroidota bacterium
AAAAAAGAAATGGTAGAGATGTACAAAAGGAAATTAGCATATTAAGGGAACCACTCTAAATTCATATTATTGCATTGTTGATGAAAAAGGAAGATAAAATATACATAGCCGGACACCGCGGAATGGTGGGTTCTGCTGTTACACGCAAGTTAAGGCAAGAAGGATTTGAGAATTTAGTATTGCGTACTTCTGCTGAGTTAAATTTAACCCATCAACAAGCGGTAGCGGATTTTTTTGCCAAAGAAAAACCAGATTATGTTTTTTTAGCTGCGGCGAGGGTTGGTGGCATTTCTGCCAACAATACTTTTAGGGCAGAATTTTTGTACGAAAACCTCATGATTCAAAATAATGTAATTCATCAAAGTTACTTGAATGGAGTTAAGAAATTGATGTTTTTTGGATCAAGCTGCATATACCCAAAATATGCCGAACAACCCTTAAAAGAAGAGAGTTTATTAACAGGAACATTAGAATATACAAATGAACCTTATGCCATAGCTAAGATATCTGGAATTAAAATGTGTGAAGCCTACCGCGACCAATATGGTTGTAACTTCATATCGGTAATGCCTACAAATTTGTATGGCTACAATGACAACTATAACCCAGAATATTCTCATGTATTACCCGCCCTTATTAGGAGGTTTCATGAAGCAAAGGAAAATGGAAGTGAAGAGGTTGTAATTTGGGGAACGGGAGCCCCAAAAAGAGAATTTTTATTTGTAGATGACCTGGCCTCGGCTGCATACTTGGTAATGCAAACCTACAATGAGAAGCAATTCCTAAATTTAGGTAGTGGCGAAGATTTAACCATAGCAGAGTTGGCTGAGGTGGTTGGCGAGATTATTGGATTTAAAGGAGCAATTAGCTATAATACCCAGAAACCAGATGGCACACCCCGAAAACTCATGGATGTGTCAAAAATAAAAGAATTGGGCTGGAACCCTCAAATTCAGCTAAAGGAGGGAATTCAATTGGCATACAACGACTTTCTCCATCAAATAAATTCGAAAAAGGTTTAAAAATATTTTTCCCATTTTGCTACCAATAGCCCATATTTGTATTTCGCCCCCAAAATATGGCAAATCAAAGAAGCAATTTTAAAATATTTGTAGTTGAAGACGATACATGGTATCGCAACTTTTTAAGTTATACTCTTCAATTAAATCCAGACTATGAGGTATTGGCATTTGAAAATCCGAAAGAATGTTTGAATAACCTCCACTTAAAACCAGACCTAATTACTATTGATTATTCATTACCAGGCATGAATGGTGCAGAGCTCATTCAACGCATTAAAGAGGTAGATGATACCATTCAATTGATTGTAATTTCTGGTCAGGAGGATGTAGCCACGGCTGTAGAATTACTAAAACTTGGGGTATTTGATTATTTGATAAAAAATGAGGACACAAAGCCTCGTTTGATGAACTCAGCACAAAATGCATTAATCAATGTTTCCTTAAAATCTGAAATAACAACTCTTCGCGAGGACCTGGGCAAAAAGTACGACTTTTCAAAAACCATTATTGGCAATAGCGATCAACTGAAAAAAACATTCTCGTTGATAGAGAAGGCAGCAGGTAGTAAGATTACCGTATCCATTACAGGTGAAACAGGTACTGGTAAGGAATTGGTTGCAAAAGCTATCCATTACAATAGTGATAGGAAAAAGGCGCCTTTTGTAACGGTTAATGTGGCAGCAATTCCAAAAGAATTAATCGAAAGCGAATTGTTTGGACATGAAAAAGGAGCTTTTACAGGTGCTGACTCTAGAAGAATAGGAAAGTTTGAGCAAGCCATGAAAGGCACAATTTTCCTTGATGAAATTGGAGAATTGGATTTAAACCTGCAAGCCAAAATGCTAAGGGTTTTGCAAGAAAGGGAAGTTACCCGTGTGGGTGGAAACAACACCATCGCCATTGATGTAAGAATTATTGTGGCCACGCATAAAAATTTGGCTCAGGAAGTACAAGAAGGTAGATTTAGAGAAGATTTATACTATCGTTTATTAGGTTTACCAATTCAATTACCACCTTTAAGAGACAGAGGAAATGATGTAGTTCATTTATCTAAATACTTCGTTGATGAATACGTGAAAGAAAATAAGTCGGGCAAAATAACCTTAAGCAATGATGCACAAAAGAAACTGCTCGATTATTCTTTCCCGGGTAACATCCGTGAGTTAAAAGCAATAATAGAACTTGCCTGCGTTCTTTGCGACAATGCTGTAATTGAAGCCAAGGACATTACCTACAATTCAGAAAAATCTATCAATAACATTCTATCTCAAGAAATGTCGTTTGATGATTATACTAACCTTATCATTAAATTGTATCTCGATAAATATGATGATAATGTAATTACTGTTGCTAAAAAACTTGATATTGGTAAATCTACCATATACCGTATCATGAAAACCGATTCCTTTCAAAAGATATATAAAAAATAAAGCCTGAAATATACCACTACTATGAAAAAAACGCTTTTAGCCCTCGACGATGAATTGAGTATTTTGAAAATTCTGGATTTTTACTTCAACAAAACCTACAATGTAGTTGCCAAACAAAATGGTAAAGAAGCTTTGGAATGGATGCAACAAGGAGTTATTCCTGATGTGATTATTGCAGATGTGAACATGCCAGAAATAAATGGCTTAGAATTTATCAGGCAAATTCGTTCAAGCGGATTCTTTAAAGATGTGCCATTAATTATGTTATCTGGCAACGAAGGATCGTCTGATAAAATCAAATGTTTAAAAGCTGGGGCCGATGATTATTTGATAAAACCCTTTAACCCAGAAGAGCTAGAAGCGAGGATTGATAACATTTTTAGAAGACTTAAAAAAGTATAAAGATGGATCAGCATGCCAAGCCTAGAATTGCATTTGTTTCTGCGGATGCAGACTCAATTGTGGAATTCTCCCATCAATTTAAGGAGGATTTTGAAATATTTCATTTCGACAATATTTTCCAATTCATTCAATGGACCAATTTGAATGAACCTGTAAAACTCATTGTAACCTATTCAGATTTGTTAGGTGCCAATGGTATTACCTTAAGAAAAAATTGTAAGAACGTACCCAAAACGGCCAATGTACCTTTTGTACTTATAGTAGATAGAATAACAGATGCGAGCAGAAATATTGCCTTATTAGAACAATTTGCAGATATTTTTGAAAGGCCAGTTAAGCGTGAAGAATTTATGACTAGGGCTGCCTTTTTGATAGATAATCCGCCTCGTTATCATAAATCTATTGTAAACAATGCGAATATCTTTCCTAAGTATTCAATACCTGTAGCAAAGAGAATATTTGATATCGTTTTTTCTTCTTTGGCATTGTTGTTTTTACTCCCTTTTTTCTTATTGTTTGCTATCATAATTATGCTGGAGTCTAAAGGTCCAGTTTTTTATGCAGCAAAGAGGGTTGGTTCAGGATATACTTTATTTGATTTTTATAAGTTTCGCTCGATGCGCCAGGGTGCAGATGCCATGTTAAAAAACTTAAAGCATTTGAATCAATATGGAAATGCTACTCCTGAAACTTTAGAAGATTTCAAGGTATTTGTTTGTGATGAATGTAGGGTGTCTAACAGTCCGTGTAAATCAAAACTATACATGGACGGCGACATGATTTGTGAAAAAGTATTTGCAGATTACAAGCGTGTAAAAGACGGTTCAAAATTCATCAAAATAGAAAATGATCCGCGCATTACACGATTTGGAAAAATCATGCGCAATACCAGTATCGATGAGCTTCCTCAATTAGTGAATGTGCTTAAAGGCGATATGAGTATTGTAGGAAACAGACCTTTACCCCTGTATGAAGCCGAAAAACTTACGACCGATCAATTTGCGCTTCGTTTTATGGCTCCTGCTGGTATAACAGGCCTATGGCAGGTTACCAAAAGAGGCAAAGGCGGACCAATGAGTGAGGAAGAACGTATGGAACTAGACAACGAATATGCAAAGAATTATTCCTTCTGGAATGATATCAAAATTATTTTACGTACCATTCCAGCCTTGTTTCAAAAGGAAAACGTTTAGTATTATTTACATCTTTTCAAATAAAATTTAAAAAAACGACCGCAAACATGCGGTCGTTTTTTTTGCAGTCATAACCAACAAAGTAACTTCTTAGAAGTGGATTGGGGATTGCTACACATTTCTTAAAACCTCAATTTTAATAATAAGCAGCTTGCAAGAGAGCCTTTTTTGAGTAATTAAATTACAGCAAAATGGGATATTAAACAACCTACTTTTACTATTGCCTGAATAGAATTAAAAGCATAAAAAAGGGCCCGAAAGTTTTCACTTTCGGGCCCTTTAAGTAAGGAACCAACAATTAATTTAGTTCTTAACTAATTTTCTAGTAAGCACCTCAGCACCTTTGTTGGCTTTGATAATATATATGCCAGCAGGTAAGTTGTTTAAGTTGTTCATCACAAAGCTTGGATTGTTTTCATCAAGGGTTTGAGTTCCCTTGTAACATACTTTGCCAAACAAATCAATGATTTCAACTTGAACTGAACTTCCGTCGATGCTACCAAAACTTAAGGTTAATCCATCCTCGAAAGGATTAGGATAAACATTCATATCAGTAGCTGCGTTTTGTTCAAAGCTTACACGACGAACAGGCGAGTATTCAAAGGTTCCATCGCGGTCAACCATTTTTAAACGGTAGTAAGCAACTTCACCATTGATGCGCAATCTTGCACCTAAATCTTCAAAAGCATAACTGATGTTTTTACTTGAATTACCGGCAGCAGTTACTTCTCCAATAGCAGTAAAGTCTTTACCATTTTCAGCACGCTCAACAACAAACTTACGGCTATTTAATTCACTAGCAGTTGTCCAGAACAATAAGGCATCATCCTCACTTCTCACGGCATTAAAGGCGGCCAATTTAACTGGAAGTGGCGAGATATCTGTAGTACCGGTAAAATCAGAGAAATCCATCAGTCCTAATACAGAGAAGTTTTGAGTTACACTGTCAACAGTGGTAAGGGTTGAACCAAAGTGTGTCCAAGTACCGCTTACACCTGTTTGTTTTTTAGCCAATTTCAAATCAGACATGAAAGGAACAGTACCCAACATATTTGGATCAAAATTTAACTGTAAATCGTAGCTATAACCTGAACCTCCTGAAGCGTTAATTCTCCAGAATACATCCATGTATTGCGCGCCAGGGTTTCTTGAGCCATTGGTAGGATCGCTAATTAAAGCACCCGTATGATAAGTACCACCAACTGCGGTAGGCACAGTACCACTTAAACCCCAAACAATTTTAGCAACTGTATCCCCAAATGAGATAAAATGTTGGGTATTTCCTGTTCCAATTGAACCTGTTACACCTAAAGCTGGAGGTGTAGAAGTTGGCAAAAATTCATATGCCCCAATATCTGGCGCACCGGTATTTACAGCCTGGCTTCTGGTAGCACCCGTAATATCTCTATTGATAAAGAAATTTTGTTGTGCCCTACCACTTGCAGCCCAAGCCAAAGGAGCGCTTGTTAATGGCTTCAAATCAGTATTTGATGTAAAAGGAATATTAGCGAATACAGAACGCTTATCGCTACCTGCATGGATAATATTTCTGTAAGTGGTATTAAATGTTGAAGACAAATAATTGGTACCATTTACAAAAGAGAAGTTGGTAGCTCCTGAATAGTACAAGTTATTATTTGATTCAGCTGTACCTGAAACAGCTTGGAAGTTACTGTAATAGGTAGCATAGCCGTTAGCAGAATAATAGATATTATTTATGTTTCTTACATTATTGGTTGCAACCACCTGCGGAACAGAAGGGTTGGTAGAGTTTCCAGCTATGAAATAGGCATATGTACCTGTAGAGGTAGATGCGCAACGAACTGTATTATTGATGAAATAGGTACTTGAACTATTCACAAAATAGATACCATATTGGGTGTTTACACTTGTCATGTTGATTACATTATTCAACACTTTAGCAACACCTGGTTCACCATAGTAGTTACATTGTTGCATATACAAGGCATAATAACCATTCAAGTTCTGAATGTTGTTATTAGAAACCTCCACATCACCAGCAACACTTGATAAGAAAACATTGTAATACCCATAACTTGGGTTGCCATCAAAGAAGTTTGACCTAATTTTAGGTTCTCTGCGGTTTAACAAATATACACCAGCCCAATAAGGTTGGAATATTACGTTACTATCTATTACCAATCCTGGAGTAAACAAGTTGATTACGTTTTGGCCACCAATATACACTCCATAAGAACCATAACGAATTTGATTATTGGTAATGTTTAGGTTGCTTGCATTGTCGCCTGTTGGTCCAAAAACCACCGTAAGTGCGTCTGAAGTGCTGGTAGTATTTATACCTTCTAACACACAATTTCTGATGGTGATATTGTTGGCATTGGTATTGTTTGAGGTGAATTTGTTGATGGAAATTACACGACCATTTGTTGTATTGGTATTACGAATGGTTAATCTTTCTAAATTCACATAGTTAGCGCCTCTTAAACGAACAGTATAGTTATCTAAAGCACTTGAAGTGGCTGAAGTTAAAATTACATCTGCTGCATTATTGGTGGCCGATTTGAACACTACTTTAGCTGAATCATTTGCGCCTAATATGGTTGTAATATCAATCTGTCCAGTGTAAGTTCCTGATGCAATATTGAAAGTAACGTTCCCTGTTACACCACCACAATTTAACCTATTAATGGCATCTGCAAAGTTGAGGAAATTATTGGTACCTGTACCAGCTGGGTTGATAGTGTATACACCATTTAAAGCACTACAGAAACTTAAATATGAAGTATCATTTAGGTTTTGCAAATCTGGAACAGCATTCGGGCTTGTGGTATAAGCCTTCATGGTTACCGGACCGCCCACATAATTAAATCTTTGGTTACTTCCTAAAGGACCACTTGTAGAGTCGAATAAAACGGTATCTACTGCACCAGGTAATAAAGTTCCAGTATAGGCTCTGGTCCGAACCAAGGTATCTACTCTATAAACAACATTTACGGAGGTTATGGTGTTTAATCCATAGTTACGAATGACAACTTTCACATTCTTTTGTCCAATAGTTACCGGTTGCGCCGGCTCAAGAATGGCAAGTACACCCGCATCTTCTGCAGGACGCGCAAATTCATTTACACCTGCATCTGGAGCGGCTATGCTCCGTATATTACCATCAATATCATCTGGAACTGTTGGCAATACAAAACCCATACTATCTAATTGAGGAGTAATTGACCTCAAGTTGGTAGCAGAGAAGAAAGTAGGCTGAACCCAAATACTATTTGTATCAATATTGGTAACAAATACACCCATTGCTGTTCTATAGGTTTGCAATGTTTGGTAAATGGTATTTACAATACGGAAAGGATAGGTAGATGGAGAGTAATATACATTGTGATTGATAAACATGTTACTGGTTGATAAAGATGCAGTATTGGTGCACCATACCGCCATAGCACCATTAGGTGCAGTAATCACATTGTTAACGATTCTAGCATTATTATATATTGTAGGATTTGAATAGTTAAAATAGATTCCGCAACTTACATAGGATGCATCGCCAGAAGTATTGTGAATTGAGTTATGAGCAATATCTGTGTATGCATTACCTGCATCATAAATACCATAAGATTGGTTCGTACCAATACCCAATTGAACCATATTGTTTCCGATGATGTTTCTGCTTAAAGCTGTACCATAGTTTTGTGACATATACATACCATATCCACCGGTTTGCCCGTATATCTGGTTTTTGGTTACATTGATCCCATTATCACACTGGTAAGCATAAATAGATGCAGCGAAAGTATTGATGTTATAACCGCAATTGATGATTCTATTTCTTTGCAATACAATTTGATTTTGGTAATAAGCAAACACTCCATAATAATATGAGTTGATGATATCGCAATTTCTAATCACATTACCTAATGCCTTAGGAGCACTGTTATTAAATAGGTTCACACCGTAATAACCTCCCACCAAACGACAACTGTCTACCAAAAGATAATTGGCATTGTTACCTGCATTGTTTGGATTAAGCGCGTTAGATGAAGAAATAATAGGAGCATGCGTGCTATAACCTGTAGTTAATAAAGCAACCTTAACTGTTGAGCGAATTACCTTATTACTATCTGCTGCATTCATTAACAACACACCATAACCTCCAGAGGTCATAGGAGCTGTACTTTCAATGGTTAAGTTTCTAAATGTAAAGTGCTTGGCACCATTTAATAAAATAGTAGCTCTTTGTCCTGAACCGTCATGCACAATTTTGGTAGTAGCAGAATCTGCACCAACAATAGTAACATTATTGGTCGCCGAAATACCTGGGATACCTGCATTAATAGTTAACTCACCATTATATGTTCCAGGAGCAACTTGACAAGTAATTGGTCCAGCAACACCACACAACCTAACAGTAGATAAGAAGGTTCTTACATTTACGAAGTTTGTATCTGAAGCAGGAAGAGATGGATTAACAGTATAAGTTCCAGCCAATGGAGTACAAACTGTAACATTAATGGTATCATTAATAGGGAAACTATCACTTACGCCATTTGGTAGAGTAGACCAAGCTTTGATACGGTAAAATCCTGGCGTAGCAAAGTTATAGGTACCTAAAGTAGCCGTAGAACTATCGCCAAAACCTAAACTTCCAAACCAACTCGCAGAAGTTTGGGTTGTACCATTTATTTGCCATTCAATATTGGCGCTGGTTAAGGTTGTAGTACCAAAGCTTTTAATTTGAACGTCTACGTTCTGTGAACCAAGTGTAAGCGGACTAAGTGGTGCCAGAACTTTAGTTAATCCTGCATCTGCTCCTGGTACGCTAAATTCATAAGCACCTGGATCTGGAGTTGTTGTGCTTCTCAAGGCACCTGTAACATCACGAATTACATCAGTAGTAACAAAACCAATATTATTTACTGAGTCTGTACCTGGTTGGTAATATTCTGGTCCAACAGATAACCTAAACTGTGGATCTGCAGATACGCTGTTCTGGTCGTATGCACTTGCATTCACTGCTCTCCAAGCTGCGAATGTTGCCATATTACCAGCATAATAACCATAAAAATTATTGGTGCCTGTAAATCTTAAATGTGCTACGTTATTGTTAATGGTATAACCTACACCTGTTGTTGCTAAGTAATAAATGTATTTGGAACCAGAGCCTCCTCTATTTAGGAAGAAGACATTGTTTCTGATTATTGAAAAGTTTGGTGAACCAGAATTGTAATACAAGTAGGTAGCAGAACTAGCGGTACTTGTAGGATGGTCAACCACAAAAGTATTATTTAAGAATTTCAAGTTATTGGCCGACAACTGGTAAAACCCGTTGATATTTCCATTCGACTTGATATCATACATTTGGTTATTACGGATAATAACAGGGCGAGCTGTAGGGATATTGGTTGCAATAAAATAGATACCATAAAAAGTGTTGGTAGTTGTTTGCAACATATTAAATGGTTGCTTGATAATATTATTTTCAATAGTATCCTGCGCCATGCTATTTACTCCATAAAACCCATAAAATGTGGATGGAGAAGACTTAGTAGGACGCCATACCGTATTACCAGATATGGTAGTTCCTGCAGTATATGATATATAAAATCCATAAACTGTAAAGTCTCTTATGTTGTTATTTCTGATAATATTATTGGTATTGGCACCAGCAAAATTTGAAGAAGGAATGATACTCATTCCATAATAAGGACCACCTGTGCTGTTACCTGTAATGGTATTGTTTTCAATGATATTATTTGACCCATTGATACCAGATGAAGTAGGACTAGACAATGAGGCCGTTAAAGCAATACCTGCTGAAAGTGATGAACCTTGAACAGAACCAATATCAATAAAACAATTGGAGATACGGTTGTTGTTAGCAGCAGATGTTAAGATAACACCAATACCATAATTAAGGTTAAGGGATTTTATACGAAGATTGTCTATGGTTAAAAAGTCAACACCCGTAAGGTTCATTACCCCTATACTACCTGAGCTAACATTATCAAATTGCAATTGCTCATTATTACCATTAATAGTAATGGTATTTGCCGCACTTGATCCATTAATTGGGTCAAAGAAAACTTGCTCGGTGTATGGTCCACTACCTACAGTTACGTTAGCAACTACAGATCCACCTAAACCACCAAATTTAAGTAAGTTGGCAAAAGAGGTAAAGCTGGTAAAAACACCAGGACCAGAACCAGCAGAGTTAATGGTAACAGTTCCTGAAACTTGCGCTGCAGTTTGGGTGCTTATTTGATCGTTAGCTGGGTTTGGATCAGCTGAACCATTAGGATTGGTAACAGTAACACTAATGGTATATAAGGTATTAGAAAGGATATTTACCGAATCGAGGTTAAAAGGAGCACTAACAGCACCTCCGGCAAGAGTACCCGACCAAGAGATAGGTGTTTGAGATACACCATTCACCATCCAATTGATGGTTGCCGAGGTTATGGTTGTTGTACCTGAGTTTCTGATTCTAGCAGCAACCATTTTATTACCTGCAGCATAAGGCGCAATAGGAGTAATAATATCACTCATGGCAGCATCTACAGCAATAGGAGAAGCTTCATATGCACCAATATCCATAGGCATGCTGCGAACAGCGCCAGTAATATCTGTTGGCACAACAAATGTTAAACTATCACCATTGCCATCATACGCTCCATCTCTTGGTGAGAAATTAGCAGTAGCTGGGTTTACAAAGTTTGGCGCAAAGTCAACACTTTGGGCGTTGTATGCAGGCATTCCTAATTTCCATGCACCTAAAGTTGCATAATTTACACCCGCATGATTACATGCGATATAGTTTGGAGAACTGCTATGAAAACCATTTTTGTTCATGGTTAATCCTGATGTGATGGCACTGGTAAATACCACTGCCGTTTTAGCACCACCTCCTGTTCTTGTAAATGAAACTATATTATTTCTAATATCAAGTGCACTAAAAGTTGACGTAGACCCTGTAAAATACATAGCCTGTGTAACATTGGCACTTGTTGAACTGGTGTTATCAAACAACATGGTGTTGTTATAAATCCTGTTATTAAATGCTGTTAGGAAGTATAATCCATATAATGGTCCTTCACCTTTGATATTGTAAAACAAGTTATTGCTAAATACATTTGGTTCAGCATTGGTTCCAGAGTAATTAATTGCGTATACCAAATAGGTGGTATTGGCATTGGTAGGACTGCCACCATATAAATTGGTTATAATGTTTGCATCAATCGTATCTGCTCTAGATGAATTAGAAAAATAAATACCATAGGTTGTGGTAACATTGGTTTTATTAGGACGAGAAATGGTATTCCCCCTAAAAGTAGTGCGGTTACTGTTCGACCAATAAATACCGTATAAATAAAAGTTTTCGACCCTATTATTGATAAACCTATTTCCAGTATATATAGATGATGTGGTAGCAGGTGCACCAACAATACCATAATATAAACTTGGCGCCGTAACACTTCCTTTGATATAATTGTTTAATAGCAAATTTCCTACACAAGTATTTCCTGTGGTAGTAGGACTACTCACGCTGTTTGAAAATACAATACCTGCTGAGTTGGTTGAGGAAGAAGAAGTAACAGTTGTTAAATCTATGATACAATTCTTCACAACATTTGAATCACAGTTGTTAAAGAAATGAACACCCCAACCATATGTAGCGTTACTAGATTTGATGGTTAAGCTATCTAATGTTACATGCTTTACACCTTGGAACCTTACAACAGGATAAAAGGAAGCATTACAGTTATATAATAAAGTACTACCATTGCCATTAAACACAACATTGTTTACAGCAGATGCTCCAGGAATTGCTGTTAAAAAGAGAAATTCTGGATACACACCATTGGAAACATTAAAACTAACAGGACCAGAAACTCCACATGATGTTAGCGCTGAATCTGCCCCACCAAAAGATTTAAAATTACTTGTTCCTGAACCCGCTGGATCTATGGTGTAAGCACCGCTAAGAGGTCCAGAACAATAGGTAACCAATGGTCTACAAATGGTATCATTCACAGGAGTATTATTTCCAACACCATTGGGGTTGTCGGTCCAAGTTCTTAAATTAAATGTACCAGTGCTTGGAATAGAAACTGGAGTGGTAAAAGTTGCTGTATAAACTGCACCAGGTGCAATTGATAAAGAACTTAATGATTGTGAAACTGGCGTATTAGCATCCAATTGATAGTAAATATCTAAACTGGTAATAGTTGCTGTAGAAACATTGGTAAAGTTAAAGGCAACAGTATTGTTACCTACAATTGGACCAGCAGGTGATGTGATATTTCCCGACATTAAATCTGCCGTGGTTGAAGGCACCAATAAGGTGTAATCTTCGTATTCTGCAGAATAGGTTAGAGGACCACATGGAGCAGGAATTAAACCCTGACCATCACTTGCAACCCTTAAGCGATAAGCAGTACCTGTTGCAACTGTTGATGGAACCACAAAATTACCTGAAATAGTGGTGTTTGCCACTGTAATATTTGCAGAAGTATATACCAATTCAGGAGTAGTTGTATTAAAGGTTCCATCATTGTTATAATCGATGTAGATTCTAAACAAAGTTTGGTTACTACTACCACCTCTAATTTGGAAATAAACGGTATCACCAGCACCTGCTCTAACCACCATATTGGTGTAATTAAAATAAATTTGGGTACCATTACCAGCAGTGGTTACATTGTTAATTTGGGCAGGAACTGCAGAGGTTCCTAAATTCACAATCTGAATACCCATACCATAGTTGGCATTGTTGGCGGCAGTAATTCCAGTGCAATAATTTGGCGCTTGAAAACATTGTGATTTTGCTTTTGGCAAAAACCATAAAAATAAAATACTTAGTAAAAGCAAAACTTTAATCCCACGTTCCGTTCGTATGGTCAAAGAATTAACCGAAATGGATTGTGCTTTAGCAGCTCCAGAACTGGAGAAACTAGAAGGGTGTTGTAAAAAATTTTTCATATACTTTATTTGGGTTTATTTGGTTTTTTTAATGGCTATCCTTAATCAAGATATTT
>CAILJQ010000111.1 GCA_903834625.1 uncultured Bacteroidota bacterium
GGAAAAGGTACCGTTCAAAACTTGTTCGACTTAAACAGCTTTGTAAACATTGATGGTAAAAAACTGGGGCAAATAAAATTAACCATTGCTAAGTTCTATCGTATTTCTGGAGGAAGTACCCAATTTAAAGGAGTTATTCCAGACATTGAATTCCCAAGTATTTACGCAGATAAAGAATATGGAGAGGATGCCAGTGAGTTTGCCTTACCTTATGATGAAATTAAACCACAAACCTATTCGGTTCAGGGCAATGCCAAATCAAGGTTGAGTCAATTGAAAAAATCCCATGATTTGCGTATGTTAACCTCTGACAATTATAAGTTTTTGATGGAAGACATTGAAAATGTAAATGAGGTGCGTAACAAGCAATATGTTACCTTAAATGAACAAACTTACAAGGCAGAGCTAGAAATTGGCGAGAAACGTAAGAAAGACAGAGAAGCTGCCAAAGCCAAATTGAAGGAGCAAACAGGAGAAGAAGGTAATTTAATTTTGGATGAAGGCATATTGATCATGTTGGAAAACATGCATCCATAATCTATTTCTCTAGGCCTTTTCCAGGTAATTGGGGGACATGTTCCATAGGCCAAGGAGCGCCTTTAGGAGGCAATTCTTCAATCACCACCTTGGCATGCCCTGCTCCTTGTGTCATTCCAAGGTGCTTTGCTGCTCTGTAGGATAGGTCTAAAATATACTTATTTGAATAAGGTCCACGATCGTTTACAATAACGATTACCCACTTTCCTGTCTTTTTATTCGTTACCTTAATGCGCGTTCCCAAAGGAAGGGTGCGGTGTGCGGCAGTTAATTTTCTTTTGTTGTACCTCTGTCCGCTCGCTGTTTTTCTGCCATGTAAACTATTGGCATAATAACTTGCTTTTCCTTCTTGGTAAAAAAAGGTGAGTGAGTCTGAATCAACTACCTTTTGAGCCCATACCAAGTTGGAAAATGGAAGGGTCAATAAAAAGTAAATAAGCACACACTTTTTTTGCATAAGTTTGGCAAAGATAGGTAATTCTAAATTGAGGCTTTTTTATGCAAGTTACAAACCCTGTAAAACCTCTGGCAGAGCGCATTAGACCAGAAACCGTAGCCGACATGACCGGACAAAAGCATTTAATAGCTCCCGGTGCACCCATATACCAGGCACTGCAAAACAAATCTATCCCATCAATGATCTTTTGGGGCCCACCCGGTGTAGGTAAAACAACCTTGGCTAAAATTATTGGTCAGGAATTAGGATTGCATTTTTATTACCTAAGTGCCATTCAAGCTGGTGTGGCAGAGATTAGAAAGGTTATTGAAGAAGCCAAAAAATTAGGAAAGGTGCTGTTGTTTTTGGATGAAATCCATCGGTTTAATAAAAGTCAGCAAGACGCCCTTTTAGGAGCGGTTGAAAATGGAAGTATCATATTAATTGGAGCTACCACTGAGAACCCAAGTTTTGAGGTAAATAATGCCTTATTAAGCAGGGCGCAGGTTTATGTTTTGCAAGAACTCAGCAGAGAGGAATTGATTGAACTGTTACAAAATGCTATTCAAAAAGATAGTTATTTACAAAGTAGAAAAATTGAAATTAAAGAGTTAGATCTATTGCTTCAACACAGTGATGGCGATGGCAGAAAACTTTTGAATTTATTGGAGTTATTGGTAAGTCAGACCCCACAGGATGACCCAGTCATCATTACCAATTCCTTTACAGGCATGGTTTTACAGAAGAAAACAGGCAAGTATGATAAAGGAGGTGAAGAGCATTATAATGTCATTTCTGCGTTCATAAAATCAATTAGAGGATCAGACCCAAATGCAGCAGTGTATTGGTTGGCAAGGATGTTAACAGGAGGAGAAGCCCCAGAATTTATTGCAAGGAGGATGTTGGTTTTGGCTAGCGAAGACATTGGGAACGCGAACCCAAATGCCCTGTTAATTGCCAGTAATTGTTTTGATGCCGTGCATAAAATTGGGATGCCAGAAGGGAGAATCATCTTATCTCAATGTGCTATTTATTTAGCTACCTCTGTTAAAAGCAATGCATCGTACATGGCAATTGAAGAGGCAATGGCTACTGTTCAAAAAACAGGCAATTTACCCGTACCCTTGCACCTAAGAAATGCTCCAACCAAATTGATGAAGGAGTTGGATTATGGTAAATCTTATGCCTATGCCCATGCGTATGAAAACAATTTTGTTATCCAGGAATTTTTGCCTGAAAATATTGCAGGACAAAAATTTTATGAGCCAGGGAATAATTCTAGAGAGAATGAGCAAAGAGCCTTTTTAAAGGCAAGGTGGAAAGAAAAGTATAAATATTAAATCGGTTCGAACCGAATATTTATTGAAGAATAATTCTTTGGCTATAGGTATTTGATTCACTTGTTATGCTCAAGGTATATATGCCTTTTGGCAAAAATGAGAGATTCAATTCTTGCGCATTATTTTGTTTAAACACTTCTTGTCCTAAACTATTTAATACCAGAATTTCTGTTTGTTCTGACGTTGGATATGTTAGGAATAACATACCGGTACTTGGATTAGGAAAAACTTGAAAAAAATGATTGTCATTATATAGAAATTTCGACCCAGAAGTTCCTGATGTCCCCAAGGTGTACAAGGTATTTCCTTTGTCAACAAACAACAAAAAACCTGCCCCAGAAGTGAGTCCTTTTGTTGAAAAACCAGGAATAGAATCGGCCAAAGCATAAGCCAAAACAGTACCTGCTGAGGTTCCATTTGATTTATATATCTGGTTATTATACATATAATCATTTGCCACAAAATACATGGTATTCCCTACAGCAGTATAATACCTTGGATCAGACCCACCAGCTTCTGAGCCCAAACGAATATTTTTCAAGAGCAAGGTATTTCCCGGAGTACCATCACTAATATATGGCTCCCAATCATTGTTGTCTTTTCCGCCTAAATAAAATTGGTTATTGGCCACTCCAAGACTATTGCCAATATTGGTTAAACCCAATACTGCCCCATAGGTTGCACCATCTGTTTTGCCCAAAGATTTATAAATGGATCCAGAGGTATAATATGCATTGTTATTAAAAAGTGTCAGATTGTTTATACTACCTCCGCGAAGAAAATAGGTACCAGCCAAAGAGCCATCGGTTCTGTATAAATTAGATGCCCCACCTAAACCTGCAGTAAAGGTTACTATTGCACAAGAAGTGGTATTTACATACCCACCCATAAAATCAATTGCATAAAAAGTAATGCTATCTTTAAGGATAAACGTGCCTGCATTGGTACCATCTGTTCTCCACAATGCGCCGTAGGTTCCAACTGGTTTATGTGCCCAAAAAATAATACTTGAACCAGCGGGCAGAAAGCCTTGGTTATTAAATCCCTTGCGACAAATTACACCAGATTTTATTTCAACTGTCCCCGCATCTGTTCCATCTGTTTTCCAAATACCGTTATAAGTAGGATTGGCATATGAATAACTAAAATAACCCACATTGTTAATGATACTTAATCCAAATAATTTAGCAGAGTCTGTTGTAAATGATTTTACCACAGAGGTGCCCAAGCGTGTGCCATTAGATTTATAAATACATGGGTTCCCATTGGTATTTTTACCTAAGAAATATAACACTCCATTTAAGGCAACCAAATTGTTGATATCACCAACAAATGAATCTTTCACCAATACCGTACCTGTCTGTGAACCATCTGTTTTCCATAATTGCGAATAAGGTCCTTTCCTTACCTTAAAATAGGTGGCATTTCCAATATTTTCAATATCTAAGAGGGTTGTATCTGAAACACCCAATTTAAGTTGGATAGGTTTCTGTGCATATACATTGGAGGCACAAACCAAAAAGGCAATTGTAAAGGATAATTGAATAAGTTGGGTAAAGCTTGTTTTCATAAAACAATATTACCCAAAAGCACTTTGGCATTCGCTATATCCCACTCTTAACAAGAAGTTTAAAGATATTTTTAAGAACTTCGTAACATTGAAAAATTCAAAATAAAAGCTGTAATTTATTTATGAATTGTAGGAAGCTTTTCTAATAATTTCAAGGACTTTTTACACCTAACTTTAATTCCAGCGCTGCCAAAAGGTAGCATGTCTTGCAGGGTAGGAATCAGTTCATTTTTTAGGTCGGGTTCCTTTAAACATATTTTATACAGCACCGTAATTGCAAAAGCTTTTACTGCAATGGGTTCATCCAAATCATGCAAATAAGCAAAGCATTTATCTGCCAAGAAACCCATCTCTTCCTCTGGAATATCTGTATCTTCTAAAACCCTTAGTACGTTTCGGCGAATGGCTGCATGAAAGGGTTTGTTTAATAACTGAATGAGGTAAGGAACACTTCCTTTTATTACCTCAGGATGTTTATCTACTACAAAGGGAAGTACCCAGGCTGCTCTTTGAGAAATATGGTAATCAGCAGTTTCAAAAACTTTCAAAAAATCTTTAAAGAGTTTTCGGTTCGAACCAATATAACTGGCGATGAACACTACGTTTCTCTTAGAATGTTCTGCAATGAGTTGAGCCTCAAAATCCATACAACTAATCTTCTCTGTTTACAGATTCAATGCTAAATGCGGGTACACATACACTCCAATAAATAGCAGGTTCTTCAAATGGATTGCTATAGCGGATACGCGCGCCGGCTTTGATGAGCAAACTTTCTCCTGCTTGTAAAACAACCATTTCCCCGTTTATTTCAACTTGCTTTTTGCCGCTTACCATTAAGGTCATTTCATCAAACTGGGGCGTTTGGTGTGGTTCAGACCAACCAGAAGGTGCAACCATATGGGCGGCACTGTAGGCTTGTTCTCCATTACTTGCTCTTCCAATATGTTCTTCAATGAGTTTTCCATCTGTAGTAGGAACAACAAATGGGTTACTTTGGTGGAAATACTTTTTCATCATCAAAAATTATTTATAAAAAACTGGATAAAATGCATCTTCAAAGTGTGCAATATCTACTTTTCCATTAAAAAAATTGATGGCAATGATATCAAAGCGGATAGGATCGACAATTTGATGTTTGGATAAATAGGAAGAAGCTGCCCTTGCTATATGTTTTTGTTTGGTATAATCAACAGCCATTTCGGGTTGAACCAAAGCGTTGAATCTTGTCTTTACTTCAACAAAGACCAAAAGCTTGTCTTTCCTGGCAATGATGTCGATTTCAACCTTAGAAGAAACATAGTTTTGGCAGACAATTTGAAACCCTTTGTTCGCTAAAAATTTGGCTGCCAACTCCTCTCCCATTTTGCCCGTTTGCTTATTGTGCATGTTATCTTGTGTTTCCATAAAAAGTAATTTACAAGGAAAACAAGAGGCAAAAAAATCACGACCATTGTTCATGCCATGAGAAGCTATCTTTTACTATTTGGGCTTTGTTTTTATGAAGGTAATTTAAATAAGCTTGTGCAATTGGAGAGAACTTTTTACCCTTCAACCACACCAAATACCAATTGGTTTGAATGGGCAATCCTTTTACAGGAATAATTTGTAAATCATTAAATCGCAACTCGTTCTTAAGGCTAATCAAAGGCACAATGGCATAACCCAAACCCGCCATTACCGCTTGTTTCACCGATTCGTTGGTGGTCAATTCCATTTTCTTTTTCACCTTTACATTTGATTTATTTAAAAACTCTTCCATCAATAACCTTGATCCGGAACCACGCTCACGATAAATGAGAGGCAACTTTTCTAGCAATGATTTGGGAGAAGGTTTTTTAGGGAAACTGGTTTGTGCGTTTCCTACCAATACCAATTTGTTATCAATAAGCTCCATTTTTTCGAGTGTTAATTTCTCTGGCAATACAGAAACCAAGGCAAAATCAACCTCATTCTTTTCTAAACTTTCAATCACATCTTTTTTATCTGTTACATCTAATAACAGTTCAACTCCCGGATTGCTCTCCATAAATCCACTGAGAAAATAAGGCATTACATAATTGCCAATTGAAACAGAGGATATTTTGAGCGTACCCGATAATTGTCCTTTATGCGCTGCGGTCAAAAAATCAATTTTATTTACCTCGTCTAATACCCTTTGAGCAGCCACTGCAACCTCTTTTCCAAATTCGGTGAGGTACAATTGCCTTCCAATAATTTCTGTTAAAGGCAAATCAAATTGGTCTTGAAAATTCTTAAGTTGAACAGATATGGCAGGTTGTGTTAAATGTAATTCTTCTGCCGCCCTTGTGATAGACCATCACC
>CAILJQ010000112.1 GCA_903834625.1 uncultured Bacteroidota bacterium
CCCAAGTACTTATACATTTCTTCCTGACCACCTGAGAACTCAGGCATTTGCTCTGCAAAGGTTAAGATTTCTGGAGCATCGCCATCACCTTCACCGCCTTCGGTTAAGCTGGCATCAACACCATTTGGATCACCTTCTACTGTGGCAACACCTGCATCTTTATCCTTCATTTCTTCTTGAATTGGAGGTGGTTCATCATCTGGAACTTCCTCATCAGGTTTAATTTCAGGAGGTGTGAACTTTACCGTACTTTTTAAAGGTGGCGGTGGTTCAGTGGGTGGTGGTGGTGGTTCGTTTTTATCAATTGGTGGTGGTTCTTCTAGGGTTGTAACCTCAGTAACCTTCACCTCATTTTCTTTCGGAATCTGTGATTTGATGTAATTTACAATCACAGGAGCAGAGATACTAGCGGTAAACAATACTACCGCGAATATGATGCCTTTAATGGTGTATTCATCACCCTTCTTGCGAAGAACATAGGCACCGTAGGCTTTGTTCCTGCCGGTAAAGACAAGTTCAACCCACTTACTGTCAAATATATCTAACTTCGTTGCCATGTTATTGTTGTCCTTTCACTGCCATAGCAGTTTTTATTAAGTCCTGTTCAATAGGTGTAATGTCTACAATTGCATAACGACCGATATTACAAATAAGCATCTCATCTAATATATCTACTAGATTTTTATACTTTGCTTTGTCATCGGCTTTGATTACAACAATCAATGCATCTTTGTTTGCCTTAATATTTGCGATTCTTTGTTTCATTTCGTCTTCCGGAATTTGGTTCAGACGATACATATCCTTTAGAATTGGAATAGAATCATAATTATTGTTATTGGCCTTGGTAAGCAACTCCTTATTTTTTGCCAATAAGGTAGCGCGAATTCCTCCAGCGCTAAAATTGGTAATCATTGGAGTTTCTGGCTCACCCGTTTTTTCATTGATAAAATAGTAAACTATTTCATCGTTCTCTGCTAAAAGCAGGGTAATTGCCTGTGAGGCTTTTACCTTGGTAATATCTTCCGGTTTGATATTCTCTTTAACCGGCATATTGATCTCCATGGTTTTGGGCTTATTCATGGAGGTAGTCAACATAAAGAAGGTAATGAGCAAGAAGCCCAAATCCACCATTGGGGTAAAGTCAACACGGGTTGACATTTTTTTCCCTTTGGGTTTACCGCCTTTTTTATGGCCACCCCCGCCGCCGCCTTCTATTTCTGCCATTGTATTATTTTATTTTTCAACTGTCTCGGTAGACATGTTGGTGATGAAATTAAAACGATTCACCTTTTTCTCTTGTAGGGTAGCAATTACGCGTTTTACAACAGGGAAATTGGCATCTTGGTCTCCTTTAATAGCTACACGTACTTTGTTATTAGCAAGGCGTGATTGCCATATCCAGTCACCCAGTTCATTGTTTAGTGAATCGCATGGAATTCCTGATTGATTGAATTTCGCGCGATCCTCTGGCTTTTGGGCAAGTAAAGAACGAAGTTGACTAAATGGAACTCCAAAACTCGACATAAGACTAAATGATTTGATCTCATCAGCAGTCATAGGTACTTGTTTTAAAGCACTCATTTTTTTAATCAATTCTTCTTTGTATTGCTGTCCTTCCATGGAAAAGAAGACTCTCCCATCTTGACTGATGGTAATGGTCATAATGTCCACATCGGGTATAGGCACTTCAGCCACAGAAGAGGGTGCGTTAACCGACACTGGCTCATCTGGTTTGAATTGCGTAGCCAACATAAAGAACGTCAGCAGAAGGAAAGCCACGTCTGTCATGGCCGTCATATCTACCGAGGTACTCTTACGTGGTACTTTAACCTTAGGCATAATGTTATATTTAAAAAATTATTACTCTAAAAAACTATTGCAAATAGGTTCAGACCGAACCTTAGGCAATCTTATTTATGCTTTTCAGCATAAGTTTGTACAATACTGTATCCAGCT
Source organism: uncultured Bacteroidota bacterium (assembly GCA_903834625.1). GTDB lineage: Bacteria > Bacteroidota > Bacteroidia > UKL13-3 > UKL13-3 > B1. The sequence continues at coordinate 1,957 of CAILJQ010000112.1, forward strand.
TCATCAATGGTAAAAGTGATTTTATCAATTTTAGTTGTGAATACGTTGTACATGATAATGGCAATAGCAGAGTTACCGATACCCAAAGCGGTATTGATAAGCGCCTCAGAGATACCATTCGCCAAACCAACTGAATCTGGAGCACCACCGGTACCTAAAGCCGAGAATGCACGAATCATACCTAATACCGTTCCTAAGAGCGCGATCAAGGTAGAAACTGATGCCATGGTTGCAATAATAACCAAGTTCTTCTCTAACATAGGTAATTCTAAAGTTGTAGCTTCTTCCAATTCTTTTTGAATAGCTAAAATTTTGTGGTCTGTATCCATACCTTCTGTTTTTTCCAAATCACGGTATTTAACCAAAGCAGCTCTTACTACGTTGGCAACAGAACCTTGTTGTTTGTCACACTCAGCAATAGCAGCTTCTACGCTGTTTGCATTTAAATGACCTTGTACTTTACGAACAAATGCTTCTGCGCTACCTTTTCCTTGAGCCTTGTTAATAGTTAAAAAACGCTCAATAGAAAATGTAATACTCATTAATACTAACGACAAAAGGATAGGTACAATGAAACCACCTTTGTAAATCAATCCCAAAACGTGACCGATACCTTCGGCAACTGGATGGTTGTCTGAACTTCCACCTTCAAAGTTAGAAGGGTTACCCAAAACAAACTTGTAAATCAAAATACCTGTTACTACCAGGATTGGAATAGTGAAAGCTGCGAAATTGCTTTTCATAGAGCTTTCTTTTTGCGGTGTAGCGACCTTGTTCATGAGAATAGTTAATTATAGTTTAATAGTTACAAAAAAAGTCAATATTTAGGAATATACAAGTTGCATCTCACATTAAATAATTGTGAAGTGCGACTTGCAATATAAAGGAAAACGGATTTCTTTCTAAAAAATGTTAAGGATTGGTGCTGGATTCAATCCTATCAAGAGACTTAAGCCCAAACAAACCCACAATACCAGGTTAAAATTGAAAGTTGATTCATATTTTACCTCATTTGCAGGCTTTCCATACATGGCGATAATTACCTTAAAATAATAGTAAACACCTACCATTGAGCAACATATAGCTAACAAGGTGGTGTAAAAATATTCACTCTGTAAAGCTTCTGTAAAAATGTAATATTTACCTAAGAAACCAGCGAAAGGCGGAATACCTGCCAACCCCAACATGGCCATACTCATAGCAGCAGCGGCAAGTGGATTCTTCTTAGACAAACCATTAAATGCGCTTATGTCTTCGGTTCCGGCCGATTTAAACATTGGAATTGCAATGGCAAATGCAGCCAAAGTACTTAAAGAATAAGCCAAGGAATAATAAAATAAAGCTCCAGCAGGCTGGTTTTTGGCACTTAAAATAACCAACATCATATAACCTGCATGTGAAATTCCTGAATAGGCTAAAAGTCGTTTGAAATTGCTTTGAGCAAGTGCTATGAGATTACCAACCAAAAGAGTAAGGATGGTTGCAGCCATAAGTACCAACTCAACTTTTTCTGAAGTATAAAAGAAAGTAGCGCTCATAATTTTATAGAAGGCAGCAAAGGCAGCAATCTTCACTAAGGTACTCATGTATGCCGTAATAAGGGCAGGCGCACCTTCATATACATCTGGTGCCCAAAAGTGAAATGGTGCAGCAGATACTTTAAAAAGCATAGCAAAAACCATTAATACCATCCCTGTATAGAACAATGGTGAGATGTTTCCTTGGTTTTGGATGGTATACTCTGCAATTTTACCCAAATCAAATGATCCTGTGGTTCCATAAATAAGGGCAATGCCAAATAGTAAAAAGCACGATGCAAAGGAACCCATCAAAAAGTATTTAAAGCCAGCCTCGTTAGAGCGGATATCAAAACGTTTGCTACCAGCCATTACATACATGGCTATAGACAAGGTTTCAATTCCCAAAAACATCATGGTAAGGTTTGAAAAAGAAAACATCATCAAGGCACCCACCAAAATAAATGTAAGGATCGACATGTAATCGCTTATATGGTAGTTGTTGCTTCCGTAAAAATCGGTTGAAAGAATAAACACCATTAAGGTTACAAAAATTGCCAGGCCACCAAATGCTACAGAGAAATTATCTACATGTAACATGTTGTTGTAATAAGATTGGTTAAGGTTCCAATCATTTAGGTTCAGACCGAAAATAACGGCTAAGCCCAATACCAATACTGGTACAATTAACTTACGCAGGTTCAGAATTTCTGCCAACATGCAGAAGAATCCAAGAACAGAAGTATATATAATGGTATTCACGGGATTACTTATTAATAATGGTTTTCAAAACAGGTTCGGTTAATTCAATGATTGGTGCAGGGAACAATCCAGTAACAAAAATGAGGATGCCAATGGTAATCAATACCACTTTTTCATTCCACATCAAATCTGGGAATACGAGGTTTTCCATGACAGCTTTTCCTAACACAACTTTTTGATACATGCGTAACATATAAACAGCACCTAAAATGATGGTTAAGCCAGCCACAACACTTAACCAAGTATGGTATTCATATACTCCATATAACAACATAAACTCACCTACAAAACCATTGGTTAATGGCAAGGCTACAGAACCTAATACTACCACCATAAACCAAGTTGAGAATTGCGGTGCCAATAAACGAATACCTCCTATTCCTTCAACATTGCCATTACAGGTGCGGTTAAAAATGATGTCGGCACAGAAGAATAAACCTACTACATTAATACCATGCGCAAACATTTGCACCAAGCTACCTTGCAATCCACTTAGGTTCAGGGCAAAAATACCCGCACTAATTAAACCTACGTGGGCAATAGATGAATAGGCCAATAGTTTTTTCAAATCGCGTTGCATGATGGCTATGATGGATGCATAAACAACACCAACCACACACAAAGTAATAACCAATGGTTGCCATTCCATAACTCCGTTTGGAACAATGGGTAATAACCATCTAATTAAACTGTAAGTACCCATTTTTAACATGATACCAGACAATAACATGGTGCCTTGGGTTGGCGCCGTTTTGTAGGTATCTGGTTGCCAAGTATGGAAAGGAATGATTGGAATTTTAATGGCAAATGCCACAAAAAATAACCAGAATAACCAGGTTTGGTTGCATGAACACGACTTATTAAGCACCATAGAAGCCCAATCTAATGAGTGAGCCGGACTGCCATTGTACAAGAACAAAAAGCCAAACAACATAAGTAAGCTACCTACCAATGTGTAGATAAAAAACTTCAAGGTAATTTGTGCTCTGTTTTCTCCACCCCAAACAAAGGAGATAAAGTAAATTGGAATAAGCGCCAGCTCCCAAAAGATGTAATATACAAAACCATCAAATGCCATGAACACGCCATTGAGGGCAAATTGCATGAACAACATAAGGCTATAAAACAAATGTGGTCGCTCAGTTTCGCGGTTGTATCCGCTTAATACAATCAATGGTAGCAAAAGGTTGGTTAAAATTACCATCAAAAGGCTCATGCCATCCATAGAGAAATGAACATTTAAAAAGGGCTTTGCCGACCAGTTACGCAATAAATCAAAAGGTGCTGCACCTTCTGTTTTAAATACTTGGTAGGCATAAACAGTGAAACCTAATTGCAACAAGGTAAACACAAGTGCCAGGTTTCTGCTTAAACCGCCTCTGGTGAACAACAGCAGAAGCGAGGCAATAAGCGGTATCGATAAAAGAGTTAAACTAAGCATTTAATACACCAATTGAAAAAACATTAATACCATCATTCCAATAACCATTGCAAAAATATACAAGCCGGTATTTCCGGTTTGAACCAATCGCAGGGTCTTTCCTGTAAAACCAACTATCCATGCAGCAGCCATTACCAATAGATCAACTATCAGTTTATCTACCAACACAAAAAACACATCACTGATAACCAACAATGGTTTTACAATTACTTTGTCATAGAATTCATCTATGTAAAATTTATGTGCCAATAATTTGGCAAAGCCTGTAGTTTCTGTTTCTGCCTCAGGAACTGTTTTACCTTTAATATATATATACCAAGCGGCAATGATACTTACTACCGCTGCAACAGTGGCAATAAGCATTAACATAATTTCTGTACTATGGTCGGCATGATGATGCTCACCTAAAACAGCAGCAGAAGGTTCAAAAACTGGCGCTAAAAACTGCGCAAAATAATGTGGTTGACCAAATACGGCTGGAAGTCCCCAGAAACC
>CAILJQ010000113.1 GCA_903834625.1 uncultured Bacteroidota bacterium
CTGCTTTGATAACAACAGGGTGGGGCTCAAAAAAATAAACATACTCTTCTTGGCTATGTCTATCGTCTTCGGTTTTAAGCGCAGGTGTATAACTCAAATAATTGTCGGGGTTGTTCCAAATAATGGCTTCGGTTTGAACCAAACCTTGGTAACCCGGTTCAACCAGAGCCAGCACTTCTTTCACCTCTTTGGCATCGCCTAATACCCAAATTTCTTTGAGGTACTGCATGCTTTCTTTGAGGTAGCTTAGATCAACCATGGGCGATACCTTCAATAAAATTTGTTTGCCTATTTTATGGAGAGGAGCTGCCAATTCTAAATAGTTGGGTTGTACCTGATCCAAAAACCAACTGCGCTTTTCTTCTGGCCTACGATCGGCATCTAGATAAACCAAATCAAACTGATGTTGTTGGGCCTCTGCCATAAAGGCCTCTGCGGTATTATCTATTCTTTGAATATTGTGTACACCCAATAAGTGGTTGTTCCAGCGCACCATTTGGTTCAGTTCGGTGTTTGGGTCGAGGCTAATAATCAACTCAAATGTTTTGGAGAAAGCCCAATCGTCAACCCCTAAGCCTCCGCTTAAATCAAGCAATTTACCCCCTTTAAAGCGGGTACTTTTGAAAATAGCAGACGATTCACTGCTCGACTGTTCATAACTTTTTGAGGTAAACCAACAATGATGTTTCACAAATTGAGGAAGTTTGTGTGAAGCTTTGGGATATATTTTAAGTTGTTCAGCCAGAAGCCAATTCAACTGATTTGTATTACCTTTGTGGCGGAGCAAATAGCTTTCTGCGTCCAAGTGTTTGTTTTGGGTCAAAAATTGGTTCAAATCAAAATCTTGTACCAAATTGTCGAAATTGCCCGTTGAATTCAATAGTTAATTATTTAGTAGTATGAAAAAGATAGTTTATGTTCTCGCCATTTTTGCTCTGTTGAGCTTAAGTGCTTGCAAAGGTAGCTGCCCCAAATTTAGCATACCTGTACCCTCTGTAGTTTCTTTATTCTAATCCAGAAACAAACCGTATTTTTATTTCCTGAATCAAATCTGGATGTAAACTTTTGGCTACCGGACAGTTTAAACCAGCTGTAGTGAGCACCTCTTTTTGTCGTGCCGTTAAGCCATTGTCGGGTATTACTGCATCAACCTCAATTTTTATTACTCTTCTAGGTTCTGTGCCCATATGTTTTTGAATGCTCAACTTGGCGCCATCAATGTTTACATGGTGTTTGTTGGCTTCAATTCCCATAATGGTTAACATGCAGTTTCCTAAAGAGGTAGCTAAAAGGTCGGTGGGCGAAAATGCCTCCCCTTTGCCGTGGTTATCAATAGGGGCATCGGTAATGATTAGGCTATTTGAACCCAAATGTGTAGATTTACATCTTAAATCGCCTGCGTAAATGACTTCGGAAGTTGCCATGTTTTTTATAGATTTGTAACAAAGTTAATCAATTGAGAAAAGTAGCCATCATCTTTTTATGGGTTTCGCTTTTTGGCGTTGGGAATTTGTTTGCCCAAAACGCCCCAATTAACGAGCCCCAATTGATGTATACCCAAAGCAATATGTTGGGTGTGCAATTTAACTCCTTTAAATCTTGGGGTTTATATTACCGCTATGGTTGGCACAAAACAGGCAAAGAACAAAACCATTTAGAGATAGATTTTTCAAGAATAAAACATTTGAAAGAGGTAAGGCGACAAGGTTTTACCGAAAGTCAGAGCCAATATTCTTTTGGTAGAATGAACGCCGTGTTTTTTATGCGTACCGCTTTGGGCCAAACCATAGTCATTACTGAACGTCCGTATAAAAATGCAGTAGGTTTAAACTTTGTCTATTCAC
>CAILJQ010000114.1 GCA_903834625.1 uncultured Bacteroidota bacterium
CGGCCCTTCGGTTATCGCGCAAAATGTCTTCAGAAATATTACCTAAGTTAATGTACAAATACCCTTTATCTGCGCTTGCAGGTTTGTCTGCAAAGGGATCCATCACCCACATTTCAATATAATCTATATTCGATTGCTCAAAATCATTCTGATCAATCTTGCGCATGATACCACCCCAATTAGCAGAAGGGTTTTTTAAGGTACCATCTGCGTTTAAATCGTTTACGTTAAAATTATACGGACCTTTTTCATTTGGGTAAAAAGCCAAGTCTAAGGTAGGAAGGGTGGTTGGTAAACCTTGCTGTATTTGTTTGTTTTTAAATACATCCATTTGCAACACTTCACGGGTAGCATGGGTTGATAGTGCTGCAGGGTCTTCTTTTAAATGTTTGGGGGTAAAATTGTCGTTTCGATAAAAAGTGGTAGCAATGGTATACCAGGCCAAATTCGCGCGCTTAAATCCGTATTCAAGGCTGTTTAAGCTATTGCCTTCAGGGAAATTATCTGGCTGCCCTTGCGGAGTAGAAGCCAATGCCCAGGTATTACCCATGCGCAAATCAAAGGGTGTTTCTGCGCCTTCAAAGTCATCTAAATAAGCAGTTCCTCTTTGGCCTAACGATCCTTGAACTCCCGGAATCAAACGGGCATATTCCCCAGAAATGGTAATGCTGGATGGCTCTTTGGTTTCAATAAATGGAAGCTTATCTACCATTTTGGTTAGGAAACGGGTTTGTTTGGTATAGGTTCCATCTAAACCTACTACAATATTACTTATTGGCTCTTCTCCAATGTTTACTTTAGGGGTAAGCGGACGTTCATTTAAGTACATAAACGTTGAACCCAATACCAATTCTGGACTGTGTTTATAATCAAACCTAGCACCCATCAAACTCTTTTGTTGAATTTGAAACATGTTATTGCTTTCAGAAGAAACCTTAATTACTGCTCCTGAGTTAAGCAATGCAGTGTTTACAATTTTTACCCTACCCAAATTATAGTCAACAATATAATCTGAATTCTCTGTAAGGGGTGCGCCGTTGGCTGTTACTTTTACTGAACCTCTTGGCACATTGGTTGAACCTAAGGAGATCTCATTGGTGCTAGATCCTTGGTAGGTTCCACGTAAAAAGAACTTGTTAAACTGCGGTTGTTGAATGGCAGAGAAACGCGTAGAATCATACAAGGCAAAGAAGCAATAATAGTTGGCTAAAGTTGGGTCGTTCAAAAATTTACTTTGCAAATATTTACCAAAGGGCTCCACGGTTGGCAAGAAAATTCTTCCTGATTGTGAGCTCACGGTAATACCTTCAATAAAGTCGAACAAACCATCACTCACTGGCTCTTGCATGGTGTTCATGCGGTCTACATTAAACACGTTCAATAAAGGTTGATTTGAAAGTGCTGGCTCATTTTTTACGGGTAAATAACTTAAGTCTGAACCACTCGGGTCATCGGCATAAACAATGTTTAACCTAAACTCTTTGGGTTGAATTTGGAATGAACCTAATGAGTAAACATTTTTCATCATAAGATCCCAAATGGGCAAATCAGGTCGCAAACTTGGGCCTTTAAGCATCTTTAAAAACAACAATTCAGGGTTGTCTGTATTCCTAGGAATATCTTGTGAGAAGTCGCCCACTTTAAACGGAATACCATTAATGGTACCTTCATAAGCCACGCACAAAACATCATCATTATTGAGGGCTTGGTTTAAGGAGATATATCCCAAACGTGGGTTGAATGAGAATTCGTTTGGATTGAGTTGTCGAGCAAAATTTACGATTTGGTATTGTGAGATAGGCTTCAAATTGGTGGTAGAAAAGTCTTCCATCAATTTGTTTTCAATTTGGTAACTGGCGCGGAATTTGGCTGCATCGGTGGCATTGCCATATCCATTTAAATAGGTATTGGCATTGTTGGGGTCGTATAAATTATTGGCACCATTCCCCACATTCACACCTGCGTTTACTTTCCAAAATTTGTTGTCAATTCTTCCAGCCTCACCTAAATCAGAAAAGCCTATTACATCTCTAGATTGTTCAAAAGAACCACTTCTGTTGGTTACCCAAACCTCTACGCGTGTAACTACTACAGGCGATCCCACAAAAGGAAGGTTCTTGAGCCATGCTTCATAATTATCTCTGAAATAATGGGCCAAAAAGTAGTGGCGGTTCATGTCGTAATTATCGCCTTGAATATCAAAACGTGTGGTAGTAGTTCCGCCAGAAAGTTCGGTTTCTTGGGTTTTACCACGTTGCTGACTCACCACTGCAGTTACGGTTAACTTCCCAAATTGCATGGTACTCTTTACCCCAAATAAGCTCGAACTACCTTGAATAAGACTTGAGTTGAGCGGTAAACTCACGTTACCCAATTCTATTTTTTTGATGATATCGTCGTCTTTACCCGCAAAATCGAGTTTCATTTGGTTTTCAAACTCAAAGGTGGCTTCGGTATCATAGTTCATATTTACCTTTAACTTGTCACCTACTTGACCGGTTACGTTGAGTTGAATTTTTTGTTTGAAATCAAACTGTCCGGTACGTTGTTGTCTTAAGCTAAAGGCTGGGTTTTCAACGCGGTTAAAGTTCCCCGCAAAAATTACCTCGGCTGTACCTCTTGGTCTAATATCTATGATACCATTTCCAAAAATGCGGTCTACCACCTTATTGCCAATATTTATTTGAGGAAGAAGGCCTCCTCCTTTGGCAAAATTTTGAGCTTGTGCTCTTTGTCTAAAATATTCGCGGTTGCTTTTGTTGCCGTCTTCCCTTAATTGCTGAGAGATACTAGAAGAGGATGGAAGTTTGTAATCTAGTCCACCAACAGTAGTGGTTCTATCATAGCGGTAACGCTCTGGATCAAGGGTGAAGCGTTTTTTAATGATATCTGGTTCCGATAAATCCAGCGGGTGTCGTTTCGGTTCAAGCTCGTAGGGCTTGGTATCTTTTATAGGGAATTTGAGTTTTACCTTGCTTGTATCATCGCCAGCCTCAATGGGTTCAATAACATTAAAATCGCGCTCTCTTTTTGGTGCATTTTGGGGTGTAGCCGGCCATACCCACGATAGAATAAACGTGGGTAAAAGCAGAATGCGGAGATATTTTAAATTAGAGCTACGGTACAATGTAGAGTTTTGCCATCAAAGAATTTTTAGGGTTAATTTGACAAGTTGCTCAACGCTGCTTTCAGGATTTTGTTGCCTGATTTTGTTCAAACCTTTTTCTGCTTCTGCTTTATTAAAGCCTAGCATCACTAGTGCAGATAAAGCTTCTTCATATGCAGGAGAGCTGAATTGTGCCGATTGGAGCAAGTCGGGAGATTCAGCTTTTTTCAATTTATCTTGTAAATCTATCACCAAACGCTGAGCAGTCTTAGGCCCAATACCTTTAATGGTTTTGAGCAAATTCCAGTTGCCGTTCAGGATGGCTAGTTTAATTTCGGCAGGTCTCAGGCTGGATAGAATCATTCTAGCCGTGTTTGTTCCTACGCCACTCACAGAAATGAGTTGAGAAAACAATTGTCTTTCTTCTTCATCTGCGAAACCGTATAAGGTATGGCTGTCTTCTTTGATAGAGAGAATGGTGAGCAAGCGCAGGTTTTCTGATTCGCCTATTTTTTCATAGGTGTTCAAAGAAATCTGTATTCCATATCCAACCCCTCCACAATCTATGACGAGATACGTGGGAGAACGATGAGTAACCTTACCTTGTATATGCGCAATCACTTACGGGAACAATTAGCTAAGGTCGCAAAATAAGAAAAGTTTTCAATTATGTGAAGGTCTGAACCAAAGCCAAGTAATTTTTTTTCTATAGAATGGGAATTGGTTCAACATTGCCAATAAAAATTATGGCAATTCAAGGTTTTGCGGGGTATCTTGTGACTCGAATGTTATGTTTCATTAAACCATCACTTTGGGTTCAGACCGGCCTGCTACTCTTTATTTTATTGGCTGTGCCAATGTGCTCTTATTCCCAAAAGGTTGTAAGGTACAAAGAAACGTATGCCAATGGGAAGGTGAAGCTCACAGGCAAAATGAAGGCTAAACAAAAGGAAGATTTTTTGATTTTATTCAATGATAGCAGTAAAATGCTTGAAAAGGACCGATGGATAAAGGTTGGTTTTTGGATTTTTTATAATGAGAACGGTAAAATAGTGGCAAAAGAACGCTGGAAAAAGGGAGAATTTATATGGCGTATAGAGTATAATGAAAAGCAAAAACCTGCAAAGTCTATAGATGCGAAGGGAAAAGAAAGGTTTTATAAAGGCTGCAACTGCAAAAATTAGTTGTTCATGTAAGGAACAAACAAAGAGAACTCCGGTATTTTTACCTCAAAGAGTTTTCCATCTATTTGTCGCTCCATCAAAAAGGTTCCATACATTTTTCCCATGTTTGAACCTAAAATACATCCAGATACATACTGATGTTTTTCGCCTGGCTCTAACATAGGTTGTAAGCCAACAACTCCTTCTCCCTCTACTTCAGATTTGCCATCAAGTGAGTCAACAATATGCCAATGGCGACGCAAAAGTTTAACTGTATGCTCACCTTGGTTTTCAATGGTAATGCGGTATGCAAACGCAAATTTTTGCTTGTATCCAGCATGGCGTTCGTTTTGCCAGGCTGTTTCAACCATAATTTTTACATCGTTTGTGATAGCGGTTTGCATGAATCAAATATCTAAAAAGATATGTAAATAACCAATCACCTTAAAAAAAGTTCTTAGTTAACTAAAAATGTTGCATCAAACCTATAAAAAAATGAAATTGGTAAATTGACTTTTTCCCCAAAAACTCAGGCAGGGTATAGGTTCCTGCTTGTAGTGGCCCTAACCGAAAATTGAGGCCTACACTTGGTTTTTTCATTTGTATTAGGCCAAGAGGTATGCCTATACTAAAATGGCGTGTTTTTAAATTGGGCTGAACCAATAGGGTATTTAAATGCCCCAAATTGCCGCTCTTTCCGTGGTTTAACTGGCTTGAAAAATAGGCATCTAAATACCACAACATACCCATTTTGTAACTTAGCTGAATGGCTATTTTATATGGTAGCATAAGCGTAAACTTCTTTCCTGCCTGCATTCCTGCGCCTATTTCAGGACTTAATCTTTTTACAAACTGGTTGTCTATTCCCATAGGGCCGTAAAGGGATAAACTATCTACATGCTGCCACTTATAATTAACCTGAGTAAAATCTCTAGTGATGGTGTTTGCTCCATAATTTACAAAGCCAAAATCTAATAGTGATATGCCTAATTTCCATTTGTATGTATGGTAGGAGGGGTAGTATCCTCCTAGGTTCGGACATTTTTTTTCTATTCTCGTTGCACTGGTTTTTTCTTTTCTTAATATCATCCAACCTATATCAGTAGCCAATCCCAATCCTGCAGGCCTTAAGCCTTTTGGTTTTAAACCTAGCCCATAATGAAAATGCCCATTAATGAATTCAAATTCATTGTTGGCGGTAATATTATAGGTAGAGTTTTGGTCGTGAAAATAATACCCACCTAATCCAATGAGTACTTTAACATGGGCGCCCATTCTTCTGATAAAATAGGCGCTTTCACGTGTTTTTCTTGAAACAGAAAAACCTATTTCAAAAAACTGTGACCCCGTTATGTTCATTCCTTTGGCTTGGTAAGGCTGTTCTCTTACAGCATCATTCACACGCGCTCCATTAAAAATATAAGTGGCCATTTTTGCCGGAATATGGTCCATGTTGTTTAGAATACGTAAACTACTATGAAAACCATACACATATTTTCCTTTGCTGTACCTGAAGCTTGGACCATTTGCTTTCATATTAATTTGACCATAGCCATTGCGTTGAATATTCTTTTTTATTTCAAAGTTTGGGAAGGCCTTACTTAATTCGCCATCATATTTTTTTTCTCGCAATTCAGAGAGATTGATGGCACCAAATACTCTGCTTATGTCAATAGGAGAGAGAGAATAATTACTGTTTAGAAATTCTGAAGTAAAAGCAAAAGGTGAAACCTCAGCACCATTGAGGTATAGAGTAGGTGCAGCAGGGTTGTTTTCAAACCCGAAAAAATCGGGCCCCGGCATCACTTGCCCAAGACTATTTAATGGCATACCCCCCAATAAAGTAGCCCAAAGGAGGCCACATAAAATAGTTTGTTTCACCGCAAAAATCGATTTCTAGGTTTTGGGTAAAACGAAGCTTATTTCTTAGGTTTTTTAGGGGTTTAGATGTTTCAATTTGATGACAATGATAGGTTGTTTAATCCAATTTATAGATATCGTGTTCACTTAAGTTCTTATCTACGTCAATTCCAAGGTCTTTTATATATCCTTCAGAAATGTCGTATACCCAGCCGTGTACTTGTGGGAACCCGTATAGTTCTCTGTTACGCTGTACAAAAGATGTTTTCATGAGATTAAACACTTGCTCTTGCACGTTGATCTCCACCAGTTTTCTGTGCTTTGCTTCGGGGTCTGTGATCTTTTCTATTTCTTCTTCATGCAAACGGTATACATCTTTGATATTTCGCAACCACTTATCAATAATACCTAATGGGTGATGTTCCAAAGCTGCTTTTACCCCACCACATCCATAGTGCCCACAAACAATTACATGCTTTACATTTAGTACCTCTACAGAATACTGCAACACAGATAACATGTTGATGTCTGTATTCACCACCAAATTAGCAATGTTGCGGTGCACAAACATTTCGCCTGGGTCTGTTCCCGTAATCTCATTGGCAGGAACACGGCTGTCACTGCAACCTATAAACAAGTACTCTGGTTTTTGACCGTCTTTCAGTTTCTGGAAATATTCTGCATCTACTTTCAGTTTGTTTTCAACCCAATTGCGGTTGTTAGTAAACAACTTCTCATAGCTTTCTTCTAGTTCCTTTTTCAGTTCCAATTTTGTATCCATGTTTTTGATTCCTCCAATAATCATTTGTATGTTTTTTTCGTGCGAATTGGTTTTAAATTCCCGCAACACATCTAAAATATCTGGGTCGATAAACTCAGATTTAGAGCCATCTACTTCCAATATGGTATTGGGTCTTATACTCTCTAATGCTCGAATGATAATATACTTATGCAAAAAGCTCACATTGTTTCCTAAATGCATTTTTACTCTTGGACCTAAATCTTCTATTTTCATTACAGGAGATTGGTAGTTTTCTCTTATGATGAAGAAAGACGAAACGGCCATGCCTATAGCAACACCAATTAATAAATCGGTTCTTACAATGGCAATAATGGTTATAACAAAAGGAATGAATTGGTACCAACCTCTACCATATTGTTCTACAAAATTCTCTGGGTGTATAAGTTTGTAACCAGTATAACACAATACTGCCGCTAATGCTGCCAAAGGAATTTGGTTAATCACTTGAACCAAAAACAGAATGGATAACAAAATAAAAAATCCATGCAACATGGCCGACCATTTTGTTTTAGCTCCAGCAGCTATATTTACTGAACCACGCACAATAACAGATGTAACGGGTAATCCCCCAATGGCAGCGCTCACCATATTTCCTGCACCTTGGGCAATGAGTTCATTGTTTCCGTTGATGCGGTGTTTGATGGGATCAAGTTTTTCAATAGCTTCTATTGATAACAAACTTTCTAAAGAGGCAACCAACGCTATAGTTAAGGCAATTTTATAAAAACTTAAATTTCCTAAAAATGAAAGGGAAGGGAAAGTAAAATGTGTGGTCTCTGCACTAGAATCTGATAAGTTTGGAAGGTTAACATAATGGTCGCTAGTTATTGGATTGTCTCCAATAAATAAGTTAATGAGCAAAGAAATGAGTGTACCAAATAAAACGGCCACCAAGGAACCAGGTATTACTTTATATTTTTTACCTAAGTATGCGTCCCACACAAAAAGCATAGCCAAACTGCATACTCCAACAGCCATTACGGCAAAATTGAAATTGTCAATGGTATTCATTAAGTGAGAAAGGGTATTCTCATGAACATTCGGGTCAACGGGTAATTGTGAAACAATTTCTTCTTTGTTTATTTCAAAATCTTCAGCCCCTATTTCTTCAGAATCATATCCTACTAAATGCGGAACTTGCTTTAAAATTAGCATCAAACCAATGGCTGATAACATTCCTTTGATAACCGCTGTTGGTATATAATTTGAGAAAAAACCCAGCCTTAAATACCCAAATGCAATTTGGAAAATACCTGCTAAGAATACAGCCGTTACCAATCCTTGGTAACTTCCAAGTTCAGTAATAGATGCCAAACAAATGGAGGTTAAACCTGCTGCTGGTCCGCTAACACTTAAATTTGATTCGCTTAAATATCCAACTACCAAGCCCCCAACCACACCAGCTATAAGTCCAGCCATCATAGGAGCACCAGATGCATGGGCAATCCCCAAACACAAGGGTATGGCTACAATTACCAGCGAAAGTGATGCTGGTAAATCTGTTTTCATATTTTGTAAAGAGGGAAGTGAGTAAACTTTCATCTCTGCAATTTATAAGAAAGTAGCTTTATTAGTATACTAATGTCAAACAATATTTCTATCCCATGCTGAATCAGTGTTTTAAGACATTTAACTTTTTTAATCGCCAATTTTTAAAAAAATTGCAGCATGCAAGAGCTTGAACCTTTCTACCGTTGGCGAGATATTTACCAAAGTGAAAACGATCCTTCCTCGCCTTTTTATGAAAGGGAGTACAGCGAGTTTGAATTTACCAACCAAGTATACAATTACGTAATCCATCCGCAATGGGATCATTTTGGTTCGCCTACTTTATACCTTAAAATCTTATTCGCCGATTATCAAGAAGGATTTGCCGTAATAGAGTTATTAGGAGAATGGAACGATGCCATACACAACGATGTGATGTTTTTAAAACGTGAGGTGGTTGATCCCCTTGTAGATTCAGGTATTCTCAAGTTTATCCTGATAGGTGAGAACATCCTTAATTTTCATAGCAGTGATGATAGTTACTATGAAGAGTGGTTTCAAGATGTGGAAGATGGTTGGATTGCTGCCATCAATTTTCAAGAACATATATTAAGCGAATTTCGCTCGGCCAATATTGATTATTACCTCAATTTTGGAGGTGAACTAGACACCTTTAATTGGCGAAAATTTAACCCAATGCAATTGTATAGCGAGGTCCAAAAAGTAATGACGCATCGCTTGGGGTAATAAGAAAAGTTAATTATTCTTATTGCTGACCTTCCTTTAATTTCTCTGCGTTTTCAGCTACTTGCAGCTGGTCAATAAAGTCTTGAATGTTTCCATTCATTACCTCAGGTAAGTTATAAACTGTGTATCCAATGCGATGGTCGGTTACCCTACTTTGCGGATAATTATAGGTGCGAATTTTTGCACTTCTATCTCCGGTAGATACCATGGTTTTTCTTCTGTTGGCAATGCCTTCATTGTGCTTTTGCAATTCTATTTCATATAATTTAGAACGCAACATTTGCATAGCTCTCTCGCGGTTACCATTTTGTGTTCTTTCTACCTGACAAACTACCACAATGCCAGTAGGTTTATGGGTAAGCATTACCTTACTCTCTACCTTGTTTACATTCTGACCGCCCGCACCACCAGAGCGTGCTGTTTGCATGTCAATATCGGCTGGATTTAAATATACGTCTACTTCTTCAGCCTCTGGCAATACTACCACGGTGGCCGCAGAGGTGTGAACCCTTCCTTGTGTTTCGGTTTCTGGCACCCTTTGCACACGGTGTACGCCACTTTCATATTTTAAGATGCCATATACATCTTCGCCTTTTACCTCAATAATAATTTCCTTGTATCCACCTGCTGTACCTTCGGTAAAGTCAACAATCTCTGTTTTCCAACCACGTTTATCGCAGAAATACATATACATACGGTATAAATCACCTGCAAAAATACTTGCTTCGTCTCCACCTGTTCCGCCTCTAATTTCTAAGATGGCGTCTTTCCCATCTTCAGGGTCTTTTGGAATCAACAACACACGTATTTCCTCCTCCATTGGGGCCAATTTGGGTTCTAATTCATCTAGCTCCATTTTAGCCATATCGCGCATTTCATCATCCTTTTCGGTTTTTAAAATATCGCGCGC
Source organism: uncultured Bacteroidota bacterium (assembly GCA_903834625.1). Taxonomy (GTDB): domain Bacteria; phylum Bacteroidota; class Bacteroidia; order UKL13-3; family UKL13-3; genus B1. Next base: position 10,077 of record CAILJQ010000114.1, read on the forward strand.
GTTTTGAATATTGCCTACCAAATTGCGGTATTCAAAATACTTGTCAATAATGGGTTGTAAACCCTTATACTCGCGGTTCATGGTGGTAAAACGCTTCATGTCGGCCAATACGTCTGGCTGACTGAGTTGTTCTTCTACCTGTTTAAATCGCTGATAAATAGCTTCTAATTTGTCTAACATGTTGTTTTGAAGAGGGCGCAAAGGTATGACATTGCTATAGATTTAGCAAGGTGAACCTGTCTATCGTTTACTGAATCCGTATATTTGAACCAGGTTACTGTCCATTAGGAACAACCTATCTTTTTCAATGCAAAAGTCGATAAAATTTGCCTTGGGCAAGTTCATTGTATCTCTTTGGTAGGTGCTAGTGCGGTAGCTAATCAATTGCTTGTTGCGCAAATAAAAAAGTTCATCTTTTACCATTCTCAACTCCAAAATGCCTGTGATAGGAATGGTTTTGAGGTAATTGGCAAAAACATCAAATACCAAAATGCCACTTGAGCTATCACATACATAGATGCGCAAACCATCATCTACAATGGATGTAGGGTAAAAGTTTTCTGATGCTACAAATTGCCTTACATTTCCGCTCTCCTGAACCAAGCTCCCATCTTTGTTTAAGCGTTTTAATTGCATGGATCCAACATCATACACCCAAAGTCCGTTGGTATTGCTTCTTCCCAAGGCAGAGGCCAATAAAATACCTGCTTCACTTAAATTTACTTTGCCTCTAAATGCTAGGTTATTGTCTAAAAAAACCACGGTATTCAGCTCCTTGTAAAACACATATAATTCCATGGGGTTGCTTGCGTCTATATGACTCATATTCCCAAGATACGCGTAATTTAAGGTGCTTAAGAGTTTTCCGTTGGGGTCAAACTTGTATAGTTGGTTGGTATTACTAATGGCATATACATTGCCCAGTCTGTCTGTTTGAATGTCTTTGGCATTTATTTTAATTTCTGCCAATAATTGCCAACCCATATCAAAGCTGCTACACATAAGCACCATTAGGAGGGCGCTTATTAGGTTCAGACCGAAAGAAAATATAGACTTATTTTTTTTCAAAGTAGGCTAATCGCAATTCGTTACCATCAAAAACTGCATAGGAATTGAACCCAATCCAATCACCCAAATTTACATAATTTTTTTGATCGCCTAATGCGTATATCATGGGCAAATGCCTATGTCCGAACACAAAATAATCTGCAGGATTATTTGCAGCAATCAATGTTCTGCAGTGTTGAATAAGGTATTCTTTTTCTTCGTAAAAAGTAAAGTTTCCATCAAAGGTTTTGAGCTTACTTTGATTGCTTAGATAATTAGCAAAACCCATACCTATACTGGGGTGAACCCAAGAGAACAGCTTTTGAAAAAACTTATTTCTATAGATAGAAAGAATTAATTTAAACTTGCGTTGCTTTGGGCCTAAACCATCGCCATGGGCAATATAAAAACGTTTTGAACCAAGGGTTATTTCAATAGGTCCGGAATGAACCTTTACGCCGAGTTCTTTTTCAAAATACCCAAATTGCCATAAGTCGTGGTTGCCATGAAAAAAATGGACAGGAATACCTGCGTCTGTAAAAGCAGCAATTTTGGCTTGCAAACGCACAAAACCTTTTGGAACAACCAGGGCATATTCAAACCAAAAATCGAATATATCTCCCAAGATAAATAATTCAGCACAATCTGCTTGAATACTATCTAACCAACGAATGATGCGAAGTTCCCTCTCAAAACTCTCTGCGGCATTGGGAATACCTAAATGAAAATCGGAAGCGAAATAAATTTTTTTCAAAACGTGTTAGGCTCAGTCTTGTTGTTTACGATCATCTATTAAAAACAGAATCAACTCTACAGGGCCATGTGCACCTACCACCATTTCGCCCATGTTTTCTGTGTCATTTGCGGGTAAATCCATGGTTCTACTCGGGCCGGTAATAAAGCTCATCATAGAAGGCATATTTCTGCCATATCTATTGCGCATTACTTGAAGTGATTCTTTTATATCTAATACAATTTGGGAGCGACGGGCAATAACCACATGCACAGGAGGCCAAATGGTTAGAACTCTTCCATTTCTGGTGCTGCTTACCAATATGCTTCCAGAGCTGGCTAGCAAAGTTTCGCAGCCAGTGATAGATACTTGAATTTTGTCTAATTGTTCGCGCTTATCAAAATAGGGGATGCCTGTATCATCAAGCATTTGTTGAACGGTGTCCTCCCAACAAAAGAGGTATTTCCATTTGCGCTGTTCAATCAAATTTAGGAGTTTATCAATGCAATCAAATTGGTTATCACAATAAACAAACTGACCAGACACATCAATAAACTTTTTAACAAACATCTCCGAAAGTGTCTCTCCTTCAGGGCGTGCAAAGATATTGCTTTCCAGATCTATGTTCTGAAAGCTGCTCTTCGATTTATAATTGAGCGCGGCCCTAACTTTCTTTAGGATTTTTTCTTTTGATGTTATTTGCTGTTCCAATCAAACGCAAATTACAGAAATATTATCGCACAAAAAAAGTACTGCATTTTTTGTATTTTTTATTTAGGTATACTACCGTTTACTATCAGGCGTTTACAATGCATGAAAACGCTTAAACCTTTTTTGATGCTTGTTATTGGTATGGTAATGAGCATGGCATTTGCCTACAAACATTACGCTGAGGAAAATGAGGCAAGTTTATTAGCCGCCATAAAGGCGGGTAAAATTAGTTGTATAATGGAGAACAACCCTGGTTATTCGCATTATTCAAAATGTTTGTTAATGAAACTCCAAAACAAAACCTCGCAAGTGGTGCAGATAGAATTACCTGCTGGGTTACAAGTTTCACCAACAGATAGCAGTTACCAAAATTTGGTGCTTACCGAAACCCAATTTGTTTCATTGCAACCCTCTGAAAGCAAAAAAATAGCCCTTTTTGCCATGTGTACCGAGCCCAATGACCACGCTCCTGGCGAGTCAACAGTTCGTTACCAATTAAAAAATCATCATTCTCCAAAGCTTACCGAATTGTGCAAATTCTTATTTGCCAATGCTTATTTTACAAGTGAAGGTCAGGCCGCAGTATGGGCCGTTGCGGCCAATAGACCCATAGAAGATATCAGTGGTTTTGATACTTCGGCTGTGCGAAAACTACAAATGTTAACTGCAAAACTTACCAATAGAAAGGTACCGCCACCACCGGCTAAAAATGATTACAGGAGAAATTATTATGCGCCGCCACAAGTGATGAAGGTGGTTGTAACAGGTTCGCATAGTTTTAAATTTAGCAAAACCAGAAGTGTGCAAATTGCCATGTTTAATACGCACAATGTATTGGTAAGAGAATTGTATAATAATCCTCGAGAGCCAGCAGGGTCTAAAACCATTCCTTATAAGTTTGATGCCAGCATCTATACAGACTCCGTGTATTTTATGCGTATGATAGTAGATGGTGCGAACCGAATGGAAACAAAAATGACCATGTAAAAAAAAAGAAGGCTGACTCAATAGAGTCAGCCTTCTTTTTTAATAGAACTTAAAATTATTTACCGCTTGGTGTTTCACCAGCGCTGTTTCTGATTTCACCTTGCTTGTATATTTCAGGGTTCAAAAACTCATCATATTTAGCTCTCATGTCTTCGGTTTCAGCCTGCATTTCTAACTTCATTTCATCTAAAATGGCTTGTTGCGCCAATGCATAACTGTAAGCCAATTTCACCTGAATTTCTGTTTGCTTACCTCTCTTACGCATTAACTTGCTAATAGGAATTACACGCTTTAATTTCTTGCTTACCTTATTGGTAGCAACTTGCAATGTCTTAGAAAGTGATGCAGCTGTTTTCGCATCTAAACGATTGTTACCTTGCTCTGTTTCAATTACCGAACGCATTTGGGTTTCTAATAAACCAACTAAATTCAATTTAGCTAATTCAATGGCTTGCATTTCTGCTGCAGATTGAAACTCTCCTCCCGATTCTCCGTTTGCAACAATGTACTTTGGAAAACCTTCCCCATCTAATTCTGCTTCTTTTGCCCAGGCATTGTTCAATTGCTGACTAACAGGCATGTCTCCAGGAATGTTTGTCCAACCCTCCTTTTCTAATTTCCTTACCTCTTTTTTTGTGTCGCGTGCTACTTTTACGTGTTTGAATTTTTTTGACTTAATCGACTTTGAGTCTTGCGCAGTTAATACTACTGCTACTGCCATAAATGCTACGGCAATTACTTGTTTGATTGATTTCATGATTTTAAATTAATGGTGAATAATTATTTTAATAGTTTGTTTGTTTTTCATATCTGATAGTTGCAAGAGGTATACACCTTCTGGTAAATAGCTTGCATCTATGTTATTTTCATAAGTATTTCCGCGGCTCAACTTGCCTGTATAAATTGTATTTATTTGCTGTCCGAGTAAATCAAAAAGCTCAATCTTTGCATCTTCTAAATCTCTATTGGCCACGAATGAGAGGGTGAATGAATGATTAGCAGGCTGAGGATAACAAAGGAAGTTTTGAGCAATTTTTGTTTCTTTTATACCTGCAGCTACACTTGAATAAACTGGTTTCATTACTTCAGTGCCATTGCCACATTCGTTATTTGCGCTCACACGAATGGTGCCACTTGAGGAGCCAGTTAATACACTAATTTTATTACTGTAATTACCCGATAGCAATACCCAATCTGTTGGTACCTCCCAAAAGAAGGAAGTGCCTTGTATATTTTGTACACTATAATCTCGTATGGTAAACGACTTTACAAAAGATTCACCCTCAATGGAAGAAGGAGTTGGCGGTGTTTTAGCTACCACATTCATTGTGGTATATTTACTACTGCAGAAAGCATTGCTTACTTTTACTTGAATTGCTCCGCTTGGAGAGCCAATTAAAATATTGGTGGTTCTATTTCCTGGCTGATTTATCGTCCATCCAGTAGGTGCCTTCCATTCATAAATAGTTCCATTTAAAACATATGAAGCCTCAAACCCAATAGTTGAATTCACACAGGGTGTTGAATCTCCAGTAATTTTTGGTGCTTCTGGTGGGATACCTGCATAGTTAACTGCAAAATTGCTTGGTTGACTGCTACAAAAACCGCTGATAGCTTTTACAGAAACTATGCCTGTGGCGGCAGATGGACTTAGCACAATATTGGTGGTGTTTTGTCCACTTACTACTGACCATCCATTGGGAAATGACCACAAATATGAACTTGCATTGCTTACAGGAGTTATGCTAAATTCATGGGTCGAACCAATACATACGCCTGGTGAACCTGTGATACTACCAGGCATATTAGGTATATTGGAATTTACAATAAGTCCAAGTGTTTTCGCGGTGCTTGAACATCCCAACTTATTTGCAGCAACGGTAATGTTGCCGTTTAAAGCAGAAGAACCTATGTTAACAGTTAGGAAGGTATCATTGGTAATTCCAATTGGCGTGTATCCTGGACTTGGATAGGTCCAAACATAACTACTTGCATTGCTTTGCCTTGGAATGGTGAAAGTTGAAGTATTGTTTACACAAATGTTATTTACTCCGCTAATGCTAGAAGGCTCTGTAGGAGTAGGAATAATATTCATGAATTGTTTTCTAACAGGAGATGTGCAACTTCCATTGCTGGCACTTATTCTCAAAGTATCTGCAGCACCTGGTGTAACTGAAATGCTGTTTGTGGTAGATGATCCCGACCAACCGCTTGGTAAAACCCAATTATAGGTGCTTGCACCACTCACGGTTGAAACAGAAAAAGTAGTGCTCTTTCCAGAACATAAATTTCCTGAATAGCTGATGGTCCCTGGTTGCAGGGGTGCAGGGTTTACTGTGGTGATTGCAAGGGTAAGTTTGTTGCTCCAACATACTCCGTTAACAGCTGTTACTTCTACCAGTCCGGTATTTGTTGAAGCTTGAGCAGTTACTGCATTGGTTCCATTGCCTCCGGTAACCGACCAACCACTGGGAAAAACCCAATTATAACTTAATGCGTTCGCATCTGCATTCACTGAGTAAGTTTGTGTAGAATAGGCACATAAGGATGCAGAGCCTGTTATATTCCCAGTAAGTGATGGTAAATTATTGTTACCTGAAATATATATAATGGCGGGAGCGCTGGCGCATGTTCCATTATTTGCTCTTAATTCAACCGTGTTAGTAGCGGCAATATTCGTTCCTGTAAATAAGTTGGTAATATTTGAGGTTACAGAATTGTTTGAGTTTACCGTAAAACCGCTAGGCAATGTCCAACTGTATGAAGTTGCTCCTGATATTGCAGTGGCTCCCATGGTATAACTGCTGCTCTTGCAAACTTGGCTTGGGTAGGTAGTAATATTTGGTGTTGCTGGTGCAGTAATAACAGATAAATTGAGTGTTCTAGGAACACTGCTGCAACTATTGTTTCCTCCATTTAATGCATTCACAGTTATTGCGCCGCTTGAAGTTCCTGCAATGATATTTACACTTGTAGTTCCTTGACCGCTTGTAATAGACCATCCCAATGGAACTTGCCATAAATAGGAGTTTGCACCACTAACTGCACTTATGGTATAAGTTCCTGTACCATTGGCGCAAATACTGCTTGGACCTGAAATAATTCCAGGTTGAGACGGAGCCGTAACTGGTGCCAAAATAGCTTGGGTTAATAAAACCCCTGTACCGCAAGTAGCGCTGGTTCCTCGTACCGTTAAATTGCCTGCTATGGCAGTTGTGCCAGGTGTTACTATGATGCTTTTTCCATTAGAGGGCGTACCAAGTGTCCATCCCGTTGGAAAGGTCCATGTATAACTGGTTGCCCCAGGCAAAGAATCAACGGCAAATGTATTGGCCACATTTCTACATACTGGGTTGTTGAATGTGGTTAAAGAGGGCAGGGTAGGGGCTATAGAGCAATCTACTTTTTTCCATTGGTATAAACTGTAACATCCTAATGCAGTAGAATAAGCTCTTACCCTTATGGTATCTGATGCCTTTCCATATATGTTTGGGGTTACATTAATGCTGTTGGTTGCAGATGTGCCCGACCAAGTATTTGGCAAAACCCAATTGTAACTTAAACCTGCCACATTGGTTACGCTAAAAGCAGAACCTGCATTGTGGCATACAATGGCAGCACCCGTAATGGCACTTGGTGTTGAAGGAATGGCATTTACTGTAACTGCAAGGGTTGCTGCTGTAGAACTGTCGCCACAAGAATTGTATGCTTTCACAGAAAGGGTACCTGTACCCACAGTGGTTACATTTATATTGGTGGTACCTTGTCCAGAATTAATTGTCCAACCTGCCGGAACGGTCCATCTGTATCCAACGGCGTTTGTAGTAGTTGTAGAGAGGGAATAGGTTTTTGAAGCACCCGAACAATTGTTATTTCCACCTGCACCACTTATGGTTCCCATGGTGCCAATTGCTCCAGCAGTACATTCATAAAATTGTGAAATGAAAATATCATCACCTAATGTGGAAGGTTGGGTTGCACCGCTAGTGCTGGCAAAACTTCCAACGCTTCCTGTAATCGCCGTAATGGTAATATCATTACTATTACTTATTGTGATTCCTGACAAACCTTCACCAGATGTTCCCCCATAATAAGTGCCAAATATTTTAACCCCAAAGGTGTTGTATTTTAACAAGGCTAAATCATAAATACCAGATAAATTTGGTTGAAACGAATTGGTAGTGCTGATTGTGGTTGTGCTGGTAGTTTCGAATACAAGGAAAACATTGCCTGAAGCATCGTTTTCAATTTTTGGTTTTATATCATTTCCTGTGCCCCCAACATATGTAGACCATTGCTTTCCGCCTGAGGCGTCAAATTTTGCCAGTATAATGTCATAGTTTCCACCAAGTGTTGTTTGTTGCGCCAAGGGGGTTGCAATCCCCGTAGTGCTTGTAGTCATGCCAGTAACAAATAGGTTGCCGCTTGCATCTATAGATAAATTTGAACCATTTTCTTGAACATTACCTCCAAAATAGGTTGCCCACTGCCTAACACCTGAAGAATTAAATTTAACAATTGCTAAATCAATTCCTCCGGCTAAAGTGGTTTGACTTGCCCCTGTTGTTGCAACACCACTTGCACTAGTAGTATAAAAGGATAAGTAAACATTTCCAGATGCATCAATTGCGGCAGATGATTTATCCTCGGAAGACGCCCCTCCGTAATAGGTTGCCCACTGCTTTTGTCCTATTGAGTTTATCTTAACTAAAAATATGTCTAATCCTCCCAATAAAGCAGTTTGATGGGATCCAGTTGTGGCGATTCCAGCAAAACTTAATGTTGATCCTGATACGTATATGTTACCTGAATTATCCGAATTAATTGAGTAATTATATTCTGAATTTGTACCGCCAAAATAAGTTGACCAAACTCTGGAGCCTCCGCTATTGAAATTGGCAATTATGAGATCAGAACCCCCTGCACCACTTGTTTGAAAAGCCCCTGTGGTGCTCAGTCCTGATGAAGATTCAGTAGAACCAGAAAAACATATTGTACCATTAGCCATAGTTGTAATGGCAGGATAAATTTCTACCGATGCACCACCAAAATAGGTGCACCAATTTCTCGAACCATTGGAGGCCATTTTAAGAATAAAAAAATCGTCGTTTGCATTGTATGTATTTTGGAACGCGCCTGCTGTTGCAATTTGTGAGGAGCTATTTGTGGTGCCAGATAGATAAATATTACCTAAGCCATCTGCTTTTAAACATGGATAGTTTTCACTACCAGACCCTCCAAAATAATCACCCCATCTTCTTACAGGTGTTGGGTCTATTACCAAAATTTCATTAGTCTTTATCTCCTTGGATGTTTCGAACCCATAGGTATTTTCCCCTTGCACTCTAAAATTTACCGCAATCATTTGCTGTTTGCCATTTGTTTCTGTCCAACTGGCAGGAATCTTTTCAATCAATTCTCCAGAAGAAGTGATGAACTTAATGCCATTTTTAGTGAGCGCATTTTGTGCCCCTAAAAAGCGCATCAATATTTGTTTATAATCTGCCCCAGGATGAACAATAAAATTGTATTTGAATTCTTGTTTTTCGTCGAGTAAATACTCTATATCAATACCTGGGTAAATATTCTCTGCTACTACTTTGTTATAATGGTATACACCCTCTACGCCTTCAGGTTTATTGGGTACATTAAAGTAATTAAAATAATCTTCTGATTTGCCTTCTGTATGCCATATTGCGCTGGGATTGCTGTTTACCAATTCAATATCAACTCGGTGATATTGATAGGTTACTTTAACTTGTTTCCCCTCTTGTTTTTCTTTCTTCAACGTATAGGTGTCATAGCTAAAACCGCTGGCACGTAATTGTACATTCAAGCCATTTCTATTGAGCAAGTATTTTACCTTGGTATTGGGCTCATATTGGGTAGTAAGAATCTGTCCTTTGTTTTCAATAAATCCTTGTTTCTGACTTGCAGCAAATGCGCTATTTTTTGGAAGTGGGTTGGCAATTGTTCCTTTTACAAATGCCAATAGTAGTATGATTAAAATGTGTTTTCTCATGTGGCATATTTATTTAGATACAAAAAAATCGTTCAATTCATCAGCGTCATTTCCAGTGCCTACATAGGCCTTGCCTCCAAATGTGAAAGCTACTGCACCATACCTTGCCCCAGTATTAATCTGCGGGGCCAATTTCCATTGATTGGTTAAGGCATTGTATTCATAAAAATCTTTCATTACTCCAGCCACAGGGTTCCAACCTGTTCCTACATAACCTCTTTTTTCAAAGGCAAAGGCTACAGCATCGTCTCTCACATACCCAGGTAGATCGGGTATCCTATCCCAAGTGTTTTTGCTTGGGTCAAATGCATAAAAGTCTTTCAAATAATAGGTGCCATCAAAACCTGTTCCTACATAAGCTTTGTTATTTAATACAAATACGGCTGCATCTGTTCTTCCTCCTCCTGGCATATCTGCCATTTTTTTCCAAGTGTTTAAAGCCGGATTGAATTCATAAAGGTCTCTAAAGTACCCACTCACACCTCTCCCCAATCCTACATAAACTTTAGTACCAATTGTAAAAGAAATGCAATTGCTTCTTGCCTCAACAGGAATATTGCTAATTGTGCTCCATGAACCAGTGGGTGTTTTCGACCAAATAACATTATTGTAGTTCAAATCAGCTAGACCAAATCCATAATACAATTTTCCTTGCGCCAAAAATGAAATGGCCCCTGAAAGAAATTGAGGAGCTGTTGCAGTTAATAGAGTGAGTTTGCGTGTAGGGGGTTTTACTTCCCAAATTTCTAAATTGGTAAAGGTTCCAGGCTCACCACCTCCTATAATAAAAACACTCTCCTCGTTATAACTCACGGTGGCATTGCTTCTTTCCTTAAAAGGAATATTCAATTGGGATGAGCTGAATATACATTGCTCCCAAGCAGATACCCTATCCATATTGGAGGCTCCAACAGGTTGAGGGATTTCTTCCTTACAAGAAAAGAATAAACTAAGGGTAATAAGTAAAATATAAATTCTCATAACGCTATTTAAGTTTAAACCCTACTCCTGCAGAGAAATTCAAGTAACTGAAATTGATGTTCTGAAGTCCCAAAGTGAAGACATATTTATTTTTAATAAATGCCACAACACCTACCTCGGTTTGTAATCCAGCCGCGCTGGTTTCTTTTACCCTAACATAGCCGTTTTCTTGGGGTTCATCCAGTTCATTATAAGAGGCGTAATCCCAATAAACATTGTGCATACCAAAGCCACCACCACCATAGAAATAAATGATGGGAGAGAACTTGTGCAAGTACCCGGCACTTACCATGAGGTTTGATATTTTTTGTTTGTCACCTATTACCCAATAGTTATTTGAACTAAAATTGGTAATGCCATTTGCATCGGCTACGTAATCTCCTTTGGCAAATGTGAAATTGGTTTGAAGTTTAACGTAATAGCCTTTATGTTTTCGGTAACCATACATTATACCAACAGGCGTTTTTCCTGAAAATTGGTATGCTAAGAATCTAACGGGAGTAACTGGTAATCTCTCTGTTTCTAGCCTTACTTGAAAAACTACTTTCCCTACTAGGTCGTCTACATCTTTATAAATTTCCCATTCAATTTTTAGGGTTCCAGTTGGCATCCTTTTTAAAAGCCCCACATCTCCTGTTACATATTTAAGCGGACCAATAAATGTACTTCCTCCGTCTAAACTCAACCACAAACTACTTTGATATTTTATTTCATCAGAAACAGGTGTAATGGAATAGCTAACAGTAATTTTAGTTTGATCACTTGATAAGGTAAACCTTACATCTTTTACCTTTTGTGCGCTTAATGGTTTTACCCCAACTATAATAAGTAGTAGAGCCAACAATTTAAATAACCTTTTGTCTATCATGTTCAAGTGCTGTTTTAATACTCGGTAAGAACCATACTTGGATCGCCAAAGAATACGGGTGTTTGGGTTTTACCCGATGATATTTTTTTTGCCAAATCATTCACATTTAACAATAAATAATTTTGCAATTCACCTGCTGTAATTTTCTTGTCTTTGTTGCTGTCTGCTTCTCCTTGTAATCCTACACACAAGAAATAGGTATACAATCCAGATTGTGATCCATCAAAACCAAGCGATGTTTCTTCATTGGAAGAAGAAGTAAATACCCTAAAGTTTTCATTGGTTTCCCAAGGTCTCACTGAGGCAGGTTTTACCTTTATTCCTAATGCTTTTGTACCTGTTAAATTCTCATTTGCTCTAGTTGACCCACTAAAACAAGCATCCATTATCACAGTCACGCTTCTTGCATTGAGTTTGTTCAACGATTCATAAAAATTGTTAATGCTATATCCAGTCTCTCTTAAGAAATTGATGTCTCCATCAGATGGAAATAAATATACTTCTGCTCCATCTCTATCTGGCACGCCATGACCAGAGTAATACACAAACAAATCTGTTTTACCTTGCTCAATCATGGTGCTTAATTTCCCTATACTGGGGTCAAACTTTTGCTTAAAAAATAAGCCTGCAACCTCTTGGTTGGTGAAAGTAATTACCTCTTCAACACCTAGCGTATTCTTAAAGTATTTTTGCATCAACTCTGCGTCGTGAGCGGCATAGGGCGCTTTTGGTAAATTGGTATAATTCTCAACGCCTATAACAATGGCAATAGATTTGCTTCTTTTGTTTTTGCCCAAGGCGGGTGTTTCAATGTTCTTTATATTGCTTTTATTAACCGTAAATTTTTCTGACTTATACTCTATCCTAGCCACTTGTTTTTGAATTTGTGCCATATCTGCCTTTACAGATAGCACTGCTGGTTTTGGAGCCCTTTTTTCCAGCTCCAATGGGATTTGAAATTCCTTTAAATTGCCATAATTCTTCCGCTCGGTAACGGTTAAAAATATTGGAAGTTTACCGCTTGATTTTACACGGTTATTCGGACTAATGGTTACCCAAATTTCTTTGGTCTCACCAATTTTGATATCACCAAGCTGACCATTACCATTTTCGATATAAATATTTTGATCACTGGTAGTTACAATGTATTGGGCATCTAAGGCCAAATTCTGACCAATGTTTTGAATAACCAATTTGGCTTTAATTTGCTCTCCAGCTTGCAAAATACCATCTTTTACTTTTGCCATTGTGCCATCTCCTTGGTCAAAAATGTCCATACCAGAGAATACAATTTTTGAAGGGATGTATTGGTAAGTATTAACAACAAGTAAGGCAGGATCCATATCATACCCAAAATGCTCGGTAATGTGTAATTGCATTTTGTGTTCGTTCGTCTTAATATGAAATCCAGCATGAATTTTCATTTCAACCACTTTGGTTTCATTTGGCTTTACCAATCTAACCAACTTGTCTTGTTCTATAGATAATTCCGGGTCGGTAACATTTGACTTTAAACTAATCTGTAAACCTTGTGCTGGTCCACTTCCATCGTTTCTAAGCGTTAAAATGAGTCGGGCATTTTCCTCTGCCTCTAATAGTCCATTGGCATTATCATCTACAAATTGCAACTCAACAAAAATATTAGGTGGTAAACCTCTTATATAAGGCTTGCTTAGGTTTAACTCTTTGCTTGCACTATTTCCGGTAGTTTGCGCTTGAAGTGCAAATAGCTTAGCGCATAATAAAACAAATAGAATAATATATTTTTTCATAAGAAGGTATTATGGGATTATGCTGATAACAGTGCTTTCTAATTGAATTTCTTTTTCTGCCATGCGCAGTTTTTGCAGCCATCGCTGGAAGTCTTCACTGCTTAAACTCAATGGGATTTCTAACTGCTGCCTATTAGTAGTTTCTTGCTGTTGTAGGAGTGGTTTTCCTATTTCTACTTTGGGCCTATACAAAACAAATATTTTACTTATCTCCGGTGTTTCTGGTTTGCTGAGGTAAAACACAAACTCATCTACTTTTACTTTAGGTATGGAACCAGCATTTGAAGGATCAAAAAAGATGTATTTTTTGTCGGCTTGAACCGGATAGGAACCAAGCATTTTATCAACCTTGTAAGGTAGCATGCGAAAAGTGGTTTTTTCCTCTGGCACGTCGCAGAATACAGCAATATAGCCATCCTCAGGTGCTGTAAATTCTAAATAAATTGATTGTTTGTCGTTAAATGTATTCGTTTTGCATTGTGTTTCTGGGCAGCTCAATACATAACTTTTGAAGTTAACGGGTACCTCTTTAATCTCTCTTATTTTCCCAACAACCTTTACCTCCATCCACCAGCTGTCTTCCTCAAACAATTTTTCTATACTAGGTGGTTTTATGTCTTCAATCCATTCACCATTTACCATGGTTTCTGCCATCATGTTGAATACATTTTTACTCTCGCTGCTGGTTCCAGTTCTTTCGTTTTTAATGTAGGTACTATTGCCTTGGATAACAGTAACGCCAAAGGCATTTTCAATGGCGTTTATCCTTGCCCTTTCTATGCAAATCTTTTCTGCATCTAATTCGCTCATCGACTTTTCGATGCGCATTTTATACTCACCTGATTCGGTAACTATTTTTTGGGCATTAACCCATTGATTTGGGAATGTTACTAAAAACAGAAGGAGAACAATCCAGCGTTTCGGCTCTTTATTTTGTTTGAACCCAAATAAGGCGGCTGTTGTTGGCCAATAATATTGAAGATTCATAGTTAAGGTATAATGGCCAAGTACCTTACTACGTTTTTTCGTGGTAAAAGGAGAAATGATATAGGTCAACATCTCCTTATATTAAGGTACTTAGCATTTATACAAGTATCCTTAAATAGAATTTGGGAATGAACGCTAATTAATGATTAGCTTAGCTGTAATGAGGAATTATCTCGCTCACTATTTTTAGGTATAAAATATTTGAATTTCCCCGAAGGCCTACTTAGGCTTCAGTCTTGGGCAACGGATTTTTCATCATCACATGCAGTAACTGATTCAATTTACTTTTAAGTTCAGTTCTATTTACAATCATGTCTAAGAATCCATGCTCCAAAACAAACTCAGAACTTTGGAATCCTTTTGGCAAATCTTTTCCTATGGTTTCACGAATTACACGCGGTCCGGCAAAACCAATCAATGCTTCAGGCTCTGCGATATTTACATCTCCTAACATGGCAAAACTTGCAGTTACACCACCTGTTGTTGGATCGGTTAATAATGAAATATAAGGAATACCTGCTTTGCCTAATAAGGCAAGTTTAGCAGATGTTTTGGCCATTTGCATTAAAGAGAAGGCTGCTTCCATCATCCTTGCTCCACCCGATTTAGAGATAATGAGCAATGGAATTCTATTTTCCCTTGCATAATCAATGGCACGTGCAATTTTTTCACCTACCACAGATCCCATACTTCCTCCAATAAATCCAAAGTCCATGCAGGCAACAACCAATTTCATATCGGTATCCAAATTGCCTACCGCAACGCGCATCGCATCTGTCATGCCGCTCTTTTCTTGCGACTCTTTCAATCGTTTGCTATATTCCTTTGTGTCTTTGAAATGCAAAGGATCGCTGGGCATAATGTTTTCAAAAAGTTCAACAAAGTCCTCACCAAAGAGAATTTCAAAATACTCATGTGAACCAACTTTGTCGTGGTAATTGCAATTCGGACAAACATATGCATTGTGCATGTGGTCTTCTGTGAGAAAGGTCTTTTTGCACCTACTGCACTTATGCCATAATCCATCTGGCACAGATTTCTTTTCAGATGTTAGGGTTGTAATACCCTCTTTTACACGCTTATACCAACTCATTGCAATTTTCTATGAGGTTCGAAATAAACACATACCCCTAAAAATACCAAGAGAAATAACATAAGTTGCAGTAAAACAGGGTTATAGCAAATCCTTTTTGGTTCAAACCGAAACCAAATACAAAAAGAAAAGCCATGATTCAACGCAATTGCTTGCGAGAATCATGGCTTATATTTATTCGGTTCGAACCTAATTAAGCAATAGTAATGCTGTTATCTAGGTATACATCCTGAATGGCATTCAATAAAGAAATACCTTCATTCATTGGCTTTTGGAAAGCTTTACGACCAGAGATTAATCCCTGTCCGCCTGCACGTTTGTTGATTACAGCTGTAGTTACTGCCTCAGCTAAATCTGATGCTCCTTTACTTTCACCACCAGAGTTAATTAAACCTTGGCGACCCATATAACAATTGGCTACTTGGTAACGAGCCAAATCAATTGGGTGGTTTGATGAAAGATCGGTGTATACTTTATTGTGTGTTTTACCAAAGTTCAATGCGGTATAACCTCCATTGGTTGTAGGTAATTTTTGTTTGATAATGTCTGCTTGAATAGTTACTCCCAAGTGGTTAGCTTGTCCAGTTAAATCAGCAGCAGTGTGATAATCTACACCATCTTTTTTGAACGCGTTGTTACGTGTATAACACCATAAAATAGTTGCCATACCTAATTCATGCGCACGTTCAAATGCTGCAGCTACTTCTTGAATTTGACGACCGCTTTCGTCTGAACCAAAATAAATGGTTGCACCTACAGCAGTAGCACCTAAATTCCAAGCCTCTTCAACAGAACCAAACATAATTTGGTCAAATTTATTAGGGTAGCTTAAAAATTCGTTGTGGTTAATTTTTACAATGAAAGGAATTTGGTGGGCATATTTTCTTGAACATGCTGCCAATACACCATAGGTAGATGCAACCGCGTTACAACCACCTTCAATGGCTAACTTTACAATATTTTCTGGATCAAAATAAGCTGGATTTGGTGCAAAAGATGCGCCTGCACTGTGCTCAATGCCTTGGTCTACAGGTAAGATAGAAACATATCCTGTTCCTGCTAAACGACCATGGTTGTATAGGTCAGATAAACTTCTTAAAACCTGTGGTGAACGATTGCTTTGCATAAAAACACGATTAACGAAATCGTTTCCGGGTAAATGCAATTGGCTTTTCGAAATAGTTTTACATTCGTGGTTCAATAGCGCATCTGCACTATCGCCTAATAATTCGGCTACTTTTGTCATAATTAAGGGTTAAATTGCTGAGGCAAACTTACATTTTTTTAGAAAAGAACAGCCAAAAAAATGATTATAGACGTAGTAAAAATCACAGAAGAGTCTGATTTACAGAAAGCATGGGCTATCCGTAAGGAAGTTTTTGTTCTGGAACAGGCCTGTCCCGAAGAACTCGAATGGGAATTCGAAGACGAATCGGTGCACTTTCTTGCCTCCATTAAAGGATTCCCAGTGGGCACTTCTCGCTGGCGCCAAACAGATGAAGGCATCAAATTAGAGCGCTTTGCCGTGCTCAAAAATTATCGTATGAAAGGTGTAGCCTCTGTTTTGTTAAGCAGAATGCTTAGCGATCTCATTGAGAAAACACAAAAGATTTACTTACATGCCCAATTACATGCCGCACCTGTTTATGCCAAATTTGGCTTCGAACCGGTGGGAGAAAATTTTTGGGAAGCAGGAATAGAACATGTAAAAATGGTAAGGAAGTATTAACTACTCCACTATTGCCACATACATGCCTTTGATTTCTTTTTCGTATTTCTGTTCAACCAATTTACGCTTAATTTTTTGGGTAGGAGTCATCTCTCCATCTTCAAGGGTAAAAGGTCTGCGCTTAATGGCATAGTGCTTTACACGCTCAAACTTGCCTAGTTCCGTGGAATATTTATGCATGTCAATGTCTAACCATTTTCTTACATCATCCTCTCTAATAAAGTCATCGGCTTCATTGAAATAAGCATCTTTGTATCCAAAAGTCTCCTTCATTTCCTCTCTCGATGGAACAATGATGGCAGTTAAATATTCTTGCTTATCACCAATCAAAAATATCTGCTCAATTTTATTTGATTTCAGATAGGTATTTTCAATGGGAGTAGGATATATATTTTTACCAAAAGAGTTAACCAAAATATTCTTGATGCGATCGGTAATTTTCAAATACCCTTTATAAAACTTACCTACATCACCTGTATGCAACCAACCATCTTTGTCAATCGCTTCTGCTGTGGCTTCTGGTAGGTTCCAATAACCTTTCATTACATTCCTTCCACGCACCAAAATTTCCCCTTCAGCACATTCAAATTTAGGGTCGAATGAATCAAAGGTTTGAATGGTAATAATTTCTTTGGTATCCGGATTTTGAATAGCTACTTCATTTAATCTACCAACCCTCCCAACAGCGCCATAAACTTGCCTATGTGGCTCATTTACGGTAACCAATGGAGACGTTTCAGTTAATCCATATCCTTCACATACAATTACTCCAATATTTCCAAAAAACTCACCAACATGCTGTGGCATAGCCCCACCACCAGATATCATGAGCTTCATGTTTCCGCCCAACTTCTCTTTGATTTTTGAGAAAACCAATTTTTCTGCAATGGCCAATTGAAGTGATAAAATAGGTCCAGGAGTTTTGCCATCTTCATGCAATTTTCTGCGTGCTTCACCCACCTTAATCGACCATTCAAAAATCTTTAAACTTAATCCACCTTTTGAGGTAACATTTTTTCTTACGCGCTCTTCAATGCGCTCCAATAAACGCGGTACCGTTAAAATAGCAGTTGGTTTTACTTCTATGATATTGCTGGTTAACGCCTCCAAACTTTGTGCAAAAGCAATTTGTGTTCCTACAATCGTACTTAAATAATAAGTAGCTGTGCGCTCGTAAACATGACACATGGGTAAAAAGGATAGAAACCTAAAATCCTTATTTACTACATACATGAGTTCAACGGCCATTTCAATATCACTCAAGAAATTGTCGTGGGTTAACATGGCTCCTTTAGGTTTGCCTGTTGTGCCAGAGGTATATAACAAACAAGATAAATCGTCTCTGGTTACCGTAGCGCAAATGGCATCTATTTCTGCCTGCATTCCGCCATACAGTTCCTTTCCTTTGGCAATCATTTCTTGGTAAGTACTCACACCCTCATCGCGCTTTTCGGTTTCAAAGGCAATGATGATTTTCTCTAACTTAGGGCAGTTACCCTTTATTTTATTGATCTTCTTCAATAAGAAGGGTGTTCCAACCAAAATGGCTTTTGCACCTGAATCGTTTATGATATATTCAACCTCAGATTCTGATAGCGTAGGGTAAATAGAAACATTCACTAATCCCAATTGCATCAAACCTTGGTCGAATGTGATATACTCCGGACAGTTCTCAATAATGAGCGCTACCATGTCTTGCTTTTGCATACCCAAATCATGGAGGTAAGCAGAAATGGCATTGGCTTCATCTATTACCTGTTGGTAGGTAATGCCTCGGTAACTGTCTTTCTTTTTTTCGAGAAGATAAATACTGTCGGGTGATTTTATCTTACTTGCTACATTCTTCAAATACGGATGAAGTGAAGGAAACGAATAATCTAGTTTAAATTTTTCTGTCATTCTACAAAAATTAACAATACGAATAAAGCCATATTTAACCCTCAGGTCAAACTGATTATTCCAAATTACGGAGAAAGAATTTGCATTTTGCGCAAATTCTTATGAAAAAATTACTGAAATGACAGGATTAACGGTTAGACGGCAGTCTCATTTTGTAATCGACATGAGCCCCACCTTTAGAAATATTTGTAAGCTTGGTTTTAAGCAACCTGCGCTTGAGTTGAGAGATATGGTCAACAAATAATTTACCCTGACAATGGTCGTATTCATGTTGAATCACCCTTGCAGCTATGCCATCATATTCTTCTTCAAACCAATTAAATTGTTCGTCTTGGTAACGAATGAGTAGGTGCGAAAACCTGCTCACTTTCTCGCGGATATGTGGGATACTCAAACATCCTTCTTCATATTCCCATTCAGTTCCCCATTCTTCCATAATCTCTGCATTGATAAATACCTTTTTCATGCTTGGGTATTTTTCATCATCAAAAGCATCTGTATCTACTATAAAAAGTTGAATAGCCTTACCTACTTGCGGAGCGGCCAAACCAACACCATTGGCATTGTACATGGTCTCCCACATATTTTCAATGAGCTTATCCAAATCTTTATAAGTTGGATCAATGGTTGCGCCTACTTTTCTTAAAACGGTATCACCGTATGCTACTATTGGAAGAATCATGTTTCTTTATTCTCTTTTCAATTATGGGTTCATTTCTAAATAAGTTTGTAAAATGAGCACTGCACTTATTTGGTCTACATTGCCTTTTACTTGCCTATCTTTTTTCTTCATTCCCATTTCCAACATGCTGGCCTGAGCCATTCTGCTGGTAAGTCTTTCATCTACACGTTTTACGGGCAGTTCTGGGAAATTTTTGGCCAGCGAAGATATAAAAATTTCTACATGTTTGGCCGATTCACTATCACTGCCATCCATTTGTAAGGGTTTGCCAACTACTATACATTCTACCTGTTCCTTTAGGAAATAGTTTTTTAAATAGGCAATTACTTCATGGGCACGCACGGTTCCTAACGCACTGGCAATAATCTTGAGTGGATCGGTTACTGCCAATCCTACTCTTTTGGTGCCATAATCTACCGCCATTATTCTTCCCATACTGTGCTACTTTTCGCACCACATTGTTACAGGTGCGGAGCAAATTTAAGCGGCATCTAGCACAATTCTAAATGTAGTGCCTTTTCCAAGTTCTGAATGACGAACATAAATTTCACCATTATGGTAATCATGCACAATGCGCTTTACCAAAGATAGACCTAAACCCCAGCCTCTTTTTTTGGTAGTATAGCCCGGCTTAAATACTGTTTTAAACTTGCCTCGTGGAATGCCTTTGCCCGTATCTGTTATGTCTAAATAGACAAAATTGGCATCGTGGTTCAGGCTAATTCTTAAACTGCCATTGCCATCCATGGCATCAATGGCATTCTTGCATAAGTTCTCTATTACCCAATCAAATAAGGGGATGTTTATTTTTGCCCAATTGCCGGGCTGACCAATATCTATGCTAAAATTCACCTTGCTCGAAACCCTATTGCGCAAATAACCTATAGATTTATCAATGACTAAATCGAGGTTCTCTGCCTTTAGAATGGGTTCAGACCCAATTTTAGAAAACCTTTCAGTAATGAGCTCCAACCTACGCAAATCATAATCTACCTCCTTTAATATTTCTTCTTGTTGGTCTTTTTCTGTTTCTTTCAAAAGGTTATGCCATTCGCGCAAACTAGAGATAGGTGTTCCCAATTGATGCGCCGTTTCTTTGCTCATGCCCACCCAAACTTGATTTTGTTCTGCCCGCCTGCTGCTGCTTAAGGCAAAATAACTCATTAACGCAAAAAAGGCTATGAGTGATAATTGAATAAATGGATAGGTTTTTAAAGCAGTTAATATAAATGAGTTTTTGTAGTACAGATTTTGATACCGATGGTTTACGGGGTCGTATTCAATTCTAATGGGCTCATGCTCCTCTTTCATCATGGCTAACTCTTGAACCAGATATAAACTATCCAAAGACTTTAATGAATCGAGGTTTCTATGTGATAGAATCTGCCCGTTTTCATCGGCCAAAATGGTTGGAATGGTTTCATTTTCTTTGATGATGTCTAATAAAAAGTTGATTTCATTTTCATCAGAGGCTGTGCTCAACTGTTTGGTAGCATTGGCCCAAAGCTTTATTTTTTTGTCTTCCTGCACCGCCAGCTCTTTAACCAAACTGCGCGTATACCAAAGGGAGAACGCACCAATAAACATAGCTGCCACCAGAATGCTAATTTTCCACCAACGTTTCTTTTCGTATGCCTTCATTGTGTAACCTAAACGGATTTCGATTTACAATATTTTTGTCAATCAGCAAAATGCCTTACGTGCCTTGACAAACATCTACTTGCATTTTTTCCCATTTCCCATTTCTTGCATTTTAGGTTTATCGCCGGTACTTTCGCCCCATTAATTTCATATAATTCAACCTTGCAAAGCTTTCAGATGAATATTATTACTGCCATACAACACTTCATTTCCAAGCCATTTCGGTTCGAACCGATTTCTGATAAAGACTTATTGGAAATTTCTCATAACCATGCTAATTCCAATGAAGTTTGGGACTTATCATGCCCATGCGGAGGAACACTTTTTAGAGGAAAACAATTGGAGGCAGATGGTAAAACTTATCAAGCAGGTGGCTTGGTTCAGTTTGCTAACGGACAATCATACCGCGCGAGTTTTTTATTGAATACCGCCAAGGAAATGGGCTCTGAGGCCGAACAAATATATGTGCAAATAAAAGAACAGTGGCTTGCCTTAGAAGATGAAGCTTTGTTGCAAATGCTCTCTCTTACACCACAAGAAATTTTCCCTGTTTCTATTAAAAGTGATAGGGAAATAGCGCGTTAATACATACCTTGTATTCCCCCAAATACCTAAATCTTGTTATATGTTATTGGCTCAGCTTAATTTTAAAGGGAAAATGTATGAGGTAAACCTTCATTCGCCCATCGATCTTTCTATTCCTTTAAAAAATGGAAGCGAGAATCCCAATGCTTTTCATATTCCAAACCCTTTGTTTGAACCCATAAGAGTGGGTGATTTTGTGGGAAGTGTGGCCATGGGAAGTGGCGCCAATTGCGAAAACCTGCATATCAATGCACATGGAAATGGTACCCATACAGAATGTATCGGCCATATTACTGAAGAACGAATTAGTATCAATAAAACCTTACAGTCCTTTCATTTTTTTGCCCAAGTTATAAGCGTTGAACCCAATCAACTAGAAAATGGCGATTGGCAAATACCCCTTTCAGGCATCAAAAACCAATTAATGGAGGGGATTGAGGCCGTTATAGTAAGAACATTACCAAATACTTCAGATAAATTGAATAAAATTTATTCTGGCAATAATCCTTGTTATTTCGAACCGGCACTCTGTAGTTTTTTGGCCGAAAATGGGGTTCAACACTTGCTAACAGATCTTCCTTCGGTTGATAGAGAAGAAGATGCTGGGGCTATGGCTGCCCACAAGGCTTTTTGGCAATATCCGCATAGCCCTAGGCTTAAGGCAACTATTAGCGAAATGGTTTTTGTGCCCAATGAGGTAAAAGATGGCCTTTATTTCCTCAATTTACAGATAGCCTCTTTTGAGTCGGATGCCAGTCCATCTAAGCCCATTTTGTACCCACTCTCTTAGCCCTATTTTCGTAAGCTAGCGGTTAAAAAATTCATAAGGTTTAGGTGGCACTTGCATGGGTGCCCCAAATTCCTATTTTTGCATCACTTTAAAAATTATGAATATGAAGAAAACCGCATTATTGTTAGGTTTTTTAGGTTGTTTAGGTGCATTTCAGGCGAGTGCTCAAAAAGGTTCTAAAAATGCTCCGGCCAAAAAACCCGTAGCTGTTGAGGTTGCAAAACCCAACCCGGTAATTTTTACCATTGGAGGTGAGGCTGTTTACCAAGATGAATTCTTGCGTCAGCTCAATAAAAACAGAAAAGAAAAAACCAAGCCCACAGAAACTGAAATTCGTGAGTATCTAGATTTATACGTGAATTTTAAGTTGAAGGTGAAAGAGGCTATGGCCATGCAGTTAGATACCAATCCTGCTTTTCGCTCAGAATTATCTGGATACCGCAAGCAATTGGCTGCTCCTTATTTAAATGATAAAAAAGTAACTGAAGGTTTGATGCAAGAAGCTTTTGAGCGCATGAAATCTGAAGTAAATGCCTCACATATATTAATCAATGTGGCTCCTAATGCTTCTCCTAAAGATACTTTAGAGGCATGGAATAAAATTGTAGATTTACGCAAGCGTTGCTTAAAGGGCGAAAGTTTTGATAGCCTCGCATCTAAATATTCTGAAGACCCATCTGCTAAGAAGAACTATGGTAAATTAGGTTGGTTCACCGTGTTTCAAATGGTTTATCCTTTTGAAAACATGGCTTACAAAACTGCCAAAGGCGATATCAGCATGCCATTTCGCACGCAATTTGGTTACCATATTTTACGCGTTAACGGTAACCGTGCCGCACGAGGTGAGGTAAAAGTTCAACATATTATGGTGAGAACAGGTTATGGTTCTTCTTCGGAAGTAATGGCCAATGCCAAAGAAAGAATTGACATAGCTTAT
Source organism: uncultured Bacteroidota bacterium (assembly GCA_903834625.1). Classification (GTDB taxonomy): domain Bacteria; phylum Bacteroidota; class Bacteroidia; order UKL13-3; family UKL13-3; genus B1. The sequence goes on from CAILJQ010000114.1 coordinate 33,541, forward strand.
AATGAATTGCAAGCAGGCGCACCTTTTGATACTTTGGTTGAAAAATACTCACAAGATGATGGCAGCAAAGCCAACAAAGGTGTTATGAATTGGATTGCTAGCTTAAGCGGGTACCCCGACGAGTTCAAAGACATTTGCTTTGGCTTAAAACCAGGCGAAACCTCTAAGCCTTTCTCTACAGATTATGGCTGGCATATGGTTAAATACGTAGATTTCCGTCCGCTTGGCGAATACAAAGACGTACAAGATGTAATCAAAAATAAAGTTACACGCGATAGCAGAAGTGAAGGAAGCAAAACGGCCGTTATCAACCGTGTGAAAAAAGAAAATAACTACAAAGAAAATGTGCTTAACATCAATGAGTTTACTGCCAAGTTAGATAGCTCGTTGTTAAAAGCCCAGTGGAAATACAACAAAGATAAAATGGGTTCAAAACCATTGTTCACCATTGGCAACAAGGTTTATGATGCTGAAGAATTTGGTTTGTACTTAGAAGCAAACCAAGATGTGCATGAAAAAGAAAATGCAGCCATGGTAGCTAGAAACCATTTCGCAGCTTGGGCTAACGACAAATGTTTGGCGTATGAAGAAAGTATCTTAGAAACCAAATATCCAGATTTTAATAATATCATGACCGAATACCATGATGGTATTTTGTTGTTTGATTTAACAGATAGAAAAGTATGGAGCAAAGCCATCAACGATACTGCTGGTTTGGAAGCCTATTATGAAACCATCAAAGGTAAATACATGTGGAAAGAGCGCTTAAGCTATGAAGTGTTTAATTGCCTTGATGCCAAAACCAAAGCTACTGCCATGAAGATGTTGAACGCAGGAAAATCTGAAGATTTGGTATTTGCTAAACTCAACAAAAAAATCACCAATGCCCTTGTTGCTAAAGGTAACAAAGCAGAAAAAACAGATCCAACTGCCGCTAAATTATGGGATAAAAAAGGTGTAGTGGATATTCCAGATGCAGACGGATTTAAATTCTATTATGTATTAGGTGTATTGCCTCCAGAAGTGAAGTCGTTAAAGGAATCAAAAGGTTTAGTGACCAGCGATTACCAGGAGTTTTTAATGAAAGAATGGGTGAACGAATTGCGTAACAAATACACTGTTACTGTAAATGAACCTGCCTTGATGGATTTAACCAAATAAGGTTTTTTCTAAGTTCCAAGTGCCACCATTATGCATAGCTACTAAGGTGCTGCCAGATTGGAAATAATTTTTAGATAAAAGGTCTTCAATGGCCCACATCATTTTTGCCTCATAAACATGGTCGATTAAAATACCTGTTTGTGAGGCAAATTTTTTTTGATACGTTACCAACTCTCCAGTGGCTTTAGCATATCCCCCAAAGTGATAGGAATGATGTAAGCAAAAGTTGTTTGTATCAAAGGCAGAGAACTCCTCTGCCATGGCTTCTGCGCCTTTTAATACTACAACTCCATGTGCTTTTATGGGTAGGCTTGTTTCTTCAATGCCTCGTAACAAACCTCGTAAGGTAGATCCCGTACCCACAGAACAAAACAACTGAATGGGCAACTTACTTTCTTTAATCATTGTGTCCCATTCTTTGGTTTGGGTCATCACTTCTGCCACACCTTGTTCTCCTAATAATCCACCTCCACCTTCGGGTATTTGAAAGGCAATTCGGTTCGAACCGAAATACTTGGCATACAAACCTTCCTTATCTTTATACTCCGTTCTACTCACAAATTGAAGTTCCATGCCAAAGGCCAAACAACGATCTAATACGTAATTGCTTACTTGCTCACCTCTTACAAAGGCATGTGTGGCAAAGCCGTATTTTTCTCCTGCAGCAGCTGTTGCTAATAAATGGTTGCTGTATGCGCCACCATAGGTAACCAACATTTTTTTTTGCTGTGAATGGGCTGCCAATAAATGGTATTTGAGTTTGCGCCACTTGTTGCCAGAAATGTGTTCATGGCTTAAGTCTTCGCGTTTCATGAGCAGTCTTATCCCTTTCTCTTCCGTACTAGGCAAGCTTATTTCTTGAAAGGGGGCGTATGGCTCACTTATCTGTAGCAACATTTTTGGTTTGAGGAATAAGAACAAGAAGGGCAGCAACCCACAAGAAAGGCGCAATGGCTATACGATACCTCGATAAGCCCAAAACTCCCGTAGAAGCCATGA
>CAILJQ010000115.1 GCA_903834625.1 uncultured Bacteroidota bacterium
ATTTTGTGTGCGCGTCTAATGGCTCTTACATATCTATTGTTCCAATGTGTAAACAGCTTAAAGCGCTGATGAATGATTATTTCATGCACAAAAAAGTAGGCCAGTCCATACAAAGAGATTCCAATGCCAATAAATAATCTGGAATCATTTTCCATGATTCCAGTTACATAACAATAGGCACTTGGAATGGCAAATATTAAAAAGAAGGCATCGTTTTTCTCAAAGAAACCAGGCTCAACTTGGTGATGATCTTTGTGCAGGTACCACAAAAAGCCATGCATCACAAACTTATGTGCAAACCATGCCATGAATTCCATGAAACAAAAGGTGAGCAGAATAATTATTACGGGTATCAACATATACAATAAACTTATTAAATCGTTTTTGGTTTGCCTGTGGCTTAAATAATTGGTTCAGACCAAAAAGTTAAGCAATAAAAAGAACATGAATTGAGCAGCATATACTCTAATGGCCATGGGATTGGTTTTTAACAAGCCACCTTTTAACATCCAATAACTAAAAGCAAATCCAAAGAAGAACCAAGCGGTATAGTTTTGTACTGGAATATTATTCCCTTCCCAACTCCAATAATCAAGTTTTGGGGCCATTGGCTCAATAAGAAAGTCTAATAAAACCATTAAAGCTGCTGAAAGCAGGGCGCCTGTTACCTCATGAAGTTTTATTTTGAAATATATGGCAATGGCATTGCTTACATGTAAACAAGAATAGGTAACAATGATCCAATTTAAGCCAATAATAATTGGGGTTTGGTTCAATTTTGGTCCAAGGGCTTCGCCATAAGTATACATTCCAAAAATGGTTCCTGTGGTAACACCTATCATTTCCAGAAACCAGGCAGCGGTGAAAACCATGAGCAGGTTAACGTAAAATAATATGTCCTTTTCTGGGTGGGGAAAGAATAGGATAAACGCGCTCAATAACAAATTGAGTGGGGTTAAAGGAGAAAATGTTTGCGGGGCTATTAACATACCAACTATCCCTACTGTATAAAATACAATAAGGATAGTTGTAAGTTGGTTAGTTCTATCTTTAAGCCAAAATTGCATGCTGCAAATTAAACAGAACTAAAGATAATTAGTTTGCTGTTGTTATTTTAATTTGGCGGTAGTTGGGTTTTTGAGGTTGGCATAACCAATAAGCTCTGCTTTGATTGAACCAACAAATATGTCGCTTTCAACCATTAAAGGCACTTTGTTTTCATCATCACTTACCCAAAGGGTTAGGGCTTCATCATCTTTAAATACACGACCTTTTATTAATTGAGGCTTAATGACCAATGCCTTAAAAGTTCCAACATCGGTTTTAACGGTTTCTCTACCAACAAATTTAAAGCGTAACTGAAAGTTTTCGGCATCCATATAAAAGTTCACAGGGAAGATGTCGCCAATTCTGGCATTCGACATATCGGTAGTTCTAGCAAAGTAAATAGCAGAAACAACATCTTGTGTTTGTTGGGCAATATCTACTTTGCCTCTTCGGCTAGTAGCGAAACCATTTACTTGATCGAATAAAATGAAATCACTATCAGTATAACCACCTTCTTTCACCTTTTTGATACATTTCCATGGAATAATGGCCTCTTCATCAACGTAACTCTCGTAAGTATCACGAACTTTAAACATAACATCCACCATACCTGCAGATTTTCCATCTACTTTTATGTGATATGCTTTTCGGTTATTTACTTCCACGGGTTTGGAAGCAACCTCAAAATGTGCGTGACCGCCAGTTAGAGGTCCATAATGAATTCTATAGTCTAATTTTTCGCCATAGGTAAAGGCTGTATTTTTCACTTTTTTTATTTCGTGAACCTTTACTTTTTTCTCCGCTGGCATTTCTGGTGCCATGATTGCTTGGGCTGAAAGGAAAATGGAAGCCCCAACAAAGAGATGCGATAAAAAATACTTGCTTTTCATAATGTCTCTGGCAGTGCAAACCTTATACCAAAGTATGGAAACGTTTACAGGTCGAACTTAATGCCTTGTGCCAATGGTAGTTCTTTTCCGTAATTGAGTGTGTTTGTTTGCCTACGCATATAAGCTTTCCAGGCATCACTACCACTTTCTCTTCCTCCGCCTGTTTCTTTTTCACCACCAAATGCACCACCTATTTCTGCTCCGCTGGTTCCTATATTTACGTTAGCAATACCACAATCACTTCCCCAAGCACTTAAAAATTGTTCGGCTTCTAACATGTTATTGGTAAAGATGCTGGAGCTTAGGCCTTGTTTCACACCATTTTGCATTTCTATGGCCTCATCCAAATGGGTATATTTCATAAGGTATAGGATAGGAGCAAAAGTTTCTGCCTGCACAATTTGGAAGCTATTTTTTGCTTCACATATAGTTGGTTTTACATAACATCCACTTTCAAAACCTATACCGCTCATTACTTCTGCGCCGCATAAAACGGTTCCCCCTTCTAACTTTAATTTTTCAATGGCATGTAAATAAGCATCAACGGCAGCTTTGTCAATTAATGGTCCAACTAAATTTCCTGTAAGAGGGTTTCCAATGGTTAACTGTCCGTAGGCTTTCACCAATTTTTCTTTCACTGTATTGTATAAGCTTTCGTGAATAATCAGTCGGCGTGTTGTTGTGCATCTTTGGCCAGCGGTTCCAACTGCACCAAATAAAACACCAACCATGGCCAAATCTAAATTGGCATTTTCAGTTAATATGATGGCATTGTTGCCGCCTAATTCAAGTAAAGCTTTACCAAATCTTTGTGCCAAGGCCGCGCCAACCGCTTTTCCCATTCGGGTTGAACCGGTTGCAGAAACTAAAGGCACACGCTCGTCATTGCTCATCCATTCACCCACTTTATAATCCCCATTTACCAAACAAAATAATCCTTCTGGTAGGTCATTTTCTTTTATGATGCGCGCCATAAGGTTCTGGCAGGCAACCGCAGAAAGAGGTGTTTTTTCTGAGGGCTTCCAAACACAAACATCGCCACATACTGCAGCCAGCATGCTATTCCAGCTCCATACTGCCACTGGGAAATTGAAAGCAGAAATAATACCTACAATTCCAATAGGATGGTATTGCTCATACATGCGATGGTTAGGTCTTTCACTGTGCATGGTAAGTCCATGTAATTGCCTGCTTAAACCTACCGCAAAGTCGCATATGTCAATCATTTCTTGCACTTCACCTAAGCCTTCTTGAAGACTTTTACCCATTTCATAACTTACCAATTGTCCGAGAGGTTGTTTATACTCCCTTAACAAGTTGCCATACTGCCTCACAATTTCACCTCTTTTAGGTGCAGGTATTTTCCTCCAAATTTTATAGGCCTCTTCAGCTTTTTGAATAACGATGTTGTATTCTGCTTCGGTTGTATAAGAAATGGTAGCAATAGCCTTTCCATCCACAGGAGAAACAATTGTTTTTTGCGTAGCATTAGGGTCAGAAAAATGATTTTGACCGGTTGATGTACCGTGGTTATGTTTGGCTATTCCTAGTTCTTGAAGGAATGCTGTGGAGAAACTTGACGTGGTGCTCATTTTAGGTTCAATTAGTGCTTACAAAGGTATTAATAAAGGCAGCCAAAACGGAGGTAGTTTTGATTTATTTTTTAGAGTTTGATATCGCGAAAGGCTTTAATTGGGTTTAACTTATTAAGATTAAAAACAAAGCTGATTCTGCTGAAAAAAGAGGTGTATCCCATTGTTTGCCAATAGGCGTTTACATCATCGCTATAAACCAATGGTAAGTAAATGTTTAATACATCTTTGGAAACATTTAAATATACACCTGCATTATAGGTTGCCTTCATTTGCGCTGGGTAGTAGGTGGAAGTAACTCCAGCTACACCAACCACAGTAATGTAGCCAGCAGGTGCTTGCCAATAGCTCAAATCTGCATAAACTCCAATAGGAACTGGAATTGGTGCAGGAATGGTAATATTGATGGCACTTAAAAAAGAATTGGTTGAACCCACAGAGGCAAAATTTCTAAACCCAGATTGGGTGTATAATACTTGTCGGCCATACCTATTTTGCGTGGAGGTATTTCCTGGATTAGGAGGGTTAATATTTCCTAATTGCTCCATCCTACCCAACATGGCTTCTTGGTATAAATAATCGTTGGTTCCAGAATTGCCGCCTGCTTGGAAGGCAGCCCTTTGTGAGAAGTTCATATCTCTAGAGCCCAAAACATCAGTTTGCTCAAATAAGAACCCACCTGCAAATAGCCTAATTTCAGCAGATTTTGATTTGCCTTTTTTGTAAAGGAACCTTTGTTTAATTTCTACACTTAATTTATTAAAACTAACATTTTGAATGCCACTTTGAAGCGCCACTGAGGCTGTTCTTGGGAAAAGCACATTTCGGTCATTGAATTCGTATTTTAACTCACCAATACCTAAATGGTTCGAACCAAAATTATAAAGAATTGATCTATCTTCAGCTTGCTCATTGATCATAAAATAGGTGAGCTTGATATTTGTTTCTTTGTTGCTTCTTCGATTGTTAGGTTGAAGGTTAATTTTAACAAATGGGGCGAATTTTTCATAGTATATGTTGCCATAATAGGCTCCCCCATTTTGTAATACTTTTTGCACGGTGGTGTCTGAGGTTCCGCTGTTATAAAAAACACCTTGTGAGGCAAATCTTGCTGCATTAAAGCCTACTTGAAGGTTTCTGATTTTCCCATCTGTGTAAAAATTATGCCAATACGATGCATAACCATTTAAGGTGTTTTTTTCAAAACTGTAAACGGGCATAATTATATATTCATTCTTTTTCTGCGGGAATAAACTGTTGTAGAAGGCCAGTCCTAACATGCTTTTGTTGTAAACATTAAAAGCATAAACAGGGCTCCAAAACACCTGGGTGGAGTTGTCGTTTTCGAGGTTACCTAATGGTTGAAGTTTTATTTTTTTACAGGTTGGACAATCACCCTTAATTACTTTAGAATTGTTTTGACGGTATAGGTCCAAGGTATTTTTGTTGGCGTCTATTCGGTAGATGAGGGCATCTTCAGTGTATGGGTATTTAGGCATGTTTAACTTTTTTGTTCCTGTAAAACCATCGAACCATACTGTGTGCAGAATAGAATCTTCATTTAAAATAGAAACTGCTAGAGGCGCAACCAAATTGCCGTTGTTTTTTATGGTTACAGATTCAGATGTGGCTGAAACCATCTTATAGTCTTGTTTTTGGGTCGACGCTAAAACCCCCTCAAAAAACCAACTTAAATTTTGTTGAGTGAATGACTCTGCATGTTCTTTGAAATCGTTTGGAAGCGGGTGTTTGAATTTCCATTTTTCAAAATAAGCCTGCATCATGTCATCAAACTTTTCTGTACCTAAATAGGTTTGTAAATACCCAAACCCAATAGGATTTTTAGCATATATGATGGCTCCATAATTGTTGTCTGTATACCTATCTGAATGCAAGTTTCCTGGCTGATCTATATTGTTTCTAGAGCTGTAATTGAACAGCATTTTAGTTTGATCAAAGCCTGAAAAAATCTTGTTGATGCTAAATGTTTGTCCGGGCTCTACCAAACCTTTTTTCTCATTGGCATTTCTGTTTTCATAATAGGTATTAAAGCTTTCATCCATCCATGGGTATTCTCTTTCATTTGAAGCTAAAATCCCATAAAACCAATTATGGCCCACTTCATGAACAATGGTAGTTTTGTCATTACTTGCGCAATTTGTGATGGTAGGATATTCCATTCCGCCACCTGCTTTTAAGGGTGTTATAACAACCTGTGCAATAGCGTACGGATAATTCCCTACTTTTTCTGAATAAAAGGTTACTCCTTCATTTACTGATTCAATTCCGGTAACTTTTGATTTTTCATTTTTGGCTTTAGCAAAAATCCATGTTTCTACCACCTGACCATTACTTAAAGTTACCTCACTATTACTTGCCATGAATTTTTCTGAGGCGAACCAAGCAAAATCATGAACTGAGTCTTGAATGAAACGAACGGTTTTTAAATCGCCTACTGCAGGATGACTTGCTGTGGCTGATTTTTTTCTTTCGAGCCACCATTCTTTTTCTGAGGGGTCTTGAGCTTGTCCGGTAGCTGCTACTAAAATGTTTTTGGGTAGCGTAATGCTCACATCAAATTTCCCAAATTCGCTGTAAAATTCTCCCTGGTTCAAATAGGGCATAGGGTTCCAACCATTTACATCATATACTGCAGGCTTTGGATACCACTGTGTAACGCAATACACACCTTCTTCATACCCCATGCGCGAAAACACTGAAGGTAATTTTACTTTGAATGGTGTGGTAATTTCTACCTTTTCTCCTGGGTTGAGTGGATTGGCTAAATGGAGAATAGCCACATCTATGTCTTGTGTAAACTCCCAGTTCACCTTTTGGCCATTTACTTTAAAATCTAAAGAATCAATATACCCACGTTCAGATTCGTCGGCAAAATGAAAGTTGGTATTTCCGTTTTCAAGTTCTTGTCTAGCATAGGCTGTTGTCCTGGTTTTATAAGCATTTGGCCAGAGGTGCATGTAGATGTCTGTAATTTTATCTGGACTATTATTACTGTAAGTAATTCTCTCAAAAGCACTTAAAGTATGCAGAGAGTCGTCTAGAGCCACTTGAATGGTATAATCAACTTTTTGCTGCCAGTTTGCCTGATTTAATTTTTTTGGCAGAGTTTGTGAGAACAAATGTGCTTGCGAGAGCGTTAACACAAGTAATACGAAAAATTTCTTCATTTTTCCAGATTTTATTTTTAACGAATGTTCAAAGATTTGGAAAAAAAACGGGTTTTTTGAGTTTTGTGTATGGGCTAAGCGAATTAAATTTGGTAAATAATTATTCTGCGTATGGATGGAAATGATTTTTTGGGGGAAGAAGTTACGAGTAACGTGCAACGTTATGAGAAAATGATCCGAAACAAAACGCGGGATTATTTTGATGCAGAGGCTATTGAAGGAATTATTGACTACTACATTCAAACTGAGAAATTAAAAAGGGCATTAGAGGCAGTGGAGTTTGGGAAGGAGATGTACCCTATGAATGTAAACTTTTGGATCAAAAATGCTGAAATCTTAATTATTCTTGAAAAGTTTGAGGAGGCAATGGTAGAGTTGGATAAAGCGGAATTGTATGAACCATATAATCCAGACCTATTTATTTTAAAGGGTGAAATCTGTTTACATAATTTTAACCACGCCGAAGCAGAGGAGTATTTTCAGAAGGCTTTACTACATACTGATGAAAGACTAGATATGCTTTTTGAGATTGCTTATGTATATGATGATAATGGCTTGTTTCTTCAAGCATCACAATATTTTAAGCAAATTATAGAGCAAGAGCCAGAGTTAGAGCAAGCTTACTATGAATTGGCGCATTGTTACGATATGTTGCTACAATATGATGATGCACTTAAATACCTTAATGTGCTTATAGACATTGATCCATACAATGTGGGCGCATGGTATAATTTAGGTGTTACATATGGCAAAATGGAAAAGCATACAGAAGCAATTGATGCGTTTGATTATTGTCTTGCCATTGAAGAGGAATACACAGTTGCTCGGTTTAATAAGGCCAATGCTTTGGTTGAATTAGATAGGTTTGAGGATGCCATTGTAGAGTACCTTGAAGTAATTAAACAAGAAGGAGGCGATAGTATTTCTTATTGCAATTTGGCTGGTTGCTATGAGCGATTGGGTAGGATTTCTGAGGCAAGACAACAATACAAAAAAGCAGCCCAATTAAACCCAAATCTAGCCGATGCTTGGTTTGGAATAGGTGTTACACACGATAAAGAGGGACAATACAAAGAAGCCCTGCAACACTTTAAACGCGCTTGTTTGCTTGAACCCGAAAATTGTGATTTCTTGTTGGTTTTAGCCGAGTGTGAATACAAGTTGGGGTTTATTAAGGAAGCAGAAGATATTTATGCCAAACTTATTGAGTTAGACCCTGGACTCATGGAGGCATATTTGGACTGGTCGTATGTAAAATACAAAGAAGGCCACCTGCATGAAGCTGTTGAATTGCTTATGGAAGGAATGATTTTAGATCCATTATGTCACCAATATTATTACCGATTGGTGGTATACTTATATGAGCTTGGCAAAACCAATGAGGCGCAAGGCTATTTAGAAAAAGGACTTCAGTTATTCTTCTCTGATTATTTTCTCATTTTTGAAATTGCACCTAAACTACGTAAAGTACAGGCAATTACAGATGCGATTGAGGCCCATAGACCTAACTAAATTTGCTTTCCTTTTTTTTTCGTTTTATTTATACAAAGAATACCTTTGCTGGGCTTAAGGCGTAGTAGCTTTGGGCATTAATTTTCGTGAAAAATGAAGAACTTTAAATTAAAACAAATTCCAGACCGTCCGGCAAAACCTAGAGATAAAGGATTAACCATGGTAATGGACAAAGGGTTGAGCATTAGAGAAGCTGAAGACATGATTTCTGTAAGTGGAGAATACACAGATATTGTTAAACTTGGTTTTGGTACATCATATGTAACTCCAAGACTGGAGGAGAAAATTAAGCTATACCACGATAATGGTATCATTGTTTATTTTGGTGGTACTTTGTTTGAGGCATACATTGTAAGGAACCAATTTGAAGATTATATCAGGTTATTAGAAAAATATGGCATGTTGCATGCAGAAATTTCTGATGGTTCTATAGAATTACCGCATGATTTAAAGTTAGATTATATTTCTAAATTAAGTAAACATGTAACCGTTTTAAGTGAGGTTGGAAGTAAAGATGTAGAAAAAATTATTCCACCTTACCAATGGATAGAGTTGATGCAAACAGAATTAGATGCAGGTGCATGGAAAGTAATTGCAGAAGCCAGAGAGGCAGGAAATGTGGGTGTTTACAGAAGTAGTGGAGAAGTAAGAGAAGGATTGGTTCAAGAAATTCTTACCAAAATTCCAGAGGAGAAAATAATTTGGGAAGCACCGCAAAAGGCACAACAAACCTACTTTATTAAATTAGTTGGGGCCAATGTAAACATGGGAAATATTGCGCCAAATGATATCATTCCTTTAGAGACCTTGAGACTTGGATTGAGAAGTGATACATTCACATTCCATCTGGGAAAAGGAGCAAAATACCTTGTAAAGAAAAAGTAATTTATTTTATTGCCTTTAAACAAAAGAAAGAATGAGCATACAAGAACAAATTAATGCAGATGTGATTACAGCCATGAAGGCCAAAGATGAAGTAAGTTTAAGGGCTTTACGTGGGTTAAAATCTGCCTTATTACTCGCTGCAAGTGAACCTGGCGCCAATGGGTTGGTTTCTGATGAAGCTGCCTTGAAAATATTCCAGAAACTAGCCAAGCAAAGGAAAGAGTCGCTTGAAATTTACCTTCAAAACAAACGCGAAGATTTGGCCAAGGTAGAACAAGAGGAATTAACCGTGATTGAAAAGTATCTTCCAAAACAAATGGGGGAAGACGAGATAAAAACTATTTTGCAAGGAGTGATTGCAGAAGCTGGTGCAAGTTCTGCTGCTGATTTTGGTAGAATGATGCCATTGGCAATGAAAGCCCTTGCTGGCAAGGCTGATGGTAAAATTATTTCTGCCGTTTTAAAGCAATTGTTGGGATAATTTCCAACTAGGTATTTGCCATTTTTCTACATACATTTTAGTATCAGATTTTTATTGCCTAAAAAGACCCAAAATGACCGACCCAAACGAAGAAGAAAGAATAAAGAAAGCATTTCAAAAGAAAGATTGGCCAGAGATAAAAGTAAGTGATAGTTGGGCTACATTTAAAATCATGGCCGAGTTTGTTGAAGGCTTTGAGAAGATGAGTAAGATTGGCCCTTGTGTGTCTATTTTTGGTTCGGCCCGAACCAAAAGCGACCATAAATATTACCTGTTGGCAGAGGAAATTGCCAAGAAGCTTGTAAATGCAGGTTTTGGGGTGATTACTGGAGGTGGACCAGGTATTATGGAGGCTGGTAATAAAGGGGCATTTGAGGCAGGAGGGAAGTCGGTAGGTTTAGGTATTGAATTACCTTTTGAACAATTCTTTAACCGTTACGTTGACCGTGATAAAAACATCAATTTCGATTACTTTTTTGTTAGGAAAGTGATGTTTGTGAAATATGCCCAGGGCTTTATTGCCATGCCCGGAGGCTTTGGTACGTTAGATGAATTGTTTGAATCTTTAACATTAATTCAAACCCATAAAGTTGCTCAATTTCCGGTGGTGTTGGTAGGCAGTGAATTTTGGGGTGGACTCATTGATTGGATCAAACAGGTGATGCTTGAGAAGGAAAAAAATATCAGTGCAGATGACATGTTTTTATTTAAAGTGGTAGATTCTGCAGATGATGCAGTGAACTACATTTTAGATTATTATGCTGATATGAGTATCCGTCCGAATTTTTAACATAGCTTATGTTTTTATTAACCTTCATGGTTGAGATGTGATAAGATTTTAATCATACGAATTCCTAATTTCTCTATTTGTTTAAACTCCCAACTTTCTTTAACTATGCACGTAATGGAATGGGAGCATTCTATAAAAATAAATATTCCTTATGAGTACTTTAAAAGAAGATGCCTTAAAATATCATAGCAAAGGCAGACCAGGTAAAATTGCAGTAGTTCCTACAAAACCAACCAATACAAAACGCGATTTAAGTTTAGCATATTCACCAGGTGTAGCCGAGCCTTGTTTAGCAATTGCTGAAAATCCTGAAGATATTTATAAATATACTGCCAAGGGAAATTTGGTGGCGGTAATTAGTAATGGAACAGCCGTACTCGGATTGGGAGATATTGGTCCGGGTGCATCTAAACCAGTAATGGAAGGGAAAGGCGTTTTATTCAAGATTTTTGCTGATATAGATGTTTTCGATATTGAAATAGATACCAAAAACACAGAAGATTTTATTCAAACTGTAAAGAATATTGCGGGAACTTTTGGAGGGATAAATTTAGAGGATATTAAAGCCCCAGAGTGTTTTGAAATTGAGAGACGACTCAAAGAGGAATTGAATATTCCAATTATGCACGACGATCAGCATGGAACGGCTATCATTACTGGAGCAGCGTTGTTAAATGCTCTTGAACTGGTTGGAAAGAAAATTGAAGACGTTCAAGTTGTTTATAATGGAGCAGGGGCTAGTGCCATTTCTTGTGCGAGAATCATGAAAGCCTTAGGTGTGAAGGCTGAAAATTTAGTGATGTGTGATAGCAAAGGAGTGATAAGAGCTGATAACCCAAATTTGGATGATATCAAAAGGCCTTTTGCCACCTCCAGGGATTTAAAAACCCTTACTGATGCCATGAAAAATGCAGATGTGTTTGTGGGGCTTTCAAAGGCAGATGTGGTAACACAAGACATGTTGCGAAGCATGAACAAAGATTGTGTTGTTTTTGCCTTAGCAAATCCAAATCCTGAAATTACCTATGAATTAGCTACGGCTTCGAGGCCAGATATTATCTTAGCTACAGGTAGAAGTGATTACCCAAACCAAGTAAACAATGTGTTGGGATTCCCTTATATTTTTAGAGGCGCATTGGATGTACGTGCCACTAAAATTACAGAAGAAATGAAATTGGCTGCAGTATATGCCTTGGCCAATTTAACAAAGGAGCCAGTACCAGAGATTGTTAATTTAGCTTATAACGAAAGCAATGTTACTTTTGGAAGGCAATACATTATTCCAAAACCAATAGACCCTCGTTTGATAACCACTGTATCTCCTGCTGTAGCAAAGGCTGCTATGGAAAGTGGTGTTGCCAAAGAACCCATTACAGATTGGGATAAATACGAACAACAATTGCTGAATAGATTAGGCAAGGAAAGTAATTTCATTCGTGCTATAACAGATAAAGCTAAGTTAAATCCGAAACGCGTTGTTTTTTCTGAAGCAGAGAATTTTAAAATTTTAAGAGCTGCTCAAATTGTTAAAGATGAAGGAATAGCTATTCCAATTTTGATTGGAAACAGGTTGCGTATTGAGGCCATTATTCGTGAGAATAACCTCAATTTAAAAGATGTTTCTATTGTTGATCCTATGGAGGATGAACACAAACGTAATGCTTTTGCCGATGTGCTGTTTAGAAATAGACAAAGAAACGGACTTACCCTTCATGAGGCCAAAAAACTCATGACAGACAAACACTATTATGCCCCAATGATGGTTGAAATGGGTGAGGCTGATGCCATGATTAGTGGATTAACCAAAAACTACCCAAGTACCATTAGACCCGCCTTACAAATTTTAGGAAAAGAAGATGGAACAGATGTAGTAGCTGGCATGTATATAATGCTTTCGAAAAAGGGGACTCTGTTTTTTGCTGATTGCTCGGTAAATCAGAGTCCTGGCGAAGATGAATTGGTAAACATTGCCTCTTTGGCATACAAAGCAGTAAAAAAGTTTAATATCAATCCTCGTGTTGCCTTGTTGAGCTATAGCAATTTTGGCTCGGCCAAGGGCGCCGATCCAGTGAAGATGTCGAATGTGAGGAAGAAATTAAAGAAGGATTATCCAAACATGATTGTAGATGGAGATATTCAGGCAAATGTTGCCTTGAACCAAAAGCTTTTGAAGGAGAATTTTCCTTTCAGCGAATTGGTGGGAGAGCCTGTAAATACGTTTATTTTCCCATCTTTATCCTCTGGAAATATTGCATATAAAATGTTGCAAGAATTGGGGGCAGCAGAAGCCATCGGTCCTGTTTTATTAGGATTGAAAAAATCTGCCCATATCCTTCAGTTGGGTAGTAGCATTCGTGAAATTGTAAACATGGTTACCATTGCAGTGGTAGATGCCCAATCCAAAGAATAGAACTAATTAGAACAACTGCAAATTCTAATAAACTCCATTCCTTTCCTTGCTTTTATGCAAGAATAACTTTGATCTAATTTCCATTTATTGGGGTAATCACTTGTATTACTGCTTGATTTTAACACAATATACTTGTCTTGGACTTCCCATGTGCCTTTAACTTCTACTATTTTTTTGGGGTTGGTTTCGTTGTAGTATACAAATGTGTTGTCATCGTTTAGCTTTAGTTCTAGTACTGAATTGTGGCCATTTGTTGGTTGTTTTGCCTTTTGTCCGGATGAATAGGTGCCATGCGTTGGATTGGATTTTGGCTCGCCTGCAAATGCTTGGGTGCAGACAAAAAGAAAGCTAATAAATAGGTATTTCATAGGTTTTATTATTGAATGAAGGTAGCGGTAATTTTGTTTTAAAATTGTCATATTCCTTTTTGTGTTTATCATTAGGTAACTATTTTATTTGATAGATTAAACTATTCCTGATTTTTGATATCAAAGCCAGAATTGTTTTATTTCATGCGTACCAACAAATTGTTATGTTTTTTTCTCTTCCAGATTGCTTTTATGGCTTTGCCATTAAAATCAATTGGGCAGGTAAAACTATCTTTTGTTCCTACAATTGGTGGCGCTGAAATTTCTCTTGATAAAGAATATCTGTTAAAGGAATTGGGTAAAGTAACATTCACTAAACTTAAGTTTTATTTTGGCTTAGCAGGTGATACCTCCTCCAAAAGTTATTTCCTCATAGACCTTGAAAAAAAGAGTAGTTGTTTAGTAGAATTTCCACTTCAAAAAAATAGTCTGAATAATGAATTTGCCTTTTGGTGTGGAGTAGATAGTTTTACCAATACCTCTGGAGTATACATGGGGGCTTTGGATCCATTGAATGGAATGTATTGGACATGGCAAAGTGGCTATATAGGTATAAAATTAGAAGGGCAAATTCGTTCAATGAATGGAGATTCTGTTTCGTTTGAATATCATTTAGGGGGTTATCAAAACCCTTTTTTGGTTTGTTATCCTGTAGCATTTAAAAACACAAAAAGTAGCGACCTTCTAGTAGGGTTGGATTTGGGAAGGTTTATATCGTTTGCATATCAAAATTTCCCTAAAAAAGTTATGACGCCTGGCCAGGATGCCTATTTATTAGGGAAAATATTTTCAGAATCTTTTTACTTATTGGATAATGAAAAATAGAGGTTTGCTCTTATTTATTGGGGTTGTTTGTTTAATGAGTTTTATCGTTAAAGATACCTATCAAATTCCAAAGGCTTGGCCTGAACCAATATATCCCATTGGTAAAAATGAACTTACAATTAACAAAGTTTATTTAGGAAGAATATTGTTTTACGACCCAATTTTATCGGTCAATCACACTGTTTCTTGCGCAAGTTGTCATTCTCAATTTAATGCCTTTACCCATGCCGACCATGCACTGAGCCATGGTATATATGATAGTATAGGAACAAGGAATTCACCAACCTTAATGAATTTGGCTTGGCAACCCTATTTTATGTGGGATGGTGCCATCAATCATTTAGACATGCAAGCCTTGGCACCTATAAGTCATCCCAAAGAAATGGGTGAAAGCTTAAATCATGTGCTTCAAAAATTGGGCGCTTCAAAAAGATATAAGAGTTTGTTTTATAAGGCTTGGAAGGATTCAATTCCTACTACTGAAACACTACTTAAATCGCTGTCATCGTTTATGCTTACTTTGGTAAGTAATCAATCTAAATACGACAGTGTGCAATTGGGTTTAGTTGCATTCACAGATCAAGAGCAAAGAGGTTATGCCTTATTTAAGAAACATTGCAATAGTTGTCATACAGAGCCACTATTTACTAATTATCAATTTGAGGCAAATGGCATTAAGGTAAATGCTCATCTTAACGACTTTGGAAGGTATGCAATTACCCATCATCCAAAAGATTCATTTAAATTTAAAACCCCCACTTTAAGAAACGTTGAATATTCTTTTCCTTATATGCATGATGGAAGGTTTGAATCATTGAATGAGGTGATACAATTTTATGCTTCTTCTTCCTCTATTGGTGACAAAACAAAAGGTCGAACACTACATTTAGATGCTAAAGAAAAAGTGGACCTGCATGTTTTTTTGCTCACTTTAACCGATAAACAATTTTTGTTCAACCGCTCCTATGGGTATCCTATGGAGTTGAATACAAAAGAATAATTTACTCTTTATAACACCTAAAATAAATACAAATAAAATAATGAAAAAATCTATCCTACTCTGCACATTTGGCTTATTGGCTTTGTGTTCATTTGCTCAAACCAATCCTGCTATTACAAGCTGGATTCAAAACACCACAGGCATTAAAGGCCGACATTATGTAAAGAATAACAGCACTGCAATTAACGACAATGACTCGGCTAATGTATTAGGAGTGTATTATTCTGCTACATCTGTTTATATAAGAGCAAATGGGGTTCCTGGTTATGTAACTGGACCATTTTTAGACGGTAACCCATCCATTACAACCAGTCAGAATGCCATCTTTAAATTTCCTTTGACCCCAGTTAAAAATACGGGAACAGCAACAGCTACTACTGGTGGCAATATTGGAATTTTTATCAATGGTGTTGCTTTGTTTGATTACCGTGATGGTGTTTCTTGGCAGAATTCATCAAACAGTTTAAAAGGCGGGCCATTAGGCGGAACGGGCGACAATGTTTGGAATAGAGATGCAGTGGTTGCTGAGCGAGGTGGTTTTGATTGTGCAAAGGGACATCCAGCGATGGGAAATTACCACCATCATCAAAATCCTAGTGCATTTAAATTAGATTTAACTGTCATATCTACTGTTTGTAATTTGTATGATGCAGATGGATTGTATGTGATAGATAGTAGCAAACATTCGCCACTCATAGGCTTTGCCTATGATGGATTTCCAATATATGGAGCATATGCTTATAAGAATGTAGATGGAACTGGAGGCATTGTGCGCATGAAATCTAGTTATACTTTACGAAGCATTACCCAAAGAAACACCTATTTTAATGGTAACACTGTAACTGCAGGTCCGGTTGTGAGTACAACCTATCCATTGGGATATTTTAGAGAAGATTATCAGTATACTGCGCCAACTGCTGCAAATCCAGATTACTTGGATGAACACAATGGAAGATTTTGTATAACTCCAGAATACCCAAATGGCATTTATTGTTATTTTGCTACCGTTGATGCCAATTGGAATTCTGCCTATCCTTATGCTGTAGGTCCCACTTTTTATGGTATTAGAAGCAGTGCAAAAGTTACCAGTATTACAGAATCTGTTACAAGGTATATGCCAAGTACAACAGCTATTTCTGAGAAGGGAAAAGAGGCGTTAACCTTTAACGTTTTTCCAAATCCAGGTAATGATATATTGGCTATTCAAGCAGATGGATTGCAACAAAACAATTTGTTGGTTGAACTATTTGACATGCAAGGAAGGTTATTAATAAGCAGCAATTTGTTTCAAGGTAGTACCATCACCTATTTAGATACAAGAGGTTTATACAGTGGTGAATATATATTAAGGCTGAGTAACGCACAAACAGTAGTTAGCAAAAAAGTAATTATTGCAAAAGACTAATTATTAAAATACCTTTTTATGGCTACCACATGTGATAGTATGACCAATGGAACTATAACTGTTGGTAGCCATATAAAAGGGAATTGCGAAACAGCTATATTAGGTTGGTTCAGACCGAATTGTTGAAAGGGTGTAGGCAAAGAGAGTACCGCAATACTAACAATTGTTAAAACAAGGAAAAGGCAAATGATGTTCCAAATGACCATAGGTTTTCCTATAGAGGAAGATTGTTTTTTGGCCCCAAATATTATTATCCCAAGTGCACTAATACCCGAAAGTATATCAAAATTTAATCCTTCAAAGGTCATTTCTTTGGGAACCATTTTTTGGATGAAAAGTAAGTACAGTCCAATTTCAACAGGAATCCTTACTACATGAATAGGTAACAGGTGTTTTGTTTCTATAGTATCTAACCATTTTCTACCAGATGGGCTTCCAAGCAGGTAAATAAAAATTGCCAGATTGGGTAATAGAATTAGAATGGGTCGTGGAGGCGTGCTGTTAGTTTGTTCATAGAAACCACTCCATGCTAGCAAAGCTTGAGTAATAGTGATGAACAAAGTAAGCCCAAGAATTTTGATACTTTTGTTGCTTGCTTTATATATCCAACCAATACAAAAAAATGTAATAAGGATAAAAAGAATAGGGGTTATTACTTCAATAGATTTCATTTTTTATTCCTTATTTATGGTTTCAATCCAAAGGCGGAATATTTGGGTTAAACCGCTTTGAAAACTTGAGAGGTTTGCCTCTTTTGAAATAACAATCATTTTTCTTGAATCAGGAAAGTTGCCTTGTAACAATCCTGTTGGATCGTTAATTCTTGCGCCATTTGGGAAGATTAATCTCAATTCATCTTTTTTCACAAGATTAATTACACATATATCTCTTTTATATTCTTTGGGGTTAAAAGGTGGCATTTCGCCTGCATAAAAAAAGGAGGGAGAATTCCATTTCACCTGCTCTTGTATGTTTGGGTCAACCCCTAAGATAATTGTTCTTAGCCCATTTATCATTGGTTTCATTGGATGAGATAAGGCATTCATGTAATCCGTAATCGTTATGTTTGAATTTTTTGTTGCCATAGAAGTTGGGGAGATTTGACCTAAAACAAAAGTATCAGATTTTCGTCAGAATTAGACTCATTGACAATTGTGGTTAAACTTTTGCGTTTTTGAAATATCACACTAATACTATGAACAAAAATAATTTTTACATCTTCAGGGCATCAGTAATCATTGCCTTATTGGTAATGGCCCTGGCATATTGATCCTAATCAAGGAGCATTTTGCCTAATGATTAATTCCACTATTTTTGAGCCGTGGAGGAAATTAGGCTATATATATTGCTTGGATTTGAGCATGTGTTTCCATTTGGTTCAGACCACGTGCTGTTTATTGTTAGCTTATTCCTTTTTAAAAGTAATTGGAAAGACTTGTTGGCGCAGTCTGTTGTATTCACCCTTGCCCACAGTATCAGTTTGTTATTAGCCCTATTAGGCTTACCCTTTCCAAGCTCACTTTGGGTTGAACCAATAATTGCTTTATCCATTGTTTATACTTCGTTAGAGAACGTATTTCCTAAGTATTTTGTATTGAACCGATTGGCCATAGTTGGAATATTTGGCTTATTCCATGGGTTAGGATTTGCGGGAGTTATTCAGCAATTATTGGGTGGTTCTGAAAGTTTATTTATTCCTTTATTTTCATTTAACCTCGGCATAGAAGCTGCACAACTATTTGTACTGCTTCTATTATGGGTTATGATACATACAAGCGGCTTATCCAAATTAACTTTGTATCAAGAAAAACTTAGCAAAGCAATGTCATTGGGCATTGGTTTGATTGCCAGTTATTGGTTTTTAGAAAGAATTGGACATTTGCTTTAAGTAAGCAATGAACAGAAAAGGTAATTTACTTTAAGGTACGTTTTACTTCAACCTCTTCGTAAGCTTCAACAAAATCACTTTCTCTTAAGTCGTTGTAATTATGGATTGTTAAACCGCAATCATAACCACTAGCAACTTCTTTCACATCATCTTTGAAGCGCTTAAGTGACGATAATTCTCCAGAGTATATAACCACACCATCGCGGATTAAGCGGATTTTGGCATTTCTAACCAATTTTCCATCTGTAACCATACAACCTGCAACGGTACCCACTTTGGTAATTTTAAATACTTCGCGAATTTGCGCATTACCAAGAATTTTCTCTTCAATGGTTGGAGCAAGCATACCCTCGATAGCTGATTTAATTTCCTCAATGGCGTTATAAATAACTGAGTATAGACGAATATCAATTGATTCAGTTTCGGCCAATCTTCTGGCTTGCGGACTAGGTCTTACCTGGAATCCTACGATAATTGCATCTGAT
The DNA here is from genome assembly GCA_903834625.1 of uncultured Bacteroidota bacterium. Taxonomy (GTDB): domain Bacteria; phylum Bacteroidota; class Bacteroidia; order UKL13-3; family UKL13-3; genus B1. The sequence goes on from CAILJQ010000115.1 coordinate 18,767, forward strand.
GCAGAAGCGAGCATTACATCACTTTCAGAAATTTGTCCAACCGCTTTGTAAATTACATTTAACTGAACCTCTGGAGTAGAAAGTTTAATCAATGAATCTGACAATGCTTCTACTGAACCATCCACGTCACCTTTAACAATAACATTTAATTCTTTGAAGTTACCGATAGCCAAACGTCTACCAATTTCATCGAGAGTAATATGTTTATTGGTTCTAATGCCTTGTTCGCGCTGAAGTTGTTGGCGTTTATTGGCAATTTCTTTCGCCTCTTGTTCATTTTTGGTAACAATGAATCTATCACCTGCTTGAGGAGCGCCATCAAAACCAAGGATAACTACTGGAGTAGCTGGTCCCGCTTTGTCCATTTTTTTGCCTCGTTCATCAAACATGGCCCTTACTTTACCATTGTTGGTACCAGCAAGAAGAGGATCACCTACACGCATGGTTCCGCTTTGAACCATAACTGTAGTAACAATACCTCTACCTTTATCGAGTGTGGCTTCAATAACGTTACCCACCGCTCTTTTGTTTGGATTTGCTTTTAGGTCGAGCATTTCAGCTTCTAACAATACTTTTTCAAGCAAAGTTTCTATGCCAATACCTTTTTTAGCAGATATTTCTTGGCATTGGTATTTTCCACCCCATTCTTCTACGAGAATGTTCATGGCAGATAATTGTTCACGAATTTTATCTGGATTAGCAGCTTCGCGGTCAATTTTATTCAAGGCAAAAACAATAGGAACACCAGCGGCCAAGGCATGGCTGATAGCTTCTTTTGTTTGAGGCATTACAGAGTCATCTGCTGCAATTACAATAATAACAATATCTGTAATCTTAGCACCACGTGCACGCATGGCGGTAAATGCCTCGTGACCTGGAGTATCTAAGAAGGTTATTTTCTTGCCGTTTTCTAATTTTACTTCATAAGCACCAATGTGCTGCGTGATACCACCTGCTTCACCTTTTACTACGTTTGCGCTTCTCACGTAATCGAGTAAAGAGGTTTTACCATGATCAACGTGACCCATTACGGTTACAATTGGCGCTCTTGGTTCTAGTGTATCAGGATCATCAATTTCTTCTTCAACAGCTTCCACCATTTCGGCAGAAACGAATTCAACTTCAAAACCAAACTCTTCCGCAACAATGGCGATGGTTTCAGCATCTAGGCGTTGGTTAATAGAAACCATCATACCTAAGCTCATACATGCGCTAATAATTTGGGTAACCTGAAGATTCATCATTTGGGCTAACTCGTTGGCAGTAACAAATTCTGTTACCTTTAACTTGTTTTTGTCCATTTCCTCCATCATCATTGCTTCTTCACGTTCAGAGGCTTTCTCATCGCGTTTTTGCTTTCTGATTTTAGAGCGAACAGCACCAATGTTTGGATTTTTTGACCCTGGATTCAACCTAGCCAATGTGGCTTTTAGTTTGTCTTGGATTTCTTTATCACTAATTTCTGCTTTTTCTTCAGGTTTTGTATACCTGTTGTTTCCTGGTTGTCCAGGACGGTTATTACCGAACCTATTTCCACCTTGTTGATTTCCACCTGGTCCGCGGTTGTTATTTCCTTGATAAGGCGGTCTAGGTCTATTAGGATCTAATGGCTTATTAGGATCAACCTTTTGAGTACCTGGTTGGTCTCCTCCAATTTGTTTGCGTTTACGTTTGCGTTTACCATTAGGGTCGTCACTGCTTGCTACTGGGTTTTGTTTTTTTGCAGGAGGATCTTGTTTAAGGACAATTTTGCCCATAACCTTCAAACCTTCTAATTTCTCGTATTTTACTTCTGAGACAGTAGGTTCTTCTGTTTCTGTGTTTGCCACAGGGGCTGCCGGAGATTCAATAATAGTGGGCTCTGGAACAACTGGAGTTTCAACTATAGTTTCTGCAACAGGAGCAGGAGTAACTTTTACTTCAACAACTGGTTCAGGCTTTATTTCTTTTACAGGCTCTGCAGGAGGGGTTTCTATTTTTTTAGATTTTCCTTTAGGTTTCTTAAGGGAATCTAAATCGATTTTCCCCATAACTTTTAAACCTGGGTTTTCTTCTTTTTCTTCAACTGCTTGTGGTGCTTCTACCACTTTTTCCTCAACAACAGGAGGTGCCGGTGGAGGCGTTTCTATAACAGGCTCAGGAGCCTCTACCTTTGGAGCTATCACTACCGGAGGAGTTGGGGCTGGGGTTTCAGATTTTTTAGGGGTGTTTACCAAGCCAGATTTGATGAGCATACCTTCCTCTTCCTCTTCCTCTTCTGAAACAGGTGCTTTCGCTTTTGGTATTTCATGAACCGTATCTTTTGGCTTCAGGCGGTCTCTACCTAATTTGTTAGCCTCATCTTTAATCTTTTTCTCAGAGGAGAATTCAGATAATAAAATAGCGTACTGATCCTCAGTAAGCTTGGTAGTAGGCTTAGCCTCAATTACATGACCTTTTTTTGCCAGAACTTCAACCATTGTGGTCATACCCACATTTAGTTCCTTCATTACGGCATTAATTCTTTTTGTTCCAGTTGTTTCGCTCATTCTGCGCTTTTTCTTCCTAAAAATTACTGCGAATATCGTTTTTATTCATGGATATTCAACATGAAGGCCTGAAAACACCAATAAAAAGCATAAGCAAGCTTTGTTACCGGCGATTTCAGGCCTTGAAACATGGGCAATATGTGAGTATTAATCACATGGAATGCTTATTTGCCGGTAGTATTCATCTTATTCAAACTCGGCTTCCAAAATTCTGCGCACTTCCTGCACAGTTTCTTCTTCCAGCTCTGTTCTGCGAACGAGTTCTTCGTTAGAGATGGCCAAAACGCTCTTAGCTGTATCTAAGCCAATTCCTTTTAACTCATCAATAATCCAACTATCTATCTCATCGCTAAATTCATCCAAATCAATATCCTCTTCTTCACTTTCTGTTTCGCGGTAAACATCAATTTCATAACCAGCTAACTTTCCGGCTAATTTGATGTTATGACCTCCTTTACCGATGGCAAGTGAAACTTGGTCGGGTTTTAAAAATACAGAAACTCTTTTCTTTACTTCGTCAATTTTAATGCTGCTAACTTTAGCTGGGCTTAATGAGCGCTGAACCAAAAGGCTTGGGTTTCCTGTAAAGTTAATTACATCGATATTTTCATTTCTTAATTCACGAACAATGCCATGAATCCTAGAACCCTTCATACCCACGCAAGCTCCTACTGGATCAATACGATCATCGTAGCTTTCAACGGCAACTTTGGCTCTTTCACCTGGTTCACGAACAATTTTCTTGATAGAGATAAGTCCATCAATAATTTCTGGGACCTCTTGTTCAAACAACCTTTCAAGGAATACAGGAGACGTTCTGCTGAGGATAATTCTTGGGTTACCGTTATGCATTTCAACCTTAAGCACGACTGCACGAATGGCGTCACCTTTTTTGTAGAAATCTGCGGGTATCATTTCTGTTTTGGGAAGCAATAATTCATTGCCTTCATCATCAAGAACCATGATTTCCTTTTTCCAGATTTGATATACTTCTCCACTAATGATTTCACCCACACGGTCTTTGTATTTTTTGTAGAACTCATCTTTTTCAAGTTCTAATACTTTAGAAAGCAAGGTTTGACGAGCAGATAGAACAGCTCTTCTACCAAAAATTTGCAAGCCTACCTCTTGGGTAACGTCTTCACCTATTTCAAAATCGGGTTCAATTTTGATTGCATCTGAGTAGGCAATTTGTGTGTTTTCATCTTCCACTTCCCCATCATGAACGATGGTTCTGTTGTGCCAAATTTCTAAGTCACCACTTTTGTCGTTGATAATTACATCAAAATTGTCGTCGCTGTTATAGCGTTTGCGTAACATACCACGAAACACATCTTCAAGTACGCGCTGCATGGTGGCGCGGTCGATGTTTTTAAACTCTTTAAACTCACTGAATGAGTCGATTAGTCCTGCACTGTGCATATTAAGTTAAAATTTACGTTTCAAAATTAGTTAAAGGAAACCTGGACAAAAGCTGTTTCAATATCTGCCAACGACAATTCTTTGATAACAGGCTCTTTAGCCAGGTATGCTTTCTTTTTATCTTTTAAATGAAGGGTTAATACTTCATTGTTTAATGCCATTAATTTCCCCAAGAGTTCAGTTTTTGCCTTGAGTACAATTTTAAATTCTCTACCAATATGTTTCTGAAATTGGCGAGGTAATAGGAGTGGCCTATCTACACCTGGAGATGAAACTTCAAGTGTGTAGGGTGTTTCTCCATAGTCGGCCTCATCTAATTTATTAGATAAGTGTCGGTTTAATGCTCTGCATTGTTCAATGGTCAAGGGGCCATCACTATCAATAAGCACTAATAGTTTTCCGCCACCTGGTTTGAATTCTACATCTACCACAAAAACTGAAGGTTCTAAGACTTCAGCACTCCATTCTTTTATTTGATCAACGATTTGCATAGAGAACAAAAAAGGAGACTTTTGGTCTCCTTTTTCAATTAATTACGGCACAAATATAAGTATAAATATCAGTTTTGCAACAAATTACTTATTTTCCATAAAATGCTTTGTACCTATCGTACTGGGCTTTTCCAAATTCATGCATTGCCTCCATGTATTTCTTTTGCTTTTTGGAAGCATCAAAAGTTGAGAATTTGGTGTACAGTGATTTTGCTTTTGCATAATCATCGTTCCATATATATGCTTCAATTAGATTCCAATAAATGGCAAAGGTTACATCTTCATTGATACGTGCTTTTTTATTGTCCATTTCTGATTCAAGAAGTGCTTTTTCATAAATAGCAATCCCTTCAGCAATTTTAGGTTTAGCAGCAGCTTTATCATATCCCTCTGCCAACATATTATACCCTTCTAAAATGGCAAGGTAAGCGTTATTAAGGTCTGAATAATCTTGCTTTTTATCTTTTACCAATTGGGCAGTTGATTCATGGGTAATTTTTTTGAAGGCATAATTACTATTCAAAAATTCATTGATGATAGCCATATTTTTATCTACGGTTTCCATTTCCAAATTTTCTGTGGTTCTAGCTCTTTGGTTTTCCCACCAGTATCTGATAGCCGATTCACTTGTAAATTCGCCAGATGAGGTGATGAATTTTTCAACACTTACTTCATTTGGAACCTCATCATAAATAACGCCTTGAGCGGTTTCAACTTTTAAACGAATAATTCTTTTGTAGCCTACTTTAGCAGTGTATGATTTGTATGGATAAGATTTTCCATTTTCATATTTAGTTAAATCACGAGAAGTGATTTCAGGTTCTTTTATTTCTAATTGACCCATGGTGGCCGTGATGGTAACAGCATTTCCAGTTCCGTTTGAGTATCCTTCCATTTTGAGATAGGTTGCTGCCAATTGTTCTAGGTTGAATACTTTATGCAATTTTGGAGCAGCCGGTTCAGATTTATAAGGTTTTGAAGGAGCTTTTAGGTAAGGCTCTTGCGGTATTTGTTTATACGGCTTTCCTTCATTGGCCAATTGTTTGTCGGCTAATTTTTGTAAGGTTGATTTTTGCTCATACAATTCCATTTCCTTCATGTAAGCATCATTGGCTGCTTTTAATTTAGCAGGATATTCTGCTTTTTCTTTTGCAAGCTCTTCTTCTGCTTTTTTCATTAAGCCATCATATTCTCTCAAGCTTTTTTGGTAATCTTCTTCTGCTTTCACTTTAGCTACCTCATAGTCGGCCAAGAGTTTTTTATTCAAAGCTTCGGCATCATACAATACCTTGCTATTATAATTCTTTATGTTTTTATCAAGTGGCTTTAAAGGCAATTGAATATAGTCGAACTTGATTTCAACTTTGTCTATATCCTGTGCAAATACAGAGGTACTCATTAAGAGGAGAAATACTGTTTTAAGTAAATTGTTTTTCATAAATTTTAATTGTGTTCAAACTTAACATTAATACATTTGAACTAAACTGAGTTGTGTCAATTATGAAAAAATTAAGAGTTTATGGGGTTTTGTAAGATAAAATCAAGAGAATTAGGCATGTTTGGCATTTCTAGATTTTGGTTCAAACCGATTTCTTTTTTATTCTTTAACCTAAATTTTATTTCAATAGGTTTTTCTCAAAGTAATGGGGGTCAAGTTCGAGATGGAAGTGCCTTTGGGTATGATTCAGGTTATGTAGTTAGTTTTAGAGATAATTTGGTCATAACGCTTGTGAATGAAACAAAATTTAGTTCTATTTCAGTTGGTTTTACTACGCCAAAAGGGATATACAATTTAGATTATAAAACCAATACCATTAATACATGGGGTGTAGGGATAGATTATAAGTGGCTTACTTTTGAGTATACAAGACAAATGCCATGGTATACTCCGGCTGCTGAATTTGGGGAGGTGCAGAATGCAGGATTTGGTTTTGGAGTGACAGGTAGGCGCATTGCATTTCGAAACTTTTATGAAACAAGTAAAGGGTATTATTTGGAGAATACAGATGATTGGAAGTTGGGTGCTTTAAAAGATTTGAAAGGTTATTATTTGCGGCCAGATATAAGTACAAGTACTTATTATGCTTCCTTGAATTATGTATTTAACAACAAACATTTTTCTAACAATGCTTCTTTGTGGCAATTGGAAAGGCAAGTGAAAAAATCTGGCACCTTGGTTGGTGGATTAACATACATGTTCAATAATTTTAAAGCAGATTCAAGTATTATACCCTTTACGGGCATCGACTCATTGCCTCGTTCTAGCAACACTTTTTTTGCCCTTAATAGTTTGGGTTTTAATATTGGCTTTATGGGAACATTGCCCTTAGGAAAAAAGAAAAAGTGGTTTCTTACCACAGCCATTATACCCGGATTATCAAGGCAATGGGGCGAGGCTAGTGTAGAAGATGGGGGCGTTGCTCCTGCAAGAAAACTATTGGGATATCAATCAGAATTTAGATTGGGCTTGGGGTACAATGGAGATAATTGGTATGTTGGATCAATTGCCAAAGCCTATTCAAATTTAAACGTTGCAACCAAAGAGGAGCCCTTTAGTATCTCCAATTCATTTGGAAGATTTTATGTGGGTTACCGATTTAATTCTCCAAATTTCAAACATCCTTTTTTTAAAAGAATAGGTTTGTAATTGAACCCAAATTATTGGGTATGGTATAAGATAAATCCATACATATCTGTTGCGTCTTCTATAAGTTTTTTAGTTGGCTTACCCGCACCATGTCCGGCTTTTGAATCAATTCTAATGAGGATTGGACTTTCAGATGCATGGGTATTTTCTTGAAGGGTAGCAGCAAATTTAAAGGAGTGCGCAGGCACTACTCGGTCATCATGGTCGGCTGTCATGATGAGTGTAGCTGGATACTTTACGTCTTTTTTCACCTGATGCAAAGGCGAATACTTTAACAAATAATCAAATTGGTTTTTGTTTTCGCTTGAGCCATATTCAACAGCCCAACCCCAGCCAATGGTAAATTTATGATACCTTAACATATCTAACACACCAACAGCTGGTATTGCTACTTTATACAATTCTGGTCTTTGGGTCATACAAGCGCCTACCAATAAACCGCCATTTGACCCGCCGTGTATAGCTAGGTGTTCACTTGAAGTATATTTTTCAGAAATTAGGTATTCAGCCGCAGCTATAAAATCATCAAAAACATGTTGTTTGTTTTCAAGCATTCCTGCTTTGTGCCAGTCTTCACCGTATTCTCCACCACCTCTTAAATTGGCAATGACATATACGCCACCTTGCTCCATAAACATAACGCGTGAGACACTAAAACTAGGAGTGAGGCTTATATTAAAACCACCATAACCATATAACAAGGTTGGGTTGGTTCCATCTAGTGTAATTCCTTTTTTATGCATGATAAACATAGGTATTTTTGTTCCATCCTTACTTGGGTAAAATACTTGCTTGGTTTCAAAATCATCTGGGTTAAATGCGTATGATTGTGAGCTCAACCAATTTTCTTGGTTGTGGGTATTGAGGTTGTAGAATTTAATTTTCCCAGGTTCAGTAAAAGAGATAAACTGGTATGCAATGGTTTCATCTTCTTTTTTACAACCACCTGTTGAAGCAGTTCCTATTCCTGGTAATTCAATTTCTCCAATGAGTTTTCCATTATTTGTGTAGTGCCTTAATCGGGTGCTTGCATCTACTAAAAACGAAGCAATAAGGCTATTTTTACCAGCGGTTGAAACACCTTCTAGCAAGTCTTTTCCTTCTGGAATAAGGGTTGTCCACTGGTTTGGCTCTATATTATCGGGGTTAATAGCCACCAATTTATACTTAGGGGCGTTGTAATCGGTTCGAACCAATAATTGTCTTTCATTATTTCCGACAACTTCGTAGTTGTTTTCAAAACCTTTGCAAAGTAGTTTGAAAGGCTGCTCTACTATTTCTTGGTTTTTCCATAGAGGATTGAAGAGTTCTTTAACTAAAATTTCAGAGCCAGAGGTTCCCTCTGAAACAGATATGATAAGGAATCTTTCATCTTCTGTAATGTTCGCATTAAAATATCTCAGTGGATGGTTCTTGTCTTCATAAATTAGTTTATCCGTTTTTTGGTCTGAACCTAAGGCATGGTAATAAATTTTCATGAACTCATTTTGGTTGCTGTAAGCTTTTCCTTTGGCTGGTTCATCATACCTGCTATAGTAAAATCCATTGCCATGCCAAGTGGCGCCGCTAAACTTTACCCATTCAATTTTGTCGGAGGTTTTTAGTTTGGTATGCGTATTCATTACAAACAATTCGTTCCAATCAGAACCAGAGCGAGCAATACCAATAGCCGCATATTGATGGTCTTTGCTAAAGCTCACACTTGCAAGGGAAACAGTTCCATCATCAGAAAATTTATTTGGGTCTAGGAAAAGTTCTGCCTCATTTACTTGCTTAAGGTCTTTGGTTCGGTACAAAACACTTTGATTTTGCAGGCCATCATTCTTATAAAAGTAGTAAAAGTCGCCCTCTTTAAATGGGGCAGAATACTTGGCATAATTCCAAATTTCATTCAGGCGTGTTCTTAATGTATTTCTGTTTGGTAATTGTTCCAAATAAATTGAAGTTACCCTATTTTGATTTTCAACCCATTCAATTACATCTGGGGCAGTGTCATTTTCAAGCCATCTGTATGGATCAGAAATAATTGTTCCGAAATAGTTGTTGGTGGTAGTATCCTTTTTTGATTTGGGAAGTTCAAGTAGGCTCACTTTTTTATTTTTCATATCCTGGTTACAAGCGCCAAATGCCATTAAGGCGATTAAAAAGTATGTAGCTTTCATTCTAGTATTTTTCCGAAAAGTAAAGAAAAAATGAATGGTTTAATTTAAATGAAGAGAGAATTACATGAAAGGTCAAAAAAAAATCCCCTACCAAGCTGAACCGATTCATCAGTTAGCTTGACAGGGGATTTTCCCTGAATAGTAATTAAAGGGCTAATTATTAAAGAGCCGCTTCATATCTGCGAGATACTTCGTCCCAGTTAATCACATTCCAAAAAGCAGTCATGTAATCTGGTCGGCGATTTTGGTAATGCAAATAATAGGCATGTTCCCATACATCACAACCTAGGATTGGAGTTCCTTTACATTCTGCAATATCCATCAGTGGATTGTCTTGATTTGGTGTTGAGCAAACGCAAAGTTTTTTGTCTGCAGTTACACAAAGCCAAGCCCAGCCTGAACCAAATCTGGTAGCACCAGCCTTGTTAAAATCTTCCTTAAATTTATCCCAACCGCCTAATTCAGCATTAATGGCATCCATTAATTTGCCGGTTGGCATACCGCCTTTGTTTGGGCCCATAATTGACCAGAAAAGGCTGTGGTTGTAGTGCCCGCCGCCGTTATTTCTCACAGCAGCAGAATATTTACTAATTTCCTTGCAAATTAATTCTATGTTAAGGTTTTCAGCCTCAGTACCAGCAACAGCAGCGTTTAAATTGGTAACGTATGCATTGTGGTGTTTGCTGTGGTGAATTTCCATGGTGCGCGCGTCTATATTGGGCTCCAAGGCGGTGTACTCATATGCGAGTTTAGGTAGTTCAAATGCCATAATTTTAAAAATTTAAGTTACGAATATACAATTAACTGCATAAGGGGGGCTTTTGTTTTGTTGAAATCCCACAATTTCATTTGGAAATCAGAAAGAAGGCTTTATATTTGTAAAAGTTTATTAGAACAATTTGAATCTAGCATTTATGAAAAAATATTCTTTGGCCTTATTCTTTGCCTTATGTTTGGCATTTGCAAGTACCGAGGTTTTCGCACAACCTGGTTTTGATGATGATGTTACCGATACCCCAATTGACGGTGGCATTAGTTTGTTAGTTGGAGCTGGAGTTGCCTATGGCGCTAAGAAGCTTCACGACAAAAAGAAGAACCAAGCAAACTAAGTAGAAATTAAATTAATCCTATTATTGCCCATGTCTGATTTATTTCGGGCATGGGTTTTTTCGCTATCTAAGCGTCTTGAAAAAATCTTTTAGCAACTCACTACATTCTTGATGAAGAATGCCGTTTTTAATGGTAGTTTTTGGGTGAATTACTGTCTTTCCCAAGTTTTGAAAACCTCTTTTTGAGTCGGAAGCACCGTAAATAAGCTCGGCCGGTTGACTCCAAAAAATGGCACCTGCGCACATGGTACACGGTTCTAGGGTTACGTATAATTTGCAATCTGTAAGGTATTTTGCGCCAATATGATTGGCAGCGGCAGTAATGGCCTGCATTTCTGCGTGGGCCGTTACGTCTTGCAGTTGCTCTGTTAAGTTATGACCTTTACCAATAATTTTGTTTTCATACACCACCACAGCCCCTACAGGTACCTCACCCAAATCAAAAGCCTTTTTTGCCTCTTTGATTGCTTCTTTCATAAACCAATCATCTGTAAAAATATTTTCCATCTCAGCGCAAAGAAAACAATTTTTTTCGAGGCAATGCTTTCTTAACTTGCTGCCCAGTTTAAACGACCAATTACCTAGATAGAAAAATGGGAAAATACAGATCAAATACATGTGGTGAATTGCGCCTTAGCGATGCCGGGAAAGTAGTAACTTTAAGTGGATGGGTTCAAAAAAGAAGAGATTTGGGCGGGATGACTTTTATTGATTTGCGAGATAGGAATGGCATAACTCAAATAGCGTTTAACTTAGAAACGAATGCAACCTTGTGCGAGCAAGCCCGTAAGCTTGGAAGAGAATTTGTTTTACAAGTTACAGGTTTGGTGAAGGAGCGTGAAAGTAAAAATTTGGTGATTGCCACAGGAGAAATTGAAATTGAAGCGCAGACTTTAGAGATATTAAATGAGGCCAAAACACCCCCTTTTACCATTGAGGAAAATACAGATGGTGGTGACGATTTACGCATGAAGTTTCGTTATTTGGATTTGAGAAGAACCAGTGTGAGGAACAATTTGGTATTGCGTCATCAAATGGCCAAAGAAACAAGATCCTTTTTAGATTCTCAAGATTTTACAGAAGTAGAAACACCTGTTTTAATTAAATCAACGCCTGAAGGTGCGCGCGATTTTGTGGTTCCAAGTAGAATGAACCCTGGTCAGTTTTATGCATTGCCCCAATCGCCACAAACATTCAAGCAATTGCTTATGGTGGCAGGTTTAGATAGGTACTATCAGATTGTTAAATGCTTTAGAGATGAAGATTTGAGGGCCGATAGGCAGCCCGAATTTACCCAGATAGATTGTGAGATGAGTTTTGTGGAGCAAGAGGATGTATTGAATATGTTTGAAGGTTTGGTAAAACACCTTTTTAAAACAGTGAAGAACTTTGATATGCAAACCATTCCTCGTATGACCTATGCAGATGCCATGAAATTTTATGGGTCTGATAAGCCAGATACTCGTTTTGATCTGCGTTTTGTAGAGCTCAATGAGTCCACAAATAACCTTATTTCGGGCAAGGGTTTCAAGGTATTTGATGAGGCAGAATTGGTGGTAGGTATTTGTGCTCCTAACTGTGCCTCTTATACAAGAAAGCAATTGGATGAATTGACCGATTTTGTGAAGCGTCCACAAATTGGCGCAACAGGTTTGGTTTATGCAAGGGTTAATGAGGATGGAACGGTTAAATCATCAGTAGATAAATTTTATGATGAGGCAAGTTTACAAGCATGGGCAAACGCATTTGGCGCTAAACCCAATGATTTGTTGTTGATTTTAGCTGGACCAAAAGACAAAACCAGAAAGGCCTTAAACGAGTTGCGACTTGAAATAGGTTCAAGGCTTGGTTTAAGAGACAAAAACCAATTCTCTTGTTTATGGGTATTAGATTTTCCACTCTTAGAATTTAATGAGGAGGAAAACAGGTACTTTGCCATGCACCATCCCTTTACTTCACCTAAACCAGAGGATATTCATTTGTTAGAAACGGGAGATTTAGGTTCGGTTCGAGCCAATGCCTATGATATGGTTATAAACGGTGTGGAAGTTGGTGGAGGTTCAGTAAGAATTTTTAATAAACAATTGCAAGGAAGAATGTTTGAAGTTTTGGGCTTCACAGAAGAACAGGCGCAAAGTCAGTTTGGATTTTTGATGAATGCTTTTGAATATGGAGCTCCTCCACATGCAGGTATAGCCTTTGGTTTCGATAGATTATGCTCTTTATTTGGTGGAGCAGATAGCATCAGAGACTTCATCGCATTTCCTAAAAACAACTCGGGAAGAGATGTGATGATAGACGGTCCAAGTGAAATTGAAGAAAAGCAATTAAAAGAGTTGCATATTTCGGTTCGAACCGAATCTTAAGCAATTTTGAAAATATATATTGTTTTTAGGATAGAGATATTTCCTTGATTTGAAACCCTTCCCATGGAATGTTCTCTTTATGTTGATTAAAACCCCTTTGTTTGGACGCTTCTCACTTTGAAAAGTTTGAAGTAAACTTTATTTTTAACCACTAATTTAACGATTGATATGGCTTTAGATATTACAGGAAAAATCCTTCAAATTATGCCTCCTACTTCTGGGACTAGTAAAGCAGGCAAAGATTGGGTAAAACAAGAATTTGTGATTGAAACACAGGAAACCTATCCAAAAAAGGTTTGCATTAGCTTAATGGGCGACAAAACTCAAGAGCTTAGTAAGTTTGCACCTGGTAGTGAGGTAAAAGTATCCTTGAATTTAGAGTCGAGAGAATACAACGGAAAATGGTATACCAATGTAAATGCATGGAGAATTGAAGCTGCAGGAAATGGTTCTTCAAATGCGGGTGGCGCAGGAAACGACATGGATTCAATGCCTGAGGCACCGGCATACAGCAGTGGTGATAGCAGTACTGATGACCTTCCGTTTTAAGGAATAGAACTCAGGTAAATTGATACAATACCTCAAACATGAAGAAATAGACCAAGAGCTTTGGGACAGATGCCTTGAGCAATGTTCGAATGGCTTGGTTTATGGCTTTAGTTGGTATTTAAATGTAGTTAGTCCGGGTTGGGAAGCTTTGGTTTTAGGCGATTATGAAGCCATTATGCCTCTAACTTGGAACAAGAAGTTTTCTTTTTATTATTTACGTCAGCCTTTTTTTACCCAACAATTGGGAGTTTTTTGCAAAACACCTCTTCCGCAAGAGAGGCTAGCAGATTTTTTATTGGCTATACCTGCAAAATTTAGGTATGTAGAAATTCATTTAAATTCAAGTAATAAGTTGTTAGACGATCACTTGATGGTGGGAAAGCGAAAGAATTTTGTGTTAGACTTAAACAGGCCATATGTTAAAATTCAGAAGGGTTATCATTCTCAAGCCAAAAGAAACTTAAAAGCTGCTAGAAAAGCTGCCATTGAATTGGGTAAGGTAGACTATTCAGAAGTTGTAACATTTTACAAAAAACACAAGGCCCATAGTACCTTGGGTGTAAAAGAAAGCGATTATCAAATGTTGTTGCAGGTGCTAGAGAAAGCAGAAGATAACCACAAACTATTTTGCAGAGCGGTATTTGATGTAAGTGGAGAGTTATTAGCAGCAGGAGCTTTTTTAGAACATCAGAACAGGGTGATTTTTTTATTAGGCAATGGCTCTTCAAAAGGCAGAGATTTGGGAGCAATGACCTTCATGATGGAGGGTGTGATTCAACAGTTTGTAGGCACTGATAAAGTGCTTGATTTTGAAGGCTCAGAAATAGATGGCATTGCCCGTTTTTTTAAAAGTTTTGGTGCAGAGAAAACACATTATTTTAAGTTCAAACGAAACACGCTTCCGTGGTTATTACGTATAATAAAACACTAACATGAAATTAGCGGCAATTGATATTGGTTCAAACGCAGTGCGTTTACAAATAGTAAGGACCTCGGAAGGTAAATCTGTAGAGAACTTTAAGAAGCTTGAGTTTGTGAGAATACCTATTCGATTGGGAGACGATGCCTTTAAGGAAGGAAAAATAAGCAAAGAGAAGCGCCGAGTATTTTATGATGCAATGGCTTCTTTTAAGTTTATGATGGATGCTTTTGAAGTAGACCATTACATGGCTTGTGCTACCAGTGCCATGCGCGATGCACGCAATGGAGATAAAATCACTCAAAAGGTTGAGGAGAAATTAGGATTAAAAATTCATATCATTAGCGGAAAGCGTGAAAGTGAACTTATTCTTGGGTCAATTGGAGATATGTTTGAACCAAAGAAGAATTATTTGACAATTGATGTGGGGGGTGGCTCAACAGAGATGACTGTGGTTTCTAATAAAAAAGTTATTAGTTCTGTGTCTTTTGAAATAGGCACTGTGCGGATGATGGATGGAGCTGTGAAAGGAAAGACTTGGGATACAATTGAACATTGGGTGAAACATAAAACTGCCTCTTACGAAAAGTTAGAAGCCGTAGTTACCAGTGGAACCATCAATAAAATATTTGCCTTATTAAGTAATGGAGTAGCGAGTCCTACCTTCTCTCGTGCGCAATTAAAAGACTTTCACCGTAAGGTGAGCAAAATGTCGATGCAGGAGCGCATAGACGTGTTTAGGTTAAATCCAGATAGGGCAGACATCATTGATGTTTCTGCAGATATTTATTTAAGGATTTTAAATTGGGCAAAAATAGATGTCATTCATAGTCCAGACAATACAGGATTGAAGGATGGAATTTTGAATGAATTGTTTACAAGGTATTCCCAAAAATAAATCCCGTATCGGTTTGAACCAACACGGGATTTATGAAATGATTATGGATAATTTTATTTAACGTTTACCAACTCACAATCGAAAATAAGTGTGGCATTTGGAGGAATAATACCCCCAGCACCACTAGCGCCATAGGCCAAGTTGCTAGGTATAATTAATCTAATTTTATCACCAACTTGCATTAAGGCTATACCTTCATCCCAACCAGGAATTACCATTCCTTGGCCAAGTGGAAAGCTAATTGGCTCACCTCTCTCAACAGAAGAATCAAAAACTTTTCCATCCATTAAGTAACCGGTATAATGTACATCAACTGTTTTTCCAGCTGCAGCTTGCGTGCCATCACCTTTTTTAACGATGATATATTTTAAGCCACTTGCTGTTGTTAAGGTATCTTTTCCTTTTACATCATATGGAGTGGCTTTAACAGGTGCAACTGCATCTAATACTTCAATATCAAAAACGAGTTCACTGTTTGGAGGAATGGTTCCCATATCTCTATTACCGTAGCCAATGGCAGGTGGAATGCTCAATACAGCTTTATCGCCAACCTTCAGGAGTTGCAAGCCCTCATCCCATCCTCTAATAACTTGACCTGAACCCACTTTAAATGAGAAGGGTTGGTTTCTGTCTTTAGAACTATCGAATTTGGTACCATTGGTAAGTCTGCCTGTGTAGTGAACAGTAACTTTATCACCTGCTTCAACTTGTTTTCCTTTGCCCATTTCTGTAACCTTATACCTAAGGCCGCTGGCTGTTGTATATTCTTGGTTCACTTTGATCTTTTTATTTGAATTGTTCGACGGAGATTTTTTGTTCTGAGTATTTTCCTTTTTAGGAGCTGGTTTGGCTGGCTTTTTTTTCGCTGTATCTTGTGCGTTAGCAGTTACACTTAAACCAACAAGGGCAATAAGCAATAATCTTTTAATCATAAAAATTAGTTGATTTTTACAAGTTCTACATCAAAAATTAAAGTAGAAAAAGGAGGTATTGGTCCGCTACCACGTGGTCCATAACCTAAGGTCCAAGGAATAATTAATTTGTATTGATCCCCTTCTTTCATTAATTGGAATCCTTCATCCCAACCGGCAATTACCATTCCAGCACCTACTGTAAAAGTAAATTCTGGAGTACCTGGTTTGGTTTCGTCGAATACCATTCCGTTTAATAATGAACCTCTGTATTTCACGGTAACTTTATCGCCTTTTTTAGCTTGTTTGCCATTACCTGCTTTTACTATTTGATATTTTAAACCAGTAGCAGTGCTTTTTACATCAGTTAAACCGTTAAGGTATGAACCTAATGCAACAGAATCTTGGATGTAAAACTCTTTGTTTTTCTCTTCAATTTTCTTTTGCATTTCTTGAGAGTTATAGATGTCTAACAGGTGAGCATAAAAGGTAATATAATCACCACTTTTAACACCTGTTGGAAGTCCTTCTCCAAAATTTGCAAACAGGGTATCAGCAAGAATTTTGAACACAGCACTATCACCTTTTTTCAGTAATGAGAATACTGATTTCAAAGAAGGCTCTTCAGCAGGTATGTTAAACGGCTTTCCGGCTTTGTATGAATCGAAGATGGCAGAGTCTGTGCTACTCACAACGCCTTTCATGTGAATTTCAAGAATATCACCTGCTGCAACCATTCTTGCGTCGTCATCAGAATTGATAATTTTGTATTCAACTCCTTGTTCTGTTTTCTCGAAATTATTACATGCAACAAGCATAGCAAGTGCAGCAAATCCGGCTAACATTTTTTTCATGTGTTTGTATTTTTTAGTTTAATAAATGTTTGTATTCTTTAATGGCCTCTTTGAATTTGGCTTCCACAAAATCAATTGGATCTGAGCTTTCTCCGCCCGATGCATTGAAGTGACCGCCGCCATTGAAATATTTTCTGGCAAATTCATTTGTAGGGAACTTATCTTTAGACCTGAAGCTCATTTTACGGGCCACAGTTCTATCAATGATTAATACGGAAAGTTGCACACCTGAAATAGAGAGGCCATAATTAACCAATCCTTCACTGTCGCCGGTGATGATAGAAAATTTCTTTAATTCATCAGCACTAACTACAATCAATGCAGTATTAAATTCTTTTAGTATTTGAAGTTTTTCATTTAAACAAAATCCAATAAAACGAGTTCTGTTTAGTGAGTAGTTATCGTATATAGCTTCGTAAATTCGGTTCGACTTAGCGCCTTTTTCCAATAACATGGCCGCAACTCTATGGGTGGTGGCTGTGGTTGATGGATGTTTAAAGGAGGCAGTATCTGTCATGATTCCTGCATATAAACAACTGGCTATTTCCTCATCAATTAAATCAACGTGGCTCATAAGTTCAATGAACCAAAAAATTAATTCACAGGTTGAGCTTGCGCCGGTGGTCCATAAACGATAATCCTCAAAACCTTCAGGTTCCAAGTGATGGTCGATTAGAATTTTTTCGGCAGATGATGCTTCAACCAATTTTCCCAAATTGTTAATGCGTTTAAGCGCGTTAAAATCGAGGCAAAAGATAAGGTCGGCATTAGCAACTAACTCAGCGCTCAGTGATTCGTTTTCTTCAAAATTAATCACGCTTTTTTCTCCTGGCATCCATTTAAGGAAGTCGCCATAGTCTGTTGGAGTTACCACGTTTGCATTGATACCTAGTTTTTTAAGGTAGTTATAAAGGCCCAGTGAGGAACCTAAGGCATCTGCATCTGGTTTGTGGTGAGTAGTAATAACCACTTTAGGTTTTACCACCGACTCTAAAACAGGTTTTAATAATGAGATATTATTCTGATTTTTCAAAGCGGGTGCAAATATCTACTAATGAATGGTTTTAACGCTAACTTTTCTGTTTTTTTTTAGCCAAAGTTAAAAAATCTTCCAGTTTCTCTGAAAAACTATTTAAATAATTAATAATCAATTAAATATAATTCAGTGATTTTATGTTTTTACACATATTAGTGAATCTACCCGCACTAAAATGCGCAATTTGTCTCAATTACTTTAAGGTAAATTAGCGATAAATTCACGGAAGGGTGTAATTTTGCGCCCCGATTTAATATATATATGAGTAACATAACTTTCACTATGATTAAGCCAGATGCGGTAGCAAATGGACACACAGGTAAAATTATTGATCAAATTTTAGAAGCTGGTTTTTCTATTCAGGCGATGAAATATGTTCGTTTGAGTAAAGAAACAGCAGGAGCATTTTATGCCATACATCGTGAGCGTCCATTTTTTGGTGAGTTGGTAGATTTTATGACCAGTGGAACCATCGTTGCAGCTGTATTGGTTAAAGAAAATGCGGTAGCAGATTTCAGAGCATTAATTGGTGCTACAGATCCAGCGAAAGCTGAAGTTGGTACAATCAGAAATCGTTTCGCAAAATCTATTGAAGCTAACGCTATCCATGGTAGCGACAGTGATGAAAATGCAGCTCATGAAGCTTCATTCTTCTTCAGCGCATTTGAAAGATTCTAAATCAATTTTACCCCACAAAAAAGCGGCTGAACCCATAGGTTCAGCCGCTTTTTTTATGTTAAGGCAATTCCTTATTTCTTTTTCGGATTGTTAGGAGTTGGATTTACTGGCATTGAAGCTGGTGTCTCCAATTGCGGGTTAGTAGTTTGTGGGCAACCAGCCATACCTGGCACGCCTGGTTCGTTCGGACAAGCATCTAATTTATCTGGAACGCCATCGGCATCGGTATCCGGACAACCTTTTGTGGCAGCAGGTCCGGCTTCAGCAGGACACTCATCTAGTTTATTAATTATCCCATCTCCATCCAAATCTGGGCAACCTTTTAATAAAATTGAACCTGGTACCCCAGGGCATTCATCTTGTGCATCAGGAACAGAATCTCTGTCGTTATCTGGGCAACCGTTTGTAAAAGCGAATCCATACTCATCTGGGCAGGCATCTGAATTGTCTAACACTCCGTCTCCATCTCTATCTGGGCAACCAAATCTTCCAATGGCACCAGAATCGTTCGGACATTTATCAAATTTATCGGCCATGCCATCATTGTCAGAATCTGGGCAGCCACTTAATTTGGCGCTTCCTTTAACGTCTATGCATGAATCGGCAATATCTTTCACGCCATCTCCATCTGCATCTGGGCAACCGTTGGCTAAAATTGAACCCTTAGCACCCAAGCATTCGTCTTTGCTATCTGGCACGCTGTCATTATCTGTATCTGGGCAACCATTGAATTTAATGAGTCCAGGTATTTTCTTACATTCATCTTTTCTATCTGGCACGCCATCATTATCTCTGTCGAATCTTCCACCTATATTGATATTCATCCCCACGCGCATATTGGTATAATGTGCATCTGCCTTAAGTGTTCCATCAATAGTTGCAATGCCTAATAGGTTATCACTAACTGCATAAATCATGATCGGACCAAGACCCAATGCCATACCAAGACCAACATTTTGTTTTTGGTCGCGATACATATTGTAATTGGCTCTAAGATCTAATACCCTCCAAATACGTTGGGTAAATGAGGCGCTAAAACCAGGATAAAAAGTGCCATTTGCCATTTGCCCATAGGCAACTAAACCAAGGCTTCCACTTTTATAGAGGTTATATTGCATACCCAAATAAACTTGGGTATTAAGTCGAGTTGAGTAACCTGCTATTTGCGTTTCAACAGGGCTGAATAGGGTGGAAAGGGAATCTGTAAAATTGGCCAACATGGTTGAGTCAATTTCTGAAGGGTCTTCTACATTAAATCCTTCAAATCTGAGGGAGGCCTTTTTAGAATAACTCACAGCTTCTTTCCATTTCATGCTACCTACACCTAATACACTGGCAGAAAAGCTCAGTTTATTGTTCATTTTGTAGTTCATGCCAAAGTCAAAAGATATGCCTGAACCAACAGGTTTGTTGAGGTAATTCATGCCAAATTCATCCATTTTTAGGGTAGAATCATTGATCAATTGGTCTATTCTACCTACACCTGCTCCCTTCAACTCATAATCAGTGGCAATAGTAATTGCATATGCATTATTTGAACCACTATCAGTAGTTAAAGTGGTAAGATTTCTTTCTAATTTGGCATTATAAAAACCAATATTGTATTTGGCTCTAAAACCTAAAGATAATTTCTCATTGATATCTCTGGTGTATCCAAAATAGACCGAAGCATAGGATGTCAAATCTAATTGCACATCGGATACGCTGATATCTTTACCAAAATACTTTCCAACGGAAGCATTTCCATAATAGGCCATTGCTAAAAGATCTTTAGGCAGGCCGATTCTGTGGTCGGCAGTAGTTTGAATGCCAAGGCTGAAATAGTTTTTCTTTATTCTGAACCCAAAGAATAAAGGATTGAGCTCGTTGTAAATTTGAATATCTTTCAGGTGAAGCTGGTCGTTGTCTAAGAAATTTTCAAGTGATTGTTTTCCTGTTTGGTCGCTACGAAACAAATCATAACCTGTAATACCTGGCATATAGAATTGGTTATAACTATCAAATAAACCTAAGGTAAAAGACTGGCGCGAAGGAAGGGCTGGATTTAGAAAGTAGGATTGACCTACCGTTCTGAAATTATAAAAAGTGAGATTGGTTTGCGCAAATAAGTTACTTGCCAACATCACCAGAGCTATGACGATTAATTTTTTCATGTTCTATTGATTGGGTGGTTGGTTAATTATTTATTTCCAGCTTTAATTTTTAATTTCAACTTTGCCGACATGCCAATTTTGGAGGTGTAATTAGCATACAGTTTAACTGGAGCGGTGCCATTGTTAAAGGTGCTAATATTGATTCGCACAACCATGTTGATAAGGTTCTTTTCTTTGATAGCCTTTATCTGCTCACCAGTAAGTTTAACAGAACAATAGCTTACGGTATTTTGGATTGCTTTTCCGTTAACGTCTGCAATGGCAGATTTCATGAGGCTTCCTACTATGATTGAATCTTTAATGATAGTGTCTTTATCTGCAAAATATAAATCCAAGTTTGCATCAAAAGGAATTCCATTGTTCATCTTTAATACTAGTTCTACGAATTCAATTTGATCGGGCTCTAACCCATCAATAGCAAATGATTGAACTTGTCCGTTTTCTACTTTGAAAAGGGCGTTTTCTGCAATTTGTTCTATGAGTAAATTATTTGTTTTAAGACTCATTGGAAGCTCCACTTCATATCCAACAGTAATAGCAGAACCTTTTACAATAAAATCATTGTAACCATTAAAGCCACCAGCATTTAAACTTGCTTTTCCAGAAAATAGAATTTTGGTTGGAGGCAGGTTCAACAGATCAAGTAGGGATGAATTGTTTTTATCAAAAACTTTGGCTTCTGAAATGGTTTGTCCTTTTTGAGGAATGGTAGGATAACCAATTACAAATGGTTGGGCATTTAAATTTTGTTTCTTTCCTTTTGCAGAAGTTCCCTCTGCGTTAAGGAATACTGTTACGGGTACACCAATAGAATTGGAAGTGAATATTTTAATTTTGGGGTCATCTAAAGGAAATCCACTATTGAATTGTTCAGGTAAATCAAAACTTTCTTCGGAAGGTTCTATTTCAATTTCTCTACTTCCTAAGTATCCATTAATTTCATTGAATTTGAGTGTTCCAAATGAGAAAGTAGCATCCACAAAATTTGAAGAATCAAACGGCTTAATACTGTTTGATGAGATTAAATTTGGTTCAACCGTAACCCTCAATTTATTGTATGGATGTTGGGCATCTTTGGTTAAGTCGAAAATAACATTAGCCAAATTGATGGTGCCACTTTTGGTTTCATTTCTAACAGCTATAATGATAGGTGCTAAAGGGGCGCTATTTTTTGTTGCACCCTCAATGGTTATTTTAACACTTAATTGTTCTTGAATATTAGATGAAAGTGAATAATTAATTAGCCCACTTTCAAAGCCTACATTTCTAATTCGAATGGTAGAATCATCAGCGCCAAGGTCTATATCTAACACTTGAGGGTTGATAGTTTGATTTGGGAATACCGCACTTCCACCAATTGCCTTCATGTCACGTGTAGAAACATCAAATCGAACGCCATCATTTAGGTCAATTAACACAGGACTTGAACTGGCCAATGTTTTGAATACAGGTAATGAATAGGCAAGGTCGCTTGATAAAGTTAACCCTGCCATATTGATGGAATCTCTTTTACTGCCATTTGGCGCCACATTTCTGTATACCAATTGTCCAACTAAAGTTTGAAAAGGAACTGTATTAAATATATTGATGGTGATTTGGTCAACTGTAACTTTAAGCTGGTTCTTAAATTCAAGCACTAAATATCCGCTGGCCAAATCAATATTAGAGAATTGGGATGTGTTTAAATCTAATTGGGTTGTATTAGGATTTTGATCATTGATTGCCGGAAAAATTGAAACGGTACCAGCAACCAAGTCTAAAGCCTGTTTTGTGGTTGATGAGAAATTGCTGGATAATTGTCCGAGTGTTTTTGATTCGGTTATACTTACATTGTCAATATCAATTAAGCCCAATTTATTGCTGATGTTTACAGGGGCCAATGCTGGCAGATTTACAAAGCTATCAACTGGAAAACTTGCAATAGAATCTTGGCTATAAATGAATCTGATAAATCCATCGGGGTCATAAAAAATATTGACTGAGTCTTGTTTTAGCAAATTACTCATTTTCATTTCTATGACAGCAAGCGGAACACCAAACTCTGGGTTCAAGGTTAGGTCATTAAACTTATCGAAGTTTAAATCTTTTTTACAACCTAAGACCAGCATGAATGCTAGTAAGATGAAAGTTATTTTTTTCTGCATGATGACTATTTCACTATGTTTATACTATCTACTTAACTTTATTGAATACTAATTTTTGATACAAAATAATCTTCTCCTGAAATAACCTTCACAAGGTATTCGCCTGTGGTAAGATTCGATAGATTAAGAGAGTATTTGTTGTTATTCTCAATAGAAAGGTAAGATTCAGAAATTGCTCTTCCCGTAATATCATAAATGGTTATTTTAGCATTTTCTTTTAGGGCTTTGCTAAAGCTTATGGTTAGGTTACCATCTTTAGAAGGATTTGGATAAACCATAATGGATCCTGTACCTTTTACTTTTTGAATGCCCACCGGATTGAGTGTTTTGTTATTTGCAATAGCAAATGAATCTTTAAGATACAATGGACCTAGGTCTGTATTGTTATATTCAAAAATGGCGATTTGGTAAACAGTATTTGGTTCAAGATTATAAACCAAAAGAGAATTGCCACTGCCTGCATAAACAATTCTAGAGCCTTCTAATAAACTGTCACCAGCACCAAATTCATTATTAGCCAAATAGGTAAGTCCATTAGCAGGAAATTCACTCACGGCAATGTCTTTTCTCATTGCAACCAATCTGTTTTGACCGTTTCCTACCGTCCATGAGAACTCAAAACTATCTTGATTGATGGTTGTGAAAGTTATGTTTTTGGATGGAATGGTAGGGAAGTTAAGATTGGTTAAGGTTTGGCGATTGGCAGTTGGAAATCCATTTGATTGGTAGTTTGTGGTTAACCCACTTCCATTAAACTCCAAAACGGCAAAGTGATAAACAGTGCTTGGATCAAGGCCTGATACAGTTACTTGGGTGCCTGTTCCAACATATACCACTCTTTCATTGTTTGAAAGGAATGACGATGAACCATTAAAAGTATTATCTGTAAAATAAGTTTCACCATCAAGAGGTAAGGTACTAACTGGAGCACCCATAGAAGCAACTACAATTCTTCCAGTACCGTTTCCTGAGGTCCAATTTAATTGCATTGAATTGGCAGTTACATTGCTAATGGCCAATGCTGTTGCGCTATTTGTTGGCTCAGCCGCAGGTG
Source organism: uncultured Bacteroidota bacterium (assembly GCA_903834625.1). Taxonomy (GTDB): domain Bacteria; phylum Bacteroidota; class Bacteroidia; order UKL13-3; family UKL13-3; genus B1. Next base: position 42,688 of record CAILJQ010000115.1, read on the forward strand.
TTAAAGTATTTGCACTTGCAGATGTACCATTGCTAAGAACTCTGGTATAAATGCCATTTCCATTGTATTCAAATATTTTTACATGATACGTAGTTGAATGTTTTAAACCCACCACAATCACTGAATCTTGGGCACCACTAAATACAATAAAATTGTTATTGCCTAAATCATCACCACTACTAAAAGTAGAATTTGCATTAAGAGAAACACTGTCTGCAGGTATTTTATCAATGGCTGAATTTTCTGCCATAACTACATAACGAGCCGAGCCATTTCCGTTTGTCCACTTGATGGTCATTTGGTTGAGCGTAATATTACTGAATTGAATGTTTGAAGCAGCAAGGGTAGGAGGTGTATATCCTGCGATGGTTGTTTGACTACTTCTAGCTGGATTGCTAATTAAATAATGTGAATTTGCGCCAAACCCGTTGTATGCATAAACAGCAAAATGGTAAGTTGTATTTGGGTTCAAACCGGTAACTGTAAATGTGGTATCTGTACCCGTATAAAGCACAAAACTTGAGCCCAAGCTTTCTCCTGAACCAAATTGTAAATTGGCATTATATCCTAAACCATCGCCAGGAATCGTATCCACCGCAGCGCCTTCTTTTACCAAAATAATTGAGTTTGTTCCATTTCCTTTGGTATATCTAAAGCTTAGGGAATTAGGTGTATTTTGAACCAGGGTTAAATTGCTGGCCTGAATAGTTGGTGTTTCTACATTTAACTGAATAGCTGCAAAATTTTCTTTTCCAGTTTCATTTAAGGCAAATGCACCACTAATATAAAGTCTATTACCTTGGTGTAACATTTTTCTTACCGAGCCTGATTCAAGTTTTACAGGAAAATTCACTTCTGTACTGTTGGAAGTTTGAAAGCAAGTAAATCCTGTAGCTATATTGGTATTGAAATTACCACCTACATACACGAATCCTGCATTTTGGTCGAGGCTATATACTTCTCCGCTTAATTGTGGCGACCATGAAAGTATATTCGCTGAGGTGGAAGTATCAATAGCTGCTAAATAATTCCTCTGTGAAGTGCCAATTTGGGTGAATAATCCTCCAATTAGAATGGCATTGCCATTTGGGGCCATATCTGTGATGGTAGAATCTGCATTTATGCTCCAAGATCTTAAACTTCCATTGTTAGATAAATCAAAAGAGGCTATATTTTTTCTTGCAGAACTACCTATTAAATTAAAAGTTCCCAAAGCATATAATTGGGTTTGGTTCAACAGAAGTTTTTTAACAGGGCCATCAGGGTTAGGGTTCCAAGTTGTCATGGCACCACTGGTAGAATTTACCAAAGCCAAGTAGTTTCTTTCATCTGTACCAAGGTGAGTAAATTCACCTGCCAAGTATATGGTATTGCCTAAAATGAGTACATCGTTCACAGCGGCATCGCAATTTGGATTCCAAGAATTTGGTAAAAACAAGGCGGTATCTACAATGGCAACTCCTACCCTTGAGGTATTATTGATGTTATTAAAATTTCCTGCTACCATTAAATCACTGCCAATAATTTCCATGTCATAAATGGGGCCATCAATTTCCATGCTGCTTGCTACAGGAGTACCTGTTTCATAATCTAAGGCGATAAAATTATTTGCGTTAACACCGCCATAACTGCTAAATGAGCCTGTGGAAATAAGCACATCTCCTGCCCAAAGGAGGTTATTTACTTCGCCATTTGTCTTAGGTAAATTTCCGGTTAATGTTCCATCAGAAATGGTGATGGCAGCTAAGTATGGTTTTTGGTTGGTACCAATAGACGAGAAAGAACCCCCAAGGTATAAATTGCCATTTTTTATTTTTAGCGATTTAATTTCAGAATCAACTCCAGGGTTAAATGAACTTACAACAGCTGCGGTATATAAATTACATGCAGCAAGATTGCTTCTAATTTGAATACCAACTTGATAAAAATTACCAGCTAAATAAAGATTAGATTGGTTAAAGGCCATTTCATTTACCTGTCCTACAACATCTGCTCGCCAACTACGCAAATTTCCAGTAAGGAGATTAAATGAAGCAAGGTTTGTTCTTTCAGTTCCTGCGATAGAATCGAAAGAACCTGCAACAAACAGCAATGAATCTGATACTGCAATAGCAGAAACACTTCCTACCAAATGTAGATTTAGAGGTAATAGATTTCTTGATCCATCATATGCTCCAAAAGATGTTCTAGGGCTTCCTGAAAGGACATTAAAATTGCCACCAACATATAGCACTCCATTTGCACTATGGAGCGTATTAATTTGGCCATCGGGGTTAGGAGCGAAGGTGGTGAGGGTATTGGCAGAAAGGTCAATGGCTGCAATTCCATTTCGCATTTGGTTGTTAACCATGCTAAATTGTCCAGCAACAAAAAGGTTGTTATTGTTAACCGCCATTTTTACCAATTGACCATCAAATGTAAAGTTGAAAGAAGCATCGTAAACCATGCTTGAGGAAAATTTAGCTAATGATTTTCTTTGACTTCCATTAATAGAGAAGTCGCCAGCTAGGTATATATTACCGGCATTGTCACTAACTGTAGCAGTAATCTGTCCGGTTATTTTCGTATTGTTAAAAGTTATTTGATTGGAAGCTGTATTGAAGGCTCCAAAGCAACCAGAGCTAGGTCCCACGTAGGTGAATTCTCCCCCAACAAACAATTTACCATTGAGTTTGGCAGTTGCATTAACCTGTCCATTAGTTTCCCAATAAGAATTGATTGCATTTTGTGCATTTGAAACATGGAACAATGAAATAAAGCAAACAAGGAGCAGTATATTTTTTTTCATATCTATTGGTAAAAGATTGTGGTAAAAGGTAGGTGCAATTACCTTGCACCTACCTAATAAATTAGTTATTGAAGATGAGTTTATAGTTTTTCAACTCATTACCTTTCATTACCTGAAGGGTATAGAAACCAGCAGGCATTCCTTGTAAGTCAATAGTTTTTCTTACCATTCCAGCTTCAAAAGAATTGGCATTTTCTTGGTATACAACTTTTCCTGAAAGGTCAACTATGGTAAATGCAATCAATTGTTCTGCCTCGTTTATAAGTTCAACGGTTATATTTCCATTACTTGGATTTGGCCAAACATTTAAGTAGTCATCTGTTCCAAGTTTAGTTGATCTGTTTTCTTGAGGAGGTGGGGCGGAAACATTCGAAGCAGAAAGAATGATATCTTGGATTTGAACAGCTGAAAGTGCTCTCTTATAAATTCTAACATCGTCAATGCTTCCATTCATGTTATAAGAGTTGACAAAAGGGCCAGTAACCGATGATCCAATTGCACCTATTGTATAGTGTCTATTGGCTAAATCAATGGTTTTATTGGCAACAAATGCACCTGTTGTTCCAGCTACACTTCCATTAAGGTACAGTCGTGTTTGAATTCCATTTTCATATGTTAAGGCAACATGGACCCAGCTACCTGTTGGGTATGAATATATTGGACTTGCAGCAATACCAATACAAACACCAGTATTGTCTGTGAACTGTCCAAACAAACTTTGGTCAGGAGTTATTTGTAAGGAGAATGCCATGCCGGTTGCTGCATCAGAACCAATGATTGCTCGATCTACCGCATTTGCAGAACCCGTAAAGCTGGCTACTTTTGCCCAAGCCATTACTGTAACCTCGTTTAGGTTATTGAAATTTGAATTATTTGAAATATTAAAACCTACTCTTCCAGTTCCACTAAAATCATAAGCACTAGAGGGTGTGCCATTTCTATCATTTATTGAGGTAACAGCATTTGGAGACCCTGGTGATACGATGGTTCCATTAAAACCATTTCCACTAAAATCGTTTGCATTTCCATTAAACCTATGCCATGAAATTAGGTCGGCAGAAGGATCGCTGTTGTAGGTGCTGCCAATATTATGAACAAATACATCCCAGTTTCCATTAGGTGGAAGAGGTTGTACTTTTGTGTTTACGTCAAAGCCACCAAAACTAGCTGTTGTGTTAAAATATCCAGATATGTATGTGTTATTAGGAATAATAGCAAAAATACCTCGAGCGGCATCATCTAAAGGTCCACCAAATCTTCTCGCTACATTTAAAATACCTGTATTAGAATAGATAGCCACAAAAATGTCTAAGTTTCCAAGTGAGGTAAGGGTTTGTGCATCAAAATTTGCTAATCCACCAAAGCTACCAGTGATAAATACCTCTCCATTGGTTCCAAGATCAACACCTGAAGTAATATCTTGTGAAGCGCCACCTTGTTGTTTTACCCACTGAACAGTTCCATTGGCTCCTGTAATTTTAACCAAATAGCCATCCGTTATACCCGCAGAAATGAGGCTAGTTGACCCAAAAGCAACGGTATTGCTAAATGCGCCCACCATATATACATTTCCGTTTGCATCAATATCTAGGAACATTCCTTTATCATCTCCCGTGCTACCATAAGCATTTGCATACTGAGGATTTCCTGATGCATCAAATTTCACCAAAATGGCGTCTGCACTGCCTGAGTAGGTTGAATTCACAGTACCAAAGGAAGCTGTACCTTTTATCTCACCACAAGCATAAACATTATTATTTTGATCTGCCCCAATACCAAAGGCAAAATCGTATCCAGGAGATCCACCACCTTTAGCCCAAACCAATGTACCAGAAGGGTTATATTTGGCAATTAATAAATCACTGTTACCATTGGTGGTAATAGAAGTGCTTGTACCAGAGAAATTGGTTGTTCCAGAATGGAAGCCACCAACCAATAGATTTCCTGTGCCATCCATGGCAAGGGCGTTTGCAACATCTTGACTGCTGCTGCCAAAAGATTTAGCCCAAATAGCATTACCTGAACTAGAGTATTTGGCAATAAAACCGTCATCAGAACCCGCAGAAACAAGTGATATGGTATCAAACGTTGCGGTATTTCTGAACGAACCAACAAGGTATGCATTGTTACTTGCGTCTAAAACAACTGCAGCAGAGGCATCGTCACCTACACCACCTGCTAATTTTACCCATAACAAGTCTCCCGTTGAATTATATTTGGCTAAGAAAATATCATTTGAATTGGCCACGAGTTCAGTTAATCCAAAGTTTACATTTCCACGAACAGTGCCGGTTACAAATACATTTCCTGAAGCATCAACAGCAATAGAACCAGAAGCATCGGCTTCCGAACCTCCGGCTGTTCTTGGCCAGTTTGCAGGTGCAGTTTTTACAGTGTATGTGCAAGGCCCAGTGGTTTTATAGGCAATTTCAGTTGTACTGGTGATATTGTTAAATAATGAGTTGTATTCATAAACGGCGAAATGATAATTGGTATATGGCATTAATCCAGTTATTTCTACTGAGTTACCTGTATTGCCATTGTATACTACTTTTTGTCCTGAGCCTAAATCTGTGCCTAATGTAAAGTTTGTATTTGCTGGGTAAGTAACATTATCAGCAGGGACGAAACTTACTGGTAAAGATTGGCGCATAACAACAATTCTATTACTTCCATTTCCATTGGTCCATTTGAAACGAATGGAGTTATTATTCTCAACTGATTTAGGGTTATAAGCACTTACGCTTGGGGGTTGTAGGTTAGCATCTGTCTTTTTGGAACCAACTAAAATTGGGTTAGTTAAATAGGCAGCAGAGTTTAAGTTTGAACCTATTATGTTGTATTCAACAACCATATAAGTATAAAATGTGTTAGCTAATAAGCCTGTAACTGGAACATTATTTCCAATTCCATTGTATAATACTTTGGCATAATAATTTCCAGTCAGTCCATTTAATGTGCCTCTTACCATTAATTGAGAACCACCTGTACTTGAGAAATTAGAATTTGCCGAATAAGACATTCCATTAGTTGCATACACATTGGTAGGTGTGAAAACTCCTTGAATGCCAAGAAGCATTCTTCTGTTACCATTTCCATTAGCACTCCAAAGAACCTGGGTTATGCTAGAAGTTAGATTGCTAAATGAAATACCTGAGGCTGCAATGGTTGGAGGAGTAGCCATTGCAGGCGTAGTTACATTTCCAACTGCCGGATTGATTGTTTTATAACTGATTAAATTATTAAATTGGTTGAACTCAAATACTGCAAAGTGATAGGTTACTCCAGGGCTTAAATTAGATACAACTAATGAGTTTGCAGAGCCTTTGTATAATGCAAAGTTGTTATTTCCAACAGGAGCAAAATTGAAAACGGAATTTACTGAATAATTGGTGTTTGGAAGAGGGGTAAAATCAACGGGGCTGCCGCTCTTTGCAACTACTAAGCAGCTATTTCCATTTCCTCTTGTCCAATTCATCACAATACTGTTTTGGTTAACTGTTGGAAAGGAGATTCCAGTGGCTGAAAGAGTAGGGGTTGGGAATGCTAAGGTTGTACCTGTGCCATTTAAAGGACTTGCTCCATACATGGTGTTAATGCCATTACCATTGTATTCAATTACCCTAAAATAATAAGTAGTTAATGGATTCAAATTTGTGATGTTAGCAAAATTTCCAGTACCATCATATACTACGAAACCGCCACCTATCATAGCTCCAGATCCATAGCTTCCATTTGCACTATATGATAATCCACTGATAGGAAAAGCTGTTGGATAACCACCTATTTTTGCAATAACTATTCGTCTTTCACCATTTCCTTGCGACCAATTTACACGCATGCCATTGAAAGTAGTATTACTTATGAAAAAATTTGAAGAGGTGGCCGTTGGTGGCGATGGAGGCGTGTAATTGAGCGTTCCAACATATTTGAATTCAGAGTTTGGAATAGTGACAGTAAATCCACCTGAGAATAAATATTGGTTATTAAGAAAGGAAACAGAACGGGCATTGTTATAGGTAAGCATCAGGTTACTGCTAACTCCATTAATGAGTGAAAATGATTTGATACCTGCTTGATCAACATATTCAATGCTTTGACCAAATTGTTTCACCATATTGTTAACTGTTGAAACCTCAGTATTTCTTGTATTTAAATTTCCTGATAATACATTAACAACTGCTAACCCACCTAAGCCCGCAGCTCCATAGTTGAATGTATTGGCAGGGTTAAAGACCGTTTGTGAGAATCCACTTGGGAATGCACCAGCAATAGCAATACGGTTTGCATCAACTTGAATGATGTCATTCACTATAATACTAGAGTTTGTACCAATAATTCTTGCATCAAAATTTTGAGCCACTCCACTCGTAATATTTAATTTCGCTAATTTATTTTTTGGTGAAGTAAATAGTCCTCCTACAAAAACGTCGCCACCAATAATTTTTACCGTTTTCACAGCTGCAATATTACTGACTGAACCTAAGCTAGGGATAAAGGTGGTATTGACAACCGCCTGATTGTTGGAAACGTTAAGCTTCACAAGAAATGTTCTTGGAGTCTGAACTCCTGTTAAAACATTGGTAACAAGATTAAAATCCCCTCCAACAAAAATGTCGTTTCCATTATTTGTGATAGACCTTACAGTATTGTTAAAGGTTAAATTGATAGTATTTACAAGGTTTCCTAAAGTATTTACAACAGCAAAATTATTCCTACTTATGTTGTTTACTGTTCCAAATGCCCCTCCAATAAAGATGTTAGTTCCAACCACATGTATGACATTTACGGCAGTAACACTCGTTATTTTTGCAGCAAATGATATAGGTAACCCAGTGGTTGAATTTATTGCTGCGATGCCTTGTGCATGTGTATGAATAAACTCAGAAAATTGTCCTGCAATCATCATTTGTGTTCCAAATACTCCAACAAAGAAAACTTGCCCATTTGGATCAGGTTTTACCGTTGCAGAAAGTGTTGGACTTGTGGTTGACGGGGATAAATAGAATGCCAAATTTGAACGTCCTTGTCCACCAATGGAAAAGAAGTTCCCACCAACAGACAACAAATTTTGGACAAAACTTAATGAATTCACTTGTCCACTTGGATTTGGACTCCAAGTAGCATGTACCTGATTTGTTCCTAAAGTTACTAAGCCCAAATTTAATCTACTATATAAAGGAGAACTCATACTTGATCTCATATAGGTAAATAATCCTCCTATGAAAAGGTTATTTCCTATTACTGTCATGGCATTAACCGATGTTCCTATAACCATCACATTAATGGGAGCAGGGCTATTATTTGAGAGATTAATACCCCCAAAGTTGCTTTTGGCTATATTATTAACAAAGGCTATATTGGTTCCTCCGTAGTATAAAATTCCATTATGAGCAGCAAAACAGTTAACAATTGCAATGTTTAATGACCCATTAACATTGGTACTACTAATTCCTGGATTCCAAGAATCTACTATTTGTGAAGGGATATCGTATGTTAATATGGATTGGTTGTTCCCATTCCTAAAAAATTTACCCCCAAAATAAAGCTTGGTCCCATAAAAATAAGCACATCTTGCATCTCCTGCAATGTTCAAGTTGTCATATACATTGGTTGCTAAATTTACCCTAGTAACACCCGTTGAACGCAGAACATATAACTTACCGCTGTTAATAATTAGGTCGTTTACAAAACCCAAATTACTATTATTACCAACTGGGGTTACAACATTTGCTGAAGATATTCTAATTAGGTTATAGTAATTACTAGTACCATTAGAGTAAGAAAATTGTCCCCCAACATAATAACCGCCAGCCCCATCAGAAATTACCTTTCTTATGGTTCCATTAATTTTTTTGTAGGTATTATTAACATTAAGCTGAAGGTTAAGACTATTATATCCAACCAATGGACCAGTTTTACTATTTATACTAGTAAAATTTCCCCCAAAATAGGTAACTCCTGCGGCAGAAGTTTGGGTAAGAACATCTCCATTAAATCTTAAGCCACCATTAAATATTGTAGGAGCTTGGCCGCTAACAATTGTCCCAAAGCAACTGAAAATAAACAGTAGCAAATAGGTAAAGAATTTATTCATAGTAAAAAAAATTAGTTTTAAAGGAATTTAATTACCAAATCTAATACATATAAAATTGGCAATCAATACAAAAGGCAGAAATATTCCAAGTAGGAAAGTCGAAATTAACTACCTAAAATTAGGCATTTTAAAGACTAACTTCGTAAGTTTCGGGTACTGTAGGAATGGCATTAGGAATGCTCAAAATATTCCCTTCTAGATCAATCCACTGATAGCCAACTGTTTGGCCTTTTTTACTTACCTTGATAAAAATAGAATTCATTTGAGGGAATTCTTGATTGATTTTTAAATAAGTATTCATTTGCTGATTCGGAATTATTTCTACTTCAGCATACCAAATGTTTTTTTCAATCAAATAGCTTGCTTTCAAAAACATTCTTTCATCAGATTTCAGGTACCCATCTATAATATCAACAGAAAGGATGCTGCCATCTCTCCCCTTTTCAAATCCTGCATAAATTTTATAGAGCGAGGTAAAATCTTCTTTGAAGATATTTGGAGTAGATATTTGAGTTTGGGTATTCATTGAATTCATCATAGCTAACGAATACAAAGCTAATGCCTTCAAATCACTTCTATGTTACCAAATATTTATAGTTTGATACCACTTAATAAATTATTACTACAAGATATTGTATTGTGTGCCTTCCTTGCCATCCTTAATCTCAATGCCTAAATCTTTCAATTTATCTCTGATAAAATCGGAAGTGGCAAAGTCTTTTTTACTTTTGGCTTCGTTTCTTACACCTAAAACCATTTGCATCAAACCATCTATCTTAGCTGAACCAGCTTGCTCTTCATGTTTTAGTCCAAGTACTTGAAATACAATTGTATGCAAGAAGGATGCTAAATCTAACTTATCCTCTTCAGTTAAGCTTTCTTTTCCGTCGTTAACCAAATTGACCAAACGTGCCAAATCAAAAAGTTCTGCAAGGGCAATTGGTGTGTTAAAATCTTCATTCAAAGCCGCATATACCTTTTCCTTTATCTCGGTTGTAGAGAAGCTACTTTTACTGCTTGTTTTTAAATTTGGTAATAACTTGCAGGCGTTTAACAATCGGGCAAGGCCTTTCTCAGCAGCTTGTAGGGCATCATTCCTAAAGTCGAGGGTACTTCTATAATGAGCTTGCAACATAAAGAAGCGAACGGTCATTGGACTATAACCTTTATCAAGCAATGGATGTTTTCCGCTGAATAGTTCTTCAGGTAAAAACGAATTCCCCAAACTCTTACTCATTTTTTGGCCATTAACAGTAAGCATATTGGTATGAACCCAGTACTTGGCAGGTTGTGTATGATGGCATGCTAAGTTTTGTGCAATTTCATTGGTATGGTGGGTTGGAACCAAGTCCATTCCACCTCCATGAATATCAAATTCATTGCCCAAATATTTAGAGCTCATGGCAGAACATTCTATGTGCCACCCAGGAAAACCTTCTCCCCACGGACTTTGCCACTTCATTAAATGCTCAGGTTTGGCTTTTATCCATAGGGCAAAATCAAGCCTCCCTTTTTTTTCATCTTGTCCGTCTAGTTCGCGTGTATTGTTTAATAGCTCATCTAGGTTACGATTTGATAAAGCAGTGTAATTATGTTCTTTGGAGAATTTTTCTACATCAAAATAAACAGTTCCATTTGTTTCATATGCATATCCATTAGCAAGGATTTTTTTGGTCATTTCAATTTGTTCAATGATATGACCAGTTGCAGTTGGCTCAATGCTCGGTGGAAGGGTGTTAAACTGCTCCAATACCTTATGAAAATCGAGGGTATATCTTTGCACGATCTCCATGGGTTCAACCTGTTCTAACTTGGCTTTTTTAGCAAATTTATCATCTCCTTCATCCCTGTCTCCCTCAAGGTGTCCGGCATCTGTGATGTTTCTAACATACCTTACTTTGTAACCTAAATGGGTGAGGTATCTAAAAATAATATCAAAAGAAATATAGGTTCGGGCATTGCCTAAATGTGCATTGCTATATACTGTTGGTCCGCAAACATACATACCCACATAGCCAGTATGTAAAGGTTTAAAAATGGAGCTTTCCTTTGTAAGGGTATTGTATATTTTAAGTTCAGAATTCATAAGTGATAACTATGGCGCAAAAATACAATTTTATTCGAATAAGCCTTGATAAACCTGATCCCAATCTTGCCATCCAGATTCTATATCGAAGCTTGAATTATGCCAAATGCTAATGAATTCACCATTTACTTTTTGCACTTCACTTTTCAATTTTTTGATTAAGTCAATAGCTTCTTGAGGGTTTAGGTTCAAACTATTTTTTAAGGTTACATCCATTAAACAAGGTGAGTGAACCCAAATATCTAAAGTTTTATTTTTAGGCAGATGAAAAAATTGAAATGGAAAACAGGTAGATGCCCTAAACCCAACTTGAGAGGAATAGGCTAGGCTATAATCGTTTTTTATTCCTAATGTTTCCATCCATTCATAGCTTTCTGGAAGTCTAATTTTAAGAAAATGGTGTCTTGATAGGATTGGTTTTGAATGAAACAATTTCTCAAATAAGGTATGCTCCTGTTTGTATACTTTGGCATTAATTCCTGCTTTGTATGAAGGATGAATTCCACATAGGTTGTGCTGCTTAAGTTTGTTTATTAATTCAAGCATTTCAAGTGATTGTGGAGCTATGTTTTTATCATGTCCACCATAGTCTGCCAAGAGGAAAAAAAAGTAGGTTTTTATATTCTTTACAGAAGGATATTTCAAGAGTGAGTCATAGGTATCATATGGATCTTCTGCTGGAGGATGCAGGGCTTTGTTATCTGGTTTTTTTCTCAACCAAGACCCTAAATATTTTTTTGATTTTTGCCAAAATGACAAGCCTTTGTATTTGTAGGCAAAGTCAATATCAATGGTATTAAGTTGCGTATATTTTGGAGAAGTAAAAGATAATTCTGGGTATTGTTTTTTGAGCAGGAGTGCAAATTGGTTCAGCCAAATATCTACCAAAGGTAATTGTAAAAAGTTTTGTTTACATGCAAGGCTATCTTCCGGTTTGAACCTATTATGTTCATCTTTTTTACTCAAAAAATATTCTTCATACCTGCTTAACAAATAAAAGCTAGCAGAGAGGATATCAAATGGAAGATGTATGGTATGTTTCCTAAAATCTGGTATTTCCTGAAAGGATGTTTCAAAGAATAGAAAATGCCATGGCTCTGCGGGTATTACCTCAATTTGTTGTGGTCTAATATTTTCTTCGTATAACAAATTTATGGCAGGAATATTTAAACAACCTTCCACAATTTCTGTTCCATAATTGATGCGCAAAGAAGGTGATTTTTCGAAATAGGTTGGGTTGTCGGTTAATTTGTATGATAAGCCTAACCTTACTACCAAAATTTGGTTGAGAATAAAAATAAGTCGTTCAGATGGATGTGCTGCAAATACAAGCATAGCGCAATGTACGAATTATCCTTTCCAATATTTTATAACTTCTACAAGGCTTTTCGGGTTTGCGGCCTGAATAAAAACTTTCAGTCCCTCCTTAGGTTTGTACGCAAGAATCATAAAGAAAAAAGAAACATACGCACCAAGCACTGCTGAAAGGGCGGCGCCTTTTATTCCTAGACTAGGGATAAGAATAAACTCCGAACCTAAAATAATACAAGCACTTATAAGCTGCATCCAGAGTATGTACTTTTGCTTCTGAATAGTCATCATCCATACTCCCCAAGCCGTTCCCCAAAATATGGGTAAGCAGGCAAAAATGTGGATCTTAAATATAAGTGGTGCACCCGGAAATTTACTTCCATATAAAAATCCTATAACCCAATCGCCAAAGAGCATGCCCCCTAAAATCATTATTACACCACCCCAAAACATGAGGCTGTATAACTGAACCAAACGTTTGAGCTGCAATTCGGTGTTGTCTCTATTGTTTACAATGCCAGGAAATACTGCCGCACAAATAGCCACGGGTATAAAGTAAGAAGCCTGACTAATTCTTAATCCTGCGCCATACTGTCCAACCTGACCCATATCTCTTATAAAGCGTGCAATTAAAATGGTATCTGCATTTTGGGTAAGTAATTGAACAAAAGAAGAAGCAATGATAGGAATAGCCAATAGAAGTAAATATTTGGCCTCAGGAAAACTAAATTTCCATTGAGAAATTTTTTCTCCCTCTTTGTGGTAAAAAAGCAATTGGTTACCAGCAGTAATAGCCGCCTCAAGGCCTGCCATAGTTGCAAACCATTCTAATGGAGCCTCCCAATAAATGAGTCCTAATTTAACCAATGCAGACACCGCCAAAGTTATTACTTGATTGATAGCAGTAAGTTTTCCTTTTACCTGCGATTGAAAATAAAAATCAATCACAGTGATAGATTGGAAAACAATGGAAAGACTTAATAGAAATACAATATAGGTAGTAGAAAGTGGGTCGCGCAAGAGGGAGTAGGTGCACGACATAGCCACTACCCCAACAGAACCTATTAAGCGCAATCCAAATGCTGTGCCTAAGATGGTATATTTTTTATCGTTCCTGGTAAGCAATTCGCGCACCACCAAGCTATCTAATCCCAAGGTAGAGAAAATAGTGAAAACCCCTATGTAGCTTAAGCCAAGGGTAAGAATTCCAAACTGTTTATCACCTAAATATCTTACTACTAAAATCCCTACCAATATGCCAGAAATGATTCTCGCAGACTTTTCAAGTAACATCCAAAAGGAGTTGCTTACATAGTTGTTTTTTTCTTTGGGAGCTTCCTGCATGCTTATTTGTTAAAGTCGTTCATGGTAGCTGCAAGGCCTCTGGTGGCAAAGCTTTCTACTGCCTGAACCGATTTTTGAATGAGGGGTGGCATTTCTATTAATTCTTCATTCGACCATCTGCCTAACACAAAATCTACTTGCCTTCCTTTCGGAAAATTATTACCAATACCGAAGCGTAATCTAGGATAATTTTGGGTCAGCAAAAGTTCTTGAATACTTTTTAATCCATTATGTCCGGCATCACTTCCATTTCCACGAATCCTAATTTTTCCAAATTGAATGGCCAAATCATCTACCAATACAAATATATTTTCTACGGGAATTTTAAGGGTTTGCATCCAATACCTAACGGCTTTACCACTCAAATTCATATAGGTGTTGGGTTTTATTATGTAAAGGTGCCTTCCTCTCAATGATATTTCACATAAGTCGGCATACCTATCTGGTTTAAAAGTTTCTTTGTACTTTTCTGCTAGGGCGTCTGCTACGTCAAAACCAATATTATGACGGGTATTTGCGTATTCATCACCTATATTACCAAGACCAACAATTAGGAATTTCATTTGGTTGCAAAATAGGTAATTTTAGATATTCCTATGGTTGATTTGTGTAACTGGTTCAAAAACAAAAAAGCCACCTAAAATTTTAGGTGGCTTTTTTAATGTCTACTAATTCAATCTTATAATGGGCAAGTTTTTAAGGTAATATTTGCACTATAAACACCTGAACCTTTTATGGCATCTGTGTAGCCAGGTGCTGGAGTAACATAATCCTCTCTAGATGATTTGCTTCCATCATTGTAATACACGGCAAATCTGTATTGTGTGCCTGTTGCACTCGAGGTAAAATAGTCGTCGCCAACTGAAAAGGAAATCAAATTATAGGCTTCATTGGATCCTGTAATCGCTCTAAGTTGCTTCTTTTTCCATTCAACTCCATCTACAAGACCATCTGAAGGATCTATTTTATGGTCTTTAGAAGAATTGTTAGGGTCTCTAACAATTGTGTTTTGGTATTCAGTTTCCTTTATGTAATATATCGTATAATTATCGGGCAATAAAACTTGGTTTCCGTTGGTACACAACATTTTTACTTTAAATTGAATTTGGTTAGTATTAATGGTTGGAACTGTAGCTTTTAAGGCTGAATTACAAAGAACCGTATTGTTAAATTCAACAGGATTTGAAACTCCTTCGAAGGTTATTTTTACATTGTATTTAGTGCCTTCACTTGGTCTGAAAGTTCCAACAGTAATTCTATAATTTGAGTTACTTGCTGGGACTGTAAAGTTAACGCTTGCAAGTAGGGCATTTGCAATTGAATAGACTTCAAATTTGCCAGAAATGGCATTTACATTGGCTGAGTTATCGTATCCAAGCTCTAATACATTTCCGCAAGGAGCCAATATAATTCCCGCCATCCAAACAGATAAGTGGTTGATAGACATAGGCGCCTCTAATTTATTGGTTGAATCATTCTTTACAACCTTAGTGGTGCCTTCTTTTACCCATGTATTTTCACCTGCAGACAAGCTGTAAACATCTAAATCATCTCCAGCAACATAGGCAACCCCTGTTTTTGGATTAATGGTACCTGGTTTGATTTCCATGTTAACTGATACAGGCTGAGAAAAGGTTTTTACCTGTTTTCCACCGGCACTCATCTCAAAATTTACCCATCCTGTTGTACTAATTTCACCACCTGGAAGTGCTGCACCTGATGCATCTTTGGTGCCGGCAATGGTAATACCTCCTGGGAATGAACCTATAGAACTGTCGGTTGGAGTTGCATGTAAAATTTTAGCCTCAATAGTACCAACTACATTGTTGCCATCTTTGTCTTTTAATTGGGTACCCGCTTCAATTTCAACGGTTGCTGCCTCTTCTTTACCTTGAGCTTTAGGGATAACAATTTCTACTTTTGTGGTTGTTTTTCCTGAAGTGTCTGCAGGAACATCTTGTTTCTTGCCTGTTGAACCAGAAGGTGGATTATCAAAGTTTACCAAAGAAATATTTTCAGAAAATTGGTCTAATGAGGTAATTTCAACAGGGTATACCAAATCTAGGTATTTACTGTTATGAAATTCAAAATTGAATTTTATAGGATTTGCAGCGGTTGGAACAAATCCTTTTCTGAGTGAGAATTGCAATACTCCTTGGATAACTACAATTTTCTTTGTACCACCTGGTGAAAAAACATAGGCAGCGCCAGGTCCAGTTACGGCTACCTCATAATTAGCAGGAAGATCTGCTTGGTTACCCGTTTTTGAATCGAGCACAAAAAAATTGTTGGGAGCTTGCAAGGCATCTGCCTTCACAATAATTTTAAAACCATCTGTTGGGTTTTTTAATTTACAGGCATCTAATAGTAAGATACTTGTTGTAATGCCTACTAATGCAAATAGGCTAAAAAATATATTTTTTTTCATGAGTTAATTTTTTTTAAAATGGGAACTTGGAATTACTTTGAGATTTTGAAATTGAAACCCATATTCATCATAGGTAACCAATTGTAATCAGCAACATTGCCTTGTAAAACAGGTTGTTGTGAAGAAGTTGGTTCAAGCATTCCAGTGGTTTTGAAAGAAATGTTTGGTTGGTTAATATAATAAGCGCCCATTTCAAAATTAAAAGAGAACCTCTTTTTAGGCACTGCTCTACCAAAACCAATTCCAACATAAGGAACTATTGGTCCCATAGTTGCACCTATACTTATAATACCTTGTTCTTCTGGAGAAATCATGATATCACCCTGTTTGGCAGAATCAACCGGAGTAGCGGTGAAACTTGCTTCTGTTAACATATATGATAAGCCTGCAGTGAATTTAAAAGCATTCTTCATGGGATAAAAATCAATCATGGCATTGATAGCACCTAATTTGATATCTCCATTTAAGTTTAGCTTTGAACCATCTAATTCCAATTGCATGTTGCTAATAGAATAAGGCAAATAGCTAGCACCTATTTCAAAAGCTAGTAATTTGGAAGTTCCAATATCTCGCGCAAATTGAAGTCCAATGCCATTTGTGGAGAAATTCACCCCAATGGCTGAACCTGGTTTGGCATCCGATTTTGCCGCAGGGGCTGGTTTTGCCGCAGGTGCAGGAGCTGGTTTGGCAGCAGGCGCTGGCGCAGGTTTTGTTGCAGGTGCTGGCGTTTGTGCAAACGTCACAAGGCTACATGCAAAAAGGTAGGAGAGTAGAATTATTTTTTTCATAGTACTATATTCTGTAGTCACGAAACTAAAGTTCTTCTATTATTTTATCAAATTAATTTTCTGCTTAAACAAAAAAAACGGGGCTCACATCGCTGTAGGCCCCGTTTATCCTGAATAAAAAATATATTAAATTATTTTTTCTTACCTGATTTTTCTTTCTCCTCTGCTTTTGCAGCTTCTTGAGCGGCACGGGTAGTATTAACACTTACCACAGGGTTATTTGGCGAATCTAATAAGGTAATTCCAGCGGTTGAAGCAATGTCTGCAACTTTAATGGACTTACCTATTTCTAAAGTATCAATGTTTACTTCAATAAAATCTGGTAATTGCGAAGGAAGGGCTTTAACTCTTAATTTCTTTGATTTTACAACCAATTTACCCCCTTGACGAACACCAATTGAATTACCAACTAATTTCACTGGAATACCAATTTCAACGGCTTTGTCTTCATGAATTTCTAAGAAATCTGCATGAACGATAGAATCGTTTACTGGATGGAATTGGATATCTTTCAAAATGGCACGGTATTCTTTACCATCGATGTCTAATTTTACTTTGTAAGTATTTGGTGTATAAACCAATAACTTAAAATCTGGTTCATAAACAGAGAAGTGTACGTGGTCTGTACCACCATATATTACACATGGAACTTTACCTTCTTCTCTTAAGGCTTTTGTAGATACTTTGCCAACATCTGTTCTGGCGTGACCGAATAATGCTACTGATTTCATCTTTTTATTGTTTTAATTTATTGTTGTTTATTTCATCACAAGGGCGCACAATGAACCCACAAGAGGTTTCATGATTGCCTTACTTGTTATTTATTTAAATCGAAAAGGCTTGAGATAGAGCCATGTTCGGTGATATTGCGAATGGCGTCTGCAAATAATTGGGCAACGGATAATTGCTTAATTTTTGAATCGGTTCGAACCAAAGGAATGGTATTACATACAACCAACTCATCGAGCACACTGTTCTCAATGTTTTCGTATGCTTTGCCGCTCAATACGGGGTGAGTACACATAGCTCTTACGCTGGTGGCACCTTTGTCTTTTATCAATTGGGCTGCTTTGGCAAGTGTGTTACCGGTATCAATAATATCATCTACCATTAATACATCTTTTCCGGTTACATCTCCAATAAGGGTCATAGAGGCAATTTCATTTGCCCTTCTACGCTCTTTATCTACAATAACCATGTCACAACCCAATGCTTTGGCATAAGTTCTGGCACGGGCAGATGAACCCATATCTGGGGAAGCAATCATAATATTGCTACCCATATTTAGGCTCTTCATATATGGAAGAAATATAACTGCTGGATCTAGGTGGTCAACAGGTACCTCAAAGAAACCTTGAATTTGTGGAGCATGAAGGTCCATGGTAATAACCCTGCTAGCACCTGCAACGGTAAGCATATCAGCCACTACTTTTGAACCAATAGAAACCCTAGGTTTGTCTTTTCTATCTTGCCTAGCCATTCCAAAATATGGAATAACCGCAGTAATATAATGCGCTGATGCTCTTTTCGCAGCATCAATCATGAGCAAGAGCTCCATTAAATTATCTGTGTTGGCAAAGGTGCTTTGAATAAGGAAAACATCACAACCGCGAACAGATTCATTGAAACTAGGTTGGAATTCTCCATCACTGAAATAGGAAATAGTGCAATCACCGAGTGGTACACCATATGCTTTTGCAATTTCCTCTGCAAGATACTTTGATCGTGTACCTGAGAAAATCTTTACTTCGTTTTTAACCGCCATAAGATTGTATTTAACTGCTTTTGAGGCAGTATGAAAAAATTTGTTGACCGACTAGGGCTCGAACCTAGACTCCTCTGAACCAAAATCAGATGTGTTGCCAGTTACACCATCGGTCAATTCGGGGAGCGCAAAGGTAGAACTTTTCAATAAAAAGTAAAGCCCTTGGCTAATTTTTTTTAAAATATTGCAGAATGGCTTGTTTATTCTGATTGAATATTCCTCCAAATTTTGTGAGAATGTGCAAAATTAGCCAAAGGGGTTCAAGGTGAATGTATGACCTTTGTATGGATGGATGTTTTTTGTATTGGTTTGATTTTCAGTAGAGATCAGTATCGATACCGCACCTATGCTTTGCAATATGCAGAGGCATTGTTGCGGTTGCAGAAACATATTGCCATTTTTTCTCCGGGATGGATAGAAATTAGAAATGAATTATTGGTGCGGTTTCGCGACCATTCAGATAGAATTCATTGTTTTCCTATAGAAGAGAGTCAGGGTCAGGTGCCAGATGGAAACTTTTCCTTTTTGGTTCGGAACATAAAACTTACGCGCACCCTTCATCAGGCAGAACGCAGCATGAAAACAAAAATCGACTTTGTTTTCTTTGCGCCCGTAGATGATTGGATCAAACCGAAAATAGGAAAAAAAGTATTTGAGCTAACGTTCCCTTATTTCTGGAGTGGTATTATAACCCAGACCCAAGACTTTGAGGGTGAAACTTTGCCACTAAATATTGACCCAAAGTTTGGAGATATAGACTACCTCTTTACTTCTGAGAAATGCGTGGGTGTTGCCACTTTGGATAGGTTTAATTCTGAAAACTTAAAAAGTAGGGTATATAAAAAAGTAGTGGTAATGCCAGATGTAAGTGATTTGAGTTTGCCATCAACACAATTAAAGGTTAGCGAGCAAATAAAAAAGATGGCGCGAGACAGAATGGTGGTTGGTACCATATTATTAGAAGATGAAAACCCTGAAAACTTCTTGTCGCTTGCACTAACTGCCGCACCCGATGCCTATTTTTTTGTTTGCGCGGGCAAATTGGAGCCTGAAAATTTAAATGAGAAAACGCGGGAATTATTAAATGAATTATTGATTTCTGGTAGGCAAAACAATTACTTTGTTTTGGAAGATTTTGAAGACAGTCAGTCAATTAATGATTTGGTTCGAACCTTTGATGTTTGTTATTTAAACGATGGTAGTTTTCAAATGCCACACCCTCTACTTACCAAAGCCGCCTGGTTTTC
>CAILJQ010000116.1 GCA_903834625.1 uncultured Bacteroidota bacterium
AAACCCACACGTGGTTTTCCATACTATTTCAGGCGCATAAGGAATGAAGGAATAGTATGGAATCATAAACGCGTGAAACGTGTGTATAAGCTTTTAAACTTGAATAAACGCAGAAAACATAAGCGCAGGCTGCCACAACGCGTTGTGGAGGCGTTGTGCCAACCAGCGAGTCCAAACCTGATATGGAGCGTTGATTTTATGCATGATACTTTAATGAACGGTAGAAAAGTAAGAATTATGAATATGATTGATGATTACAATCGTGAGGCATTAGCCATTAAGGCTGACTACTCCCACTCAGGGCATTCGCTGGTGAAGGCACTCAAGGAACTTTCTGAACGCAGACCATTACCTGAAGAAATCAGGTGTGACAACGGCCCTGAATTTTTATCACATGTATTCGTGGATTTTTGTAACGAAAAAGGAATAAAGATAAGATACATACAACCGGGAAAACCTACTCAGAATGCTTTTATTGAACGATTTAACAGAACCTTTAGAGAAGATATTCTGGATGCTTACCTATTCGAATCATTAAATCATTTAAGGCTCCTGGCTTCCGAGTGGATGGACGAATACAACTTAACTCATCCACATCAATCATTAAACAATTGTAGCCCGCTTAAATATTTAGAAATTAATCATCATATTTGAATTGCCGAATTTAACCCCGTCCGAGAAATGGGGCACTTACAAAGTGGCTTAAAGACCGTAAGGATAGGAAACTAGAGTTTGAAGATATTTTGCACTATCAAAAAATAATAGTTACATTGTTTGAAACTGATAGGTTGATGAAAGAGATAGATAAAATTGAGATTACATAATTGCAATATGACACAAGTTTTAGAAACTCATTACAATGAAAAAAAAAATTTAGAAATTTATTTTCAAAAATCTGAATTATACGTTTTCAATTTCCACACCTTATAAAAGTATAAATACAGGGAGAAAAATAAAAGTGGCAAAACGTAAGGTAAAAACAAGACTGGTGAAAGTGGGGTTAAATATTTCTCGAATACGCCTAAATTAAAATCAATTGAATTGGTTAAAAAATTGTTTGTAAAATGAAACACAATACATGGCCAAATTGAATAACTTAAAATAAATAATGAACAAAGTATTGTTCCAATAACAAAATATGAAATGAAAAGTTGATACTCTGAATTAATCGAATGTCCTAACCCATGAAAAAGAGAAAAAATTATTGAGGAAATTATTGCAGACAACAAGAATTTTTTACTTGTTTTGAATAAAGTATAGAATATTAATCCTCGAAAAAACAACTCTTCGGTAATTGCAACATAAATTTGAGATAAAAATACCCCTAATATATTGGAGTAATCAAAGGTTATTCCTGTCAAATATTCATTTATTTTAGTATTAATGTAGATCAAAAAAAACGAGAAAATTGGTAAAATAAATGCTATTAATAAATAGTGGGCATTTTTAGCCTTAATCGAAAAAAATCTAATATTTGAATATGGAAATAATTGAATTGAATTGAAAATAGATATTGCAATAAAAACTGCAAGTACTAACACTTTAACAATTCGTTGTTCAAAATAACCGAGTAAAATACTTGAGGCGACAAATAAAATAACATATAATACTATATTAAAAAATAGTTTTCCGAACATTAGGTTTTTGATAAAATTAAATAATTTGTCAAAATAGAAAATAATATCTAAATATAACTTGAATTATTTTTATTCTTCCAAAAAGAGGCCGATTCACCTTTTGAATCGGCCTCTTTTTTTTACTCGTGAATTAATAGAGTGCAGTTTGAGTAACTGTGCAATTTTGAAGCGAATAAATTGTATTTACATTTGGATTAAAGTTTGTAACATGAATAATTTGTGCAGGAATATTCAAATATTTTAAGTTTCCATTTTCATCATAAATTTTAACGCTTCTGTTTGGTAGAGGTAAGTCCGCATGGTCAACTTCATCAATTAAATCCAACGTTACATCTGTAACTCCCGATTGGCTTGGCATTAATTCATATTCGATTGTAACTGTATGCTTGCACTCAGAACCTTCACCAAAGCAGGGCAAATGAAACCAAGTTTGAGATATAAAATCAAAACAACAATAGCCATTGCATGCGGAAGAAGGATGTCCAAGACTAACCTCTAAGGTGTAAGAAAGTTTAAATTTCTTAGTAGGCTTTTCACTAGTTGGTTTAAATGATAAGAGTGGGATCATTGCAACTCCTAGGTAGAATAAAATTTTTTTTGTTTTAAATTGGTTTATATAATAATAAATTAAATTGTATATAACGAAATTAAAAAATGAAAACTATTCAAACAAACTTTTTTATGATTTATTGTAACTTTTTTTATGTTTATTTGGCATTTTCATGTATTCGACCCCAGCTGTTATGTAAAAACGAACACGGAGATGCATTTTGGGAACTCGTGTTCGTCTGAAACGAACACGGGTTCGCGTTTAAGGAACAGCTGTTAAGGAATTACAAACACGGAGAAGCATTTTGGAACTCGTGTTCGTCTGGAGTGAACATGAGTTCGAATTTTATTAACGGGTGTTAAGAAAACACGAACACGGAGATGCATTTTGGGAACCCGTGTTCGTCTGAAACGAACACGGGTTCGCATTTTATGAACAGCAGTTAAGTAAATACGAACATGGAGATGCATTTTGGGAACTCATGTTCGTATGGAGTGAACATGGGTTCGCATTTGGTTAACCCTCTTCAATCCACACTAATCATTCTTCACTCAAGCACCAATTTCCCCACTGCATGTTTTGATCCCATAGTTATTTGGTAAAAATATAAACCATTCACCAAAGCATCCTTGGTCATTCTTAAGGGTTCATTTGCATAAGCTATTTCGGTTCGAACCAACAAACCATTGGATTGGTACAGGTTAAATGTAAATGCTTCATGGGTTGGGTTGTTTATTTGTAAATAGAATTCTGTAGTTACGGGGTTAGGAAAAAGAGAGAATTCAATCGTTTTGGCTGTTTCTACCCCCGAAAACTGTGTGCAAGAATCGTCTGGGGTATATTCCCAGAGGATGTTTGTTGGGTTACCTATACTATCTTCACCTAACCCTAAATAAGCTTTTTTGCCTATGGAATAAACAATTTTGGGAAACATTTTGGGCCTGATTCCCTTGATTGTCCAAACATCCTTTAAATAATCATAAATATATAGATTATCATTTGTGCTGCAAATCGCATATCCGTGCTCACAAATTGAAAAACCTTGGAAAAAGTATTCATTTGGAAGATTATTTAATCTTATCCAACCTTTTGTAATAGGGTCAAAAGAGTAAAAAATTTTATGTGATATATTCAAATTATCAACACCAGCGCCAAAATAAACTTTATCACCAATCCTAAAAATAAATGACCCACTAATAGGAATTATGTAAGGAAAATCTGTGCACCATTGCCAATTATTAGAATCTGAATTGTAAACCCAAATTGATGGGTCAAAATGTCCCAATCCAAAATAACCTTTTCCATTGTGCTCAAAACTTTTACCAGATATTAATTTTGCTGGAAGCATCTTCGGAGCCCAATTATCATTTGCTGAATTATATAGCCAAAATCCAATTCCATTTGAAGTATCAATATTATTTCCTAAACCAAAATAAGCACTATTATCAATACCTAATCCAAAAGAATATTTTTGAGTTGGTCCACTAAAATTTTTCTTTTGAGTCCACGAATTCAATTTTGAATCAAACATCCAAACCTCTGTAATGGTTGAATTTTTCCTGGCATACATAATATACATTTTGCCATCGACTACAAATGAGTTCATCCTATCATCGGTTGACCTGTTCATTACCGGAAAATCAGCCATACGCTTCCATGTACCTTGAGCAAAAAGCTGCATAGGCAGTATGAAAAGTAAGCATACAAATTTGCTCATTTGGGGTAACAATTTGATTACTGGTTTGGTGGCTTGGTGAGTATAAAGATACAAATTAGTTATCAGTTTGAAAGAACTTGAAATTAAAAGTTAGCGGGCATTCTACTCATGTTCTAACAGGCGGCGCCATCCCCGTTAATGATTATTTGATTTTAACTCAAAGCTCCTAGAGTTAGACAACATGGACAGAAAAGCCCTAACCAAAACCTTCGTGTACTTTGTGAGAACCTTTCCGTATTTTGTGTTTTTTAATTATGGAATAACAAAAGATTTTCCATTCTAAATCATGGTATTCCTTATAAGGTATTTTCTTTAACACAGAATTCACAGAGTTAAAACCACAAATTACACGAGGGTAAAGCGGTATACTTTCAAACTAAATCATACCCCTTAACTCCTACCCCATCACTCAAGCACCAATTTCCCTACCGCCTGTTTTGAACCCATGCTTATTTGGTAAAAATACAATCCATTAGCTAAACCTGCTTTTGTAATCTTTAAAGGTTCATTTGCTATTCCTATTTCGGTTCGAACCAACAAACCATTGGATTGGTATAGGTTAAAGGTAAATGTTTCATTGGTTGAACTGTTTAAATGTAAATAAGATTCTGTACTTAGTGGGTTCGGAGAAAGGGAGAAATCAATTGCTTTTGTTTCTTCAATCGATGAAAATTGTGTGCAAGAATCGCCTGGGGTAAATTCCCATAGGATGTTTGTTGTTATATTTAAACTATCCTCTCCCAAACCCATATATCCTTTCTTGCCAATACTAACCGAAACATAAGGATTCATTTTGGGTCTTTTGCCAATCATAGTCCAAGTATCAGTACCGTAACTATACCTATAAAATTTGTCCTTTGTATTATCTATACCATAAGCATTTTGACAAATTGAAAAGCTTTGCCAAAAATACTCATTGGGTAAACCATTCTTTTTTTTCCATTGATTTAGTTTAGGGTCAAAAGAATAGAAATCATTATTATGCCATTGGTTTTTATAGCCCCCTCCTATATATGCAATGTCGCCAATAGTAAATATAATTGGATATGCTGCGGGTGTTGTAGGGTATCTTGTTGATTCTCGCCAACTATTAGAATCTGGGTTGTAGACCCAAATAGACCATTCAGTCATGGCAAAATAACCCTTACCTCCAATTGTAAAAGAACGGGTACCACTAATAAAATTTGAAGGTACACCTTTGGATGTCCAAGTATCAGTTTTGGGTTCATATTCCCATAAGGCTAAAGAGTCTTCATTGCCTAAACCATAGTATCCTTTACTTCCAATTCCTACACAAAAAGGATATTGCTGAAAGGGCCCAATAAAATTATTCTTTTTTGTCCAGGTATTCAAATTAGGGCTGAACTCCCAAACTTCTGTGATCTTGGGTTGATTCCTGATAAGAAAAACATACAATTTTCCATCAATTACAAATGAATTTATCTTATCATCACCTGACCTATTTGTCACAGGAAAATCAGCCATACGCTTCCAAGTTCCTTGAGCAAAAAGCTGCATGGGTAGTATGAAAAGTAAGAGGATTATTTTACGCATTTGGGAAAACACTTTGATGGCTGTTGGCTGATTTTGATTAGTATAAAGATACAAATTAGAAACTAGTTTAAAAGAAATAGGCATTAATTGT